>CALVRH010000004.1 GCA_944358535.1 uncultured Bacilli bacterium | reverse complement strand
ACGAATAGTTATATTTGTAAATAACTTTTTGCAAACTTTTACCTTTTACAAAGCAAATTCCTAGTAAATAAAAAAATTAGAATGTCATTGATTGAAATTCCAAATAATTTTATGTTGAAAGCAGATACATTATCAACATATTTTGTATAATGAAACGGATCTAAAAAGGTATTTAAAAAAATGTAATTAGCTCCATTTTTTATTATAGAATTGGCTATAAAAGCGATAGCTATTTGTACAAACATAATTAATATGTTTTTGAAAGAAAATTTGGTTTTAAAATTTTTAGTTATATAAATACCTGATATTAATAAGAAAAAATGATAAATATAACAATATAAAATGCGAAAATCATATAGATTGGTTGGATTTGTAAAGATGATGGCAAAAAAACTAAAGAAAATACCGAAAGCGCCTAAGTAGTTTAATAGGAATTCTTTTTTTGTTTTTAAGTAGATTAGTCCAATGAATGGATATAGGTAACATAGTTGCAAAGGCAAGTCATTATTTATTTTAAAATCATTTGTTAATATTAAAAATAAAAATTTTGATATTTCTAAAGATAGTAGGAAAATTAAAATATATGATAAAATGTTTTTACTTTTTTTAATCTTGAGTCCAATTAATACTGAAAATAATATTAATAAAAAAATGAGTATTAAATGATTAATAGAAAAGATTTTCATTATATCACCAATATAGATTATGATGGTTTAATAATTATAATTAATGAAATAGATTTATTTTAAATAATTTGATGTTTGATTGTGTTATGTATGAAAAATGTGATATATTTTCAAATTTCATCTATGAAAAACGTGATGAAACATCAAAATTTATCTATGAAAAATGTGATGTGTCATTTGATTTTATATAAAAAATATGATAATATTGTGGTGGGTGATTGACTTTGAAAAGAAAAATATATGATGAACTTTTAAATTGGAAAAATGATAGTGCTAATATTAAACCACTTATGGTACTTGGTGTTAGGCAGTCTGGAAAAACTTATATTTTGGATGAGTTTTGCAAAAAGGAATATGAAAATTATGCTTATGTAAATTTATTTGAAAATGATAGTGTTATAGAACTTTATAATTCAAAATTAACTTCTGATGAGAAGTTTGCTCAGCTTAAGGTTTTATTAAATTTTGATTTTGAAAAAGAAAATTCTATTTTATTTATTGATGAGATTCAGGAATCAGAAAAATTAATTTCAGAATTAAAATATTTTTGTGAGAAACATAATAATGTAAGAATTGTATGTGCTGGTTCTTTACTTGGGGTAAAATTAAAAAGAGCAAAATTTTCTTTTCCTGTTGGTAAAGTTAAAATGATTAATTTATACCCAATGGATTTTGAAGAATTTTTAATGGCCATGGGTGAGAATTTACTTATTAATTTAATTAAGGATAGTTATTTAAATAATAAACCTATTTCAGAACCACTTCATGAAAAGGCCTTGCGACTTTATAGAATTTATTTGATTACTGGTGGTATGCCTGAAAGTGTGAAAAGTATGGTTAGAGCTAATGGTGATTACATTAAGTATGATACTTCAATTTTGACTGATATTATAAGTTCTTATTTTAAAGATATGGATAAATATGTCACAAGTGAATCTGAGGCTTTAAAGATTTCTAGGGTTTATAATTCGCTTCCATCACAACTTTCTAATTTATCTAATAAGTTTCAATTTTCAAAGGTTGATAAAGGTGCGCGTGCTAGAGAATATGAAACTTCTTTAGATTGGTTAGAAGCTAGTAATATGGTGCTTGTTTCTAATATCGTGAAAGTGCCAGAGGTTCCTTTAATGGGATTTGTAGATAATAATACATTTAAATTATATTTGAGTGATGTAGGTATTTTAAATAATATATTAAAAATTTCAATGAATGATATTTTATCTGATAATATTTCACTTTATAAAGGGATTATTGCAGAAAATTATGTAGCTAATCAATTAACATGTAATAAACATGATTTGTTTTACTGGCAAAATAATACTTCTGAAGTTGATTTTTTACTTTATTTAAAGGATGGTATTATTCCGGTAGAGGTTAAGGCTGGTGATACAGTACGTTCTAAGAGTTTAAATGTTTATTTCGAAAAGTATAAACCAAAATATATGATTAGAATTAGTGCGAGGAATTTTGGATTCGATAAAGAAAAACAAATTAAATCAATTCCACTTTATGCAGTATTTTGTATTGAAAAAGATTTTTAAAATTAAACAATTATACTAATGGGGAAAATTTTTAGTATAATTGTTTTTTATTTAACCTTATGTGGTTAAACGATATGCGGTTAGTATTGTTAAAATTAGCATAAGGTGAGTCTTGTGAAAATATGTGAAGCAATGTCAAAAAAATTACTGAAAATTTGTGATGAGAGAGGGATATCCGTTAATAAACTTGCGAATATTTGCTGTTTAACACAAAGCACGGTTCAAAATATTATTGAATGTAATTCTGTTAATCCAAAATTACTTACAATTGTTAGAATATGCGATGGACTTAATATGACTTTAGAAGAATTTTTTTCCGATGAACTATTTTCTAATATAGATAGAGAAGATTGAATAATTGACATGCTCACTATAATTTAACCATATAGGGTTAAGTGTTTTTTTTAGATAAAATATATAATTAGTTATGTAAGGTTAAGATAGAGGAGAATAAGAGATGAAAGAAAAAGTAAAGAAAGTATTGAAAAATAGAATATTTATTTTTATATTAGGCGGATTACTTTTTAGCGGTATAAGTGTGTATGCAGTAACATATTTTCCAAGTGAAGGTGTGACATATGATAATAAAGAAAGCGGGCTTTCAAGTACAGATGTTCAAGGAGCAATAGATGAATTATATAATGTGTGTAAAACACCAATAGAAGGGGGCGATGAAATACTTGAAAAAGAACCAATTGTAACTACTGGAGTTGGTTTGTATGAGGATAAATATGAAAAAGGCAGATATTTTTATAAAGGAAGAAATCCAAATAATTATATAACATTTAATAATGAATTTGCTGGTTGGCGTATTATGTCTGTTGAAAAAGATAAAACAATAAAAATAATGAGGACTGTAAGTATTGGAGAAAGGTATTGGGATACAAATTCTTATGATACAGCGTCTAATGATTGGGCGCGTCCAGCAGTATTAAATACATATTTAAATAAAACTTACTATAATGATTTGACTGAACAGGCTAAAAGTCAAATAGTTGCGCATAATTTTAGCATAGGGGCAGTTTCATATAATAGTAAAGTTTTGTCTACTCAGATAAATGGTGAAAATAATGTCAAATGGTATGGAAAAGTAGCATTACCTACAGTTTCAGAATATTTGCGGGCAAGTAGTAATCAAGCGAAGTGTAATAGTTTTTCTCTAAATGAAGATAATTATAGTACATGTAGAGCTACAAATTGGATATTTAATAATAGTGCTATATGGACATTATCGAGAATGGTAGCTAGTGAGAGTAATAAGTCTTCATTTTTTCTTCAAAGTGATGGATCTTTTTCACCTGATTATTGGGGAACATATAGTATGACAGCAAATGTTCATCCTGTTGTCTATCTTTCACCAAATATTACCTTAAAAGGTAGTGGTACTGAATTAGATCCTTACACAATAGAATAGAGGGCACTTTTAAATAATTGTATTATACATTATATTAATATAAGAATATAAGGCAAGGTTTTGCCAAAAGATAAAATATGTGTAGTTATTAATAGTGTGATAGTAAAAAGACTATTGAAATTATTTATTAAGAACAGTGTGCTGTGGCACATGTTTTTTAGCTTTTTGAAAAAGTTAGAAATTGAATTATGACTGTATTTATGGTAAAATATCCTATAAATAAAGGGAGTTAGTATATTGATGAACGAAGAAAAAGCAAGGTTTACTATGATAGATGAAAATTTTATATGCGATGTTTGTGGGGAAAACGTTAGTCCGCTTGGATATACGGCAAGAGACCACTGTCCAAAATGTTTGTGTTCTAAACATGTTGATATTAATCCGGGAGATAGGGAATGTGAATGCCATGGAATATTGGAACCTGTGGCGATTGAAAAAGGAAAAAAAGGTGGATATAAAATAGTTTATGTTTGTAAAAAATGTGGGACTATTAAAAGAAATAAGATGGCTAAAGATGATAATATGGATTTGATTATCAAAATTATGAGTAATCCAATAGATTTAAATGGCTATTAATTTTTGATTAAAAAAGAAATAAAATTATTGACAAACATATAATGAAATGGTATATTATTTATGCATTTTAATTTTAGGTTTACCTTTGGGTAAATCTTTAATTAAGAAGAAAAATGAAACACCTGGGTATGTGTAATGAGAGGAGGTTAAATTATGCCAACTATTAATCAACTTGTTAGAAAAAAAAGAGGTTCTAAAATTAGAAAAAGTAAATCACCAGTTTTAAATATTGGATACAACAGTAAAGATAAAAAAGAGACAATAAGTAATTCTCCACAAAAACGTGGTGTATGTACTCGTGTTGGAACTAAAACACCAAAGAAACCGAACTCAGCTTTAAGAAAATATGCGCGTGTTAGACTTTCAAATGGAAGAGAAGTAGATACTTATATTCCAGGAGAAGGACACAACTTACAAGAACACAGTGTTGTACTTGTTCGTGGTGGACGTGTTAAAGACTTAATCGGTGTTCGTTATCACATTATTCGTGGTACTATGGATACTGCTGGAGTTGACGCAAGAAGACAAGGCCGTTCTAAATACGGTGCTAAAAAACCAAAAGGAAATAAATAATTTTTAAAATAAATTTGGAAGGAGGATTATTATGCGTAAAAGAAGAGCTGAAAAAAGAGATGTTTTACCAGATCCAATTTACAAATCTAAAGTTGTTACTAAGTTAATTAATACAATGATGTTAGATGGTAAAAAAGGAACTGCACAAACAATTCTTTATGATGCGTTTGATATGGTTAAAGAAAAAACTGGCGAAGAGCCAACTGAAGTATTTAACAAAGCTTTAGAAAATATCAAACCAGCTTTAGAGGTTAAAACAAGACGTGTAGGTGGAGCTAACTATCCAGTACCTATTGAAGTACGTCCTGATAGAGCTCAAGCTTTAGGACTACGTTGGCTTGTTCAATATGCTCGTTTAAGAGGCGGACATTCTATGGCTGAAAATTTAGCTAATGAAATAATCGATGCTTCTAACGGTGTTGGAGCTGCGGTTAAAAAACGTGAGGAAACTCACAGAATGGCAGAAGCTAATAAAGCATTTGCTCATTATAGATGGTAATTTTAAGAAAGGAAATAAAATATGGCTCGTGAATATAGTTTAGATAAAACTCGTAATATTGGTATCATGGCCCACATTGATGCAGGTAAAACTACATGCACTGAAAGAATTTTATTCCATACTCACAAGATTCATAAAATCGGCGAAACTCACGATGGTGAATCTCAAATGGACTGGATGGAACAAGAACAAGAACGTGGTATTACTATTACTTCTGCAGCAACAACTGCATATTGGAAGGGTTATAGATTAAATATTATTGATACACCAGGTCACGTTGACTTTACTGTTGAAGTTCAAAGAAGTTTACGTGTATTAGATGGTGCGGTTGCTTTAATCGATGCGCAAGCTGGTGTTGAACCACAAACTGAAACAGTTTGGAGACAAGCAACTGAATACAATGTTCCTAGAATGATTTTTGCCAATAAAATGGATAAAATGGGAGCAGATTTTGAATTTAGTTTAAAGAGTATTGATGAGCGTTTAGGTGTTAATGCTAAACCAATTGAATGGCCAATTGGAGCTGAGAGCGACTTTACTGGTGTTGTTGATTTAGTAACTAGAACAGCTTATAAATACGATGGAAAACCTGAAGAAAATCCAGAAATCATTGATATTCCAGCAGATTTAGTAGATATAGTTGAAGAAAAACGTAATGACTTAATTGAAGCAGTTGCAGAATTCGATGATGATTTAATGAACAAATATTTAGAGGGAGAAGAAGTTTCAGTAGATGAAATTAAAGCGGCTATTAGAAAGGGAACTTTAGCTGTTAAATTCTTCCCGGTTATGTGCGGTACTGCACTTGGAAACAAAGGTATCAAATTATTACTTGATGCTGTTGTTGATTATTTACCAGCACCTACAGATGTTGAAGCTATTGAAGGTGTTGATATGAATGGTAATGAAATTAAAAGACATCCTGATGATAAAGAACCATTTTCAGCTTTAGCGTTTAAAGTTATGACTGATCCATTTGTTGGACGTTTAACTTTTATCAGAGTTTATTCTGGTCATTTATCTAATGGCTCATATGTACTTAACTCTAATAAAGATAAAAAAGAAAGAATAGGTCGTATCTTACAAATGCATGCTAATCATAGGCAAGAAATTACAGATGTTTATACTGGAGATATTGCAGCTGTTGTTGGATTAAAATCTACAACTACTGGTGATACTTTATGTGATGAAAAACATGCTTGTATATTAGCTCCTATGGAATTCCCTGAACCAGTTATCGAGCTTGCTGTTGAACCAAAATCTAAAGATGACCAAGATAAGATGGCTTTAGCTTTACAAAAATTATCTGAAGAAGATCCAACATTTAGAGCTACAACAGATCATGAAACTGGTCAAACTATTATTGCTGGTGTTGGTGAGTTACATCTAGACATCATTATTGATAGAATGAAAAGAGAATTTGGCGTTGAAGCTAATGTTGGTAACCCACAAGTTGCTTATAGGGAAACTATTAAGAAAAAAGGTGACTGTGAAGGAAAATATATCAAACAATCAGGTGGACGTGGACAATATGGACACGTTTGGGTTGAATTTGAACCTAATCCTGGTAAAGGATATGAATTTGTTGATGCTATTGTTGGTGGTGTTGTTCCAAGAGAATACATTCCAGTAGTAGATAAAGGCTTACAAGAGGCTATGGAATCTGGTATTTTAGCTGGATATCCAGTAATCGATGTAAAAGCTACTTTACACGACGGTTCATATCACGATGTTGATTCATCTGAAATGGCATTCAAGGTTGCTGCTTCACTAGCTTTAAAAGAAGCTAAGAAGAATTGTGATCCAGTTATTTTGGAACCTATTATGAGCGTTGAAGTAACTGTACCTGATGAATTTTTAGGAACAGTTATGGGTGATATTACTGCGAGAAGAGGAAGACCTATGGGTCAAAGATCACGTGGTAATGCACTAAGTATAGATGCTATGGTACCGCTTTCTGAGATGTTTGGATATGTAACAAGTTTACGTTCTAATACTCAAGGTAGAGGTAACTTCTCAATGAAGTTTGATCACTACGAAGAAGTACCTAAAAATATCGCTGAAGATATTATCAAAAAAAATGGCGGAAACTAAATTAAAACAGTTGAAATTTTAGTTTAGTCATGTTAAAATGTTTATTGAAAAAGAAAAAGGAGGAATAATAATGGCAAAAGAAAAATTTGACCGTTCAAAACCACATGTTAATATTGGTACTATTGGACACGTTGACCATGGTAAAACAACATTAACTGCGGCTATTACAAAATATTTATCAGATCAAAATCCAAAATGGGCTAAATTCGAAGCTTATGCTGATATCGATAAAGCCCCAGAAGAAAGAGAACGTGGTATTACTATTAATACTGCTCATATCGAATATGAGACAGCTAATAGACACTATGCACACGTTGACTGCCCAGGCCATGCTGACTATGTTAAAAACATGATTACTGGTGCTGCGCAAATGGATGGTGCTATCTTAGTTATTGCTGCTACAGATGGACCTATGGCACAAACTCGTGAACACATCTTACTTTCACGTCAAGTTGGAGTACCTCGTATGGTTGTATTCTTAAACAAATGTGATATGGTAGATGATGAAGAATTATTAGACCTAGTTGAAATGGAAGTTCGCGAATTATTAACTGAATATGGTTATGATGGTGACAATACTCCAATCATCAGAGGTTCTGCTTTAAAAGCTCTTGAAGGAGACGCTAATTACGAAGCTAAAATTGGTGAATTAATGGATGCTGTTGATTCATGGATTGAAACTCCAGCTCGTGATAATGAAAAACCATTCTTAATGCCAATTGAAGATGTATTCACTATTACAGGTCGTGGTACAGTTGTTACTGGACGTGTTGAACGTGGTGAATTAAAATTAAATGAAGAAGTTGAAATTGTTGGTTTAAAACCTACTAAGAAAACAGTTGTTACTGGTATTGAAATGTTCAGAAAACAACTTGACTTTACTGAAGCAGGAGATAACACAGGTTTATTACTTCGTGGTGTTTCACGTGATGAAGTTGAAAGAGGACAAGTTATTGCTAAACCAGGATCAGTTACTCCACATACTAAGTTTAAAGCTCAAGTTTATGTACTTAGTAAAGAAGAAGGTGGAAGACATACTCCATTCTTCAGTAACTATCGTCCACAATTCTACTTCCGTACAACTGATGTAACTGGTGTTATTGAACTTCCTGAAGGTGTTGAAATGGTAATGCCTGGTGACAATGTTGAAATGACAGTAGAATTAATCGCACCAATCGCTATTGAAAATGGTACTAAATTCTCTATCCGTGAGGGTGGTAGAACAGTTGGTGCTGGTAACGTTTCAGAAGTTATCGAATAATATTGTTTAATTTAGTCAGAGATTTAGGTTCAATGTCAAGTAGTGTTGGTGGAACAAAAAACTAATGATAAATGAACTTGTTAAGAGGACCAAAAATTGGTCTTCTTTTAATATGCTTTAATTGGATTAAGTAAACCTTTAATAAGCATAACTCTAGCTTTTAAATGTTTAAATTTTCTATAACCACAAGCAGTGTGTTTAATTTGCTTGATAAGGTTATTCATGCCTTCAGTTCTTCCATTTGAATATTCATAGTCAAAAGCGTTGACAATATATTTTTCCATATTTCTAAAAGTTTTTAAGGCTTTTTTCATGTATTTAGAAATGTTTTTGTCGTGGTGATGAATAATGTTTAAAAACTTGTCTTTATCTCTAGTATCAATAGCTTTTATAATACCTTGATAAACTTGATAAGTATTATAAAATTCTTCATCTGTATTAATCAAATAAGTTACAATATCAATTTGTGAAACTTCTTTTTTAAAACATTTGGAATATTGTTTTTTTTCAGATAATTCATCTTCATTTTTAAGTATTAATTTCCAGTATTTTTTAAGTTTTCTATAATTAGGATTAGATTTAATACATAGTTTTTTTCTAGTATTATCTAAAGCATCTCTAACTTGCAGGTCAATATGAAATCTATCAGGAATTAAAATAGCATTTTTAAATATTCTTTTAAGTAATTTATAATATGGTTTGTATAAATCAATAGTAATAAATTTAACTTTGTCTCTTTCTTTTTTTGGATACATATTAAAGTAAGATTCAATATCTTTAGATAATCTAGAATTATTAATATCAAATATATTGGCACGTACTTGGTCTACAATAATAAGAGCCATTTTAGATTTAGTATCTTTGGTGGCTTTGAACTCATCTATACCTAAAACTTCAGGTAAAAAGCCATTATTTTTAACAAGTTTATCTTCTGAAATACTATCTAAAACTCTATTAACATGATTAGTAGAAACGTTGTTTCTTCTAGCAATATCCTTTTCAGTACCTTTCTGCATTAATTCTAATTTAATATTTAAATTAGTATCATTAGATATTTGTTTATGGAAATCAACAATAGAAGTAGAAGCAATAAAAGTTCTATTACAATGCTTACATTTAAATCTTTGTTTATCAAGACTAAGAATAGTATCATAACCACAAACTTTAGTTAATTTAATATGACAATTTCTTTTGAAACCCCAATTAATAATGTCATCATGTCCTTCATTAATACATCCACATTTAGGACAACATTTTGGAATATAAGTAAGAAAAGCATTAAAAACTTTAGTATTTTTACCATTAATATTAACAATTTCTAAACAGTTTTCATAAAAATAAACATTATCATCTTTAATATTTAACATTAATTTGATATAATCAGTATGAGTCATTTAATCAGATCCTTTCGATATTTATCCAATTAATATTTTATCATGAGTTTCTGGTTAGTGACTCGTTTTTTATATAAAAACAGTGTCGGTGAAATTTTACTCACCAACACTATTTATTATAGAACCGAGATTTATTCTCTGGCTTTTTATTTACAACTTTTGAAAAGTATTGCTTGTTATTTAATTATTAATGTTGTATCCTAATAATAGGAGGGTTTTAAATGAAAAAAGAGGGGTTAAAGAAAGAAGTAAAAAATTACGAGAGAAATGTGACAATTATTTTAGTTATTTTAACGGTTATTAGTTTAATTATTGATTTTTTAGCTTATACTGGAATGGTATATAATGATGAGATAATTTATAATACTACAGCTATAAGAAGTGTTATAAATAGTGGATGGTTTATGACAATTGTTTGGACCAATAATATTGCTATTTATATAACTAATTTATTTTATTTTGCAGGTATTTTAGATTCTAAGCGTGATTTAGTTGTTAAAATTTCTTTTGCTATATTTTCTGTTCTTTCAACGATTTTAATTAATCTACAAATTGTAAATTTGATTGCTGATGCATTTGGGATGTTTTAAGAAAAAATGGTACTTTAAATTTATATTTAGTCGTTTTCAAAAAATACGAAAATGATATATTATATAAAAAATTAAAGTGGACTTGAAAGTCATAAGGATAATAATATTGATTATAATGAAAATAATTATTATGTACCAATAAGTTATATATGATATTAAGTGCTTGTAAATTAATTACAAGTGCTTTTAATATTGGGTATTTCATTGACTTTTATATGAAAAACCAATATAATTTTAAATAGTGAAAGGATGTTTTTATTATGTTACAAAAACCTAAAGGGACTTATGATATATATGGTGATAGAGCTTTGACGCAACTTTATTTTAGGAAGTTAGTGGAAGCTTTGATGGATAAATATAATGCGAAATATATTGAAACTCCAATTTTTGAAGCGAGTGAGCTTTTTCATAGAGGAGTTGGTGAGACAACTGATATAGTAAGTAAGGAAACATATGATTTTAAAGATAGAGGAAATAGAGATTTAACACTTCGTCCAGAAGGAACTGCTGGTGTTGTTAGGTGTTTTATTGAAAATAAATTATATGCAGAAAATTTACCTTTAAAAGCATGGTATATGGGCCCAATGTTTAGATATGAAAGGCCACAAGCTGGAAGACATAGAGAATTTTATCAATTTGGGGTAGAAGCTTTTGGCTCTAATGATCCAATGATGGATGCGGATATGATTAGTATTGTGGTTAATTTATTTAATATTTTAGGTTTAAAAGGTGTAAGTGTTAATATTAATACTTTAGGTGATAGTGAGTCTAGAGAAAATTATAGGAAAGCGTTACTTGATTATTTTAAACCGTATTTGAATGATTTATGTGATGATTGCAGGAGAAGATACGAGAAGAATCCACTTCGTATTTTAGATTGCAAAGTTGATAGTAGTAATGAGATTATGAAAAATGCTCCAAAAATGACAGATTATTTGAATGATGAAAGTCGTAAGCATTTTGAAAAGGTTAAAGAATATTTGGATACGATGGGAATTAGTTATAAGGTTAATCCAAATATTGTTAGAGGTTTAGATTACTATACTCATACAGTGTTTGAGGTTCAAGCTGATATAGAGGGATTTGGTTCTCAAAACACTTTAGCGGCTGGTGGTAGATATGATCATTTAGTTGAATTTATTGGTGGACCTAGTGTTCCTGGTGTCGGTTTTGCGCTTGGGCTTGAGAGACTCTTTTTAGCACTACAGGCAGAAGGTATTGATATTAAAGAGATGGTATGTCCAGATGTTTATATTTTTAGTGCATCAGATGAACAAAAACCTTATGTTTTAAGTTTGGCTAATGATTTAAGAATGGCTGGATTTAATATAGAGATTGATTATGATGGCCATAATTTTAAAAGTAATTTTAAACAAGCTGATAAAGTGATGGCTAAATACATTATTATAGTTGGTGAAGAAGAAGTTAATAGTAAAATTTTAACAGTTAAGAATAATGAAACAAAAGAAGAATATAAGGTTAAATTAGATAAATTAATAGAATTTTTAGATGAAAAATTGGGTGATGATGATGAAGATAGATAATACTAGTATAAGTAAGAAAAATGTTGGTGAAGTTGTTACTTTATATGGCTGGGTTAATAAAAAAAGAGATTTAGGAGGCCTTGTTTTTATTGATTTAAGAGATAGAAGTGGTCTTATTCAATTAGTGGTTAATCCTGAAAGTGATGTATATGAACTTGCTAGTAGTTTAAAAAATGAATATGTTATTAAAGCTATTGGTGAAGTTGTTTTAAGAAAAGAAGCTAATACGCATTTAAAAACAGGTGAAATTGAAATTAATGTTCAAAGTATAGAGGTATTAAATAAGTCTATAGAACTTCCTTTTGATTTAAATAATACAACAGCTTTAGAAGATACTAGATTAAAATATCGTTATTTAGATTTGCGAAGGGAAGAACTTAAGAATAATTTAATGACTAAACATAAAGTGATGCAAAGTGCGAGAAGTTATTTGAATTCTTTAGATTTTATGGAGATTGAAACACCTATTTTGTGCAAGTCTACTCCTGAGGGAGCTAGAGATTATTTAGTTCCTTCTAGAGTTAATAAGGGATGTTTTTATGCTTTGCCACAATCACCACAACTTTTTAAGCAAATACTTATGATGAGTGGTATGGAAAAGTATTATCAAATTGCAAGATGTTTTAGAGATGAAGATTTACGTGCTGATAGGCAACCAGAATTTACACAAATTGATATGGAAACAAGTTTTTTATCTCAAGATGAAATTATGAATATTACTGAAGGATTACTTTATAATATTTTTAAAGATGTTAAAGGTGTAGAAATTAAATTACCTATTGATAGGATGACTTATGATGAGGCAATAGATTTATATGGTTCTGATAAACCGGATTTAAGGTTTGAAAATCCAATTTATGATATTTCAGATATTTTTAGGGAAAGTGAGTTTAGTTTATTTAAAAGTATTATTGAGAATGGTGGAATTATTAATGCTATAGTATTTAATGCGGCTTTAAAGTATTCTAGGAAAGATATTGATAAATTAACTGAATATGTTAAAACTTATGGAGCTAAGGCTTTAGCTTTTCTTAAATATAATGGTGAATTTACTGGCAGTATTGCAAAGTTTGTTACTTCTGAAATTGGATATGGTTTAGTTAAAACATTAGATTTAAAGGAAAATGATTTGGTTTTAATTATTGCTGGTGAGAAAAAAATGGTTAAGACATCACTAGGTGCTTTAAGATGTAAAATGGCCCGGGATTTAGGTTTAATAGATAAAAATAAGTATGCTTTAACTTGGGTAACTGATTTTCCAATGTTTGAATATAGTGAAGAGGAAGAAAGATATATTTCTTGTCATCATCCATTTACTTTACCACAAAATATTGATAATTTAAGTGATAAAGAGGATGCGAAAGCATATGCTTATGATATAGTAATAAATGGTTATGAAGCTGGTGGAGGAAGCCTTAGAATATATAATCCTGATGATCAAGAGAAGGTTTTAAATGAGCTTGGATTTACTAAAGAAGAAGCTGAAGCTAAGTTTGGATTTTTGCTTAAAGCTTTAAATTATGGTTGTCCACCACACGGAGGACTTGCTTTAGGATTAGAACGATTAACTATGATATTGTGTGGTACGGAAAATATTCGCGATGTTATTGCTTTTCCTAAAACAACAAGTGCATCTTGCTTGATGACAGATGCGCCTAGTGAGGTTACAGAAAAACAATTAGAAGATTTACATATTAAGCTTAGTGAATAAAAAGTGGCCTAATGATAGGATGATTATATGAATGAGATATTATTTTATGAACTTTTAAAAGATAATATAGGTATACAGGATGAAGCACTTAGAAAATTAGTTTGGGTACTTTATAAAAATTTTGATTTGAAAATGAATTTTAAACAAAATATTTTACTGATTGGCGAGCGTGGTTCAGGTAAAACTACGATGCTAAAAGAAATTACTGAATTAATGGATATACCATTAGGAGAGATTTATAATTTATTTTCTCCTAATGGTATAAATTCACGTTTATTTTTAAGTGGAATTTACAAAATGATGATGAATGGTGACGGAACTGATAGAGGCGTTTTATTATTACATGATTTTCAAGATTGCTTTTTATATGGACATAGTATGTGGTTTAATAGTATGCTGGCTTCTGGAATAATAGATCTTGGAGATGAAGGATATTATGATATTTCTAGTATAACTTTTGTTGGTGAGATAGATATTAATAATGTTAGAGATATTTTTATGTCTAGTATGGATGATTTGTCAGATTTAGATAGTGATAATTTTGTTTCTCCTACATTAAATATGGTAAAAAAATATTTGACTAAGGCTAATGAGGTACATATAGATTCAAGTGGTAATAAAAGTGTTAATGTGAGATTTGAAAAGTATATGGCTGATCAAATTAAATATAGATTTTTATCATCTACTTGTGAAGAAGTTTTTAAAACCAAAATTTATATGGATGATATGGATACTGATAATATAATAAAAGCTATTAATTCTCCTTTGTCAGTTTTAAATTTATATAGAAATGATTTGACAGAGGAGTATATTAATTCCGATAGCTTTATTAAAAAGATTGCTTATTATGTTTTGGAAAGTGGGGAAGGTTTACATTCAGCATCAAGGGTGATTGAAGAAGTTGTTTCTCGCGATTATCAAAATAATGAAAAAGTGTTAAAAAAGGGTTCTTTGTTAGTTTCACATAAGAATTAATTAGTTTGGAGGATAATTATGGAAGTAAAAGATGTATATAATGATTTATGTGATTTGCTTTGTAATCAAGATAAAGCTTTGAAAGAATTGGTTTGGACGATAGATCGTAATAAGAAATTATCTCATCCTAAAAATATTTTATTGGTTGGAGAACTTGGTAGTGGTAAAACAACAATGGTGGAGCAAACTGCTCATAAGATGAATATACCATTGGTTGGAATTTCTGGATTATTCACACCACAGGGGGTAGAACCGTTTGTACTTTATAATGCTTTTTCGAGATTATTTATTGAAAATAATCGTCAGGGCTATAGAGGGATTATTTTAGTACATGATATGAGAGATGTTTTTCTTTATGGGGGTTTTGCTACTTTAAATTCAATAATTTCTTCTAAAACTTTTACTTATGATAATCACCTTTGTGATATTACTAATACCATGTTTATTGGTGAGATAGATAATAATGGGTTAGAAGACTGTTTTATAAAAAAACCTATATATACGATTGATGAGATAGATGAAGCAATTTATCCATCTGAATATAGTGGCGATTGCGTAAGAGAGGTGATTGCTGAATTGATTGATATATTTGGTGAGACTGATGATGAAGATAAATATATTGATCAATATAGAGAGGCAATTAGAAAAACTTTTTTATCGCCAGAGTGTAGTAAAGCTTTTAATAAGAAAATATTTATGGATAGTATTGATTTTGAAGAAATTAAAAAAGCTTTAAAGTCTCCTGTTTCTGAATTACAAACTTATAGTGATGATTTGTGTGAGGAATATATTTCTTCATCACATTTTATTGATTCTGTTGCTAGTCATATTAGTGAGAGTTTAGTTGGACTTCATGATCTTGATGATGCGGTTCAAGATATAGCACGTTTTGATAGTAAAAAGAAAATAAAAGTTTATAAAGAAAATTCTTTAATGAGGCATTAAATTGGAAAAATACAAAGAAATTGAAAGAAGCATTATAAAAAAATTTAGACCTTCTATTTGGCATGAGTTTGTTAAAGCGATAACCGATTATAAATTAATTAACGAAAATGATAAAATAGCTGTTTGTATTAGTGGTGGTAAAGATTCGTTTTTAATGGCTAAATGTTTAGAAGAGTTGCAGAGGCATGGAAAAATTAAATTTTCTTTAGAATATATTATTATGAACCCAGGTTATACTGATGAGGTTTTGAATAAGATAAGGGTTAATTTAAATATTTTAAATATAAAGGCTCATATATTTGATAGTTCAATTTTTAAAGTGGTTAGTAATGAGAAAAATCCTTGTTATTTATGTGCGAAAATGCGCAGAGGTTATTTATATAGTTATGCGCAAAAACTTGGATGTAATAAAATTGCTTTGGGTCATCATTTTGATGATGCATTGGAAACTATTTTGATGAATTTAATTTATAATGGAATGTATGCTGGAATGATGCCAAAACTTAAGAGTGATAATTTTGATGGTATGGAACTTATTAGGCCACTTTATTTAGTTCGTGAAGAGAGTATTTTAAATTGGGTAAAATATAATGATTTATCGTTTATCGATTGTGCGTGTAGTGTGACTTTGAAAAATACTGGCAAGCGAAAAGAGATGAAAAATCTCATAAAAGTATTAAAAAAATATTATGATGATGCAGATAGGAATGTTTTTAATTCTTTAAGTAATGTGAAACTTGATAAAGTGATAACGTATTTTGAAGATGATATAAAACATAATTTTTTGGATAAATATTAACTATGACGATTTAGTTATAGTTTTTTTGTATACTAGTTTTGAAAATATTCACACGGTCAACCAACATAGAATATAAAATCAATATAAAATTTCAAGAGGAAGTTAAAATAAATTACAATATTTCATAAGTTATAAGAATGAAACAATTTAATTATGTAATAAGAGATTTTATAAATTACTTTGGAACTGCTATTGTGGAGGGTGTCATGATAAGCATTACCAGTCATAAATAGGTGAATAAGATGAAACAATAGGTAGACTAAACTGATTAATTTTCTCTCCTTTACTTTCTATATGAAAAAATTATATATCTATGATTTTTAATTATATTATTATACTTTAAAAAAAACAAATAGTAAGGTATAATATAGAAGAAATGGAGGGTATTATGACTAAAGAAAGAGAGGCTACTATTCTTAATATTGATATAAAGAAATTTACTAAAAATTTACTTAAACATGGAGCAGTAAAAAAAGATGAATTTTTGCAAAGAAGATATACATATGACTTTAATCCGATATTGCCTAATAAATGGATTAGGCTTAGGACAAATGGTAAAAAAACGACTTTGACAATTAAGGAAATCAAAGATAAAACAGCTATAGATGGAACTATGGAATTAGAAACGGTTGTTGGTGATTTTGATGTTATGAATGATATTTTAAAGGAACTTGGATATAGATATCGTAATTATCAAGAAAATTACCGAATTATTTATTCTCTGGACAATGTAGAAATTTCTATTGATTCTTGGCCTTTGATACCAACATACGCCGAAATAGAGGGTAAAACAAATGAAGATGTTGTTATGGCTTTAGAAATGCTTGGATATACTTTAGATGATGCAACTACTTTAGATGTGACATCTATTTATAATGAAATATATGGTATTGATTTACTTAAAATAAAAGAATTAAAGTTTGAAGGGAGTAATCATGAAAGTATGCTACAATATAACAAGCAAATGTAATAGAAATTGCAGATATTGTTTTAAGTTTAATAGGGAAGATTTGACTTTAGAGGAAAATGAAAAGGTTTTAGATAATTTATTTAAACTAGGTGTGAAAAAGATTTCATGGACTGGTGGCGAACCTTTTTTATATAAAGATTTGCCTCATTTATTAAAGAAAAGTAAAGAGTATGGAATTATTAATTCTGTTAATACCAATTTAACAACCGTTGATGAGGATAATTTGGAAGAAAAGATTCAAAATGTTGACCAGCTAATTATTTCTTTAGACTTTATTTCTGAGGATTTGAACGAAAAATATGGTATAGGAAAAGATTATTATGCTCATGTTTCAAAACTTTTAAAGAAATTCAAGCAGATTAATCCTAATATAATATTACAATTAAATACAGTTCTATTTAATGGCAATATTGACTTTATGGATGAATTTTATGATGAAATTTGTAAGTATGATATAGATTATTGGAAGATAATTAGGTTTTTACCGATTAGGGGGAAGGCTTATAAAGAAAAAGATAGTTTATCAATAACTGATGAACAATTTAATGAATTTACTAAAAATTTTAAAAACAGAAAACAGAATTTTAAGATTATTATTCACGGTTTAAAAGAAATGGAGAGAAAACATATTATTGTTTTAAGCTCAGGTAAACTTATTTATAGTGAAAATGGTAAGGATGAGGAAATTAAGTCTTTAATTTAAAGAAAGGATGTAAAAATGTATAAGAATATCAATTTAAATTTATATCGAATTTTTTATGAAGTTGCACAATATCATAGTATTTCAGATGCTGCAAAAAATATGTATTTGTCACAGCCGGCAATAAGTAAAGCACTTAAAAATTTAGAAAGCGAACTTAATGCAATGCTGTTTTATAGAACCTTAAATGGTATTATTTTAACTGATAAAGGTAAGGAACTATATGGGTTAGTAGAAGAAGCTTTAGGAAATTTTAGACAAGCAGAGAAGAAGATGATGGAAAATAAGAATTTAGAAAAGGGTTCTTTATCTATTGGTGTAAGATCTAATGTGGCTTCATTTTATTTACTTGATAAGATTGCGACTTTTCACGAAAAATATAATAAGATTGATATTGTTATTATTGATAGGCCTAGTAGTGAGTTACTTAGAATGCTTTCTAATAATGAACTTGATTTTGTTTTGGATTCTGTTTCGGCAAAAGATGAATTAGATGGTTTTGATGTAAAACCTTTAGATACTTTTACGCATACTTTTATAGTTTTGCCTGATTTAAATATTTTACCTAAAGGAGAAAAATATCATTTAAAAGATTTAGAATCACTACCATTAATATTGCCGGTTTCTCATAGCTCACATAGACAATATTTAAATAATTTGGCTAAAGAAAACAATACTATTTTCAATAATGTTCTTTCGATAGAAACAAGTGAGCTTATTTATAGTATGGTAAAAAAAGGCCTTGGAATAGGTTATATTTTGAGGGATATGGTTAAGAGTGATATTGAATGCGGTAATTTAAAAGAGATAAAAATATACGAGGAACTCCCTGAAATATCTTTGAATTTAATATGTAAAGAAAGAAATTTAACTGAAGCACCTAGACGTTTTATAGATGAATATTTGAAATAACATGAAAAAATGTTATTTTTTTATTACTTTTTTTAATGGCAATTACTAGAAAGTATATTGTTTTAAAAACTTTTTATATGAATGATTATTAGTTATATTTGTATAAATTATTGGTATTTTTCTGGCAGTTTAATTTGTGATACATTTAAATTGGAGGAGGAAATATGTATAAGGTGATTGCAATTAGTGGTTATTCTGGAAGTGGGAAAACTACTATAAGTGAAGAGCTATTAAAAAGGGGTAATGAGTTAATCTATTTTGATTTTGGTTTTTTATTTAGACCACTTACTTATTATTTAATAAACGAACTATCTTTAGATGAAGATGGTATTAGAAAGTTCATTTTAAGTGGAAAACTGCAACAGATTGATCTTACTTATAAAATTATCTGTAATAAAGTAGAAGTAGGGATTAATGGTAATTTTTATAGTTCTGAGGTTTTAAATACTCCAAAAATGAATATGGATACAGTGATGGTTGGATCAATTGTCGGTGATTCTTTAAATGAAGCTTTAAGAGGTATAGTGGATGATTTAAAATGTGAAAGTAATGTTTTGCTTAATGCGAGAAGACCAGTTGTGGCTTATCCAGAAGTAGATTATCATATTTTTTTAGAAACTGATTTTGACGAGAGAGTTAAAAGAAAAATGTTGATGAATGGCGAGAATTATGAAGTTACTTTTAAAAAATTAAAGGAACGTGATCAAAAAGAAAAAGATAGTGGTTTTTGGGAAAAATATGATTTTACCCAAACTATCGATACTACAAATTTATCTAAGAATGAGGTCTTAGATAAAGTAGTTGGAATTTTAAATAATGACTTTGTATATTTTAATAATTTGACATTAATTTTAGGTTCCTATATGTGCAATAAAAACTGTCCATATTGTATTGCTAAAAATAATCAAAAGTTTTCTACCTGCGATAATTTAGAATCTTTGGATGAAATTTTAAAGGAGCTTTTGGAAAATGATATAAAATTTAAAAGGTTTGTTCTCAGTGGAAATGGAGAACCATCGTTTTATTCTTTAGATGATTTAAAATTAATAAAAGAATGTTTAATCAAATATAGAAATTTGTTTGAAATAGTTAGGGTACATTCTTCAGGTAATATATTTAGTGATGAAGACAAATTTAGCCTTTTTAATCTTACTGATTTACCGCTAGAGTTTGAAATTCTCAGAGTAGCATTAAATTCTGATGTTGATATGAAGGTACTTGGATATAGTGATGATTATTTAAAGAGTTTATTATTTAGAAATGGAAATATAAAATGCGATATTGCTTTGACGGATTATTTAGAATGTTTTGATCTGTCATTACAGTTAAATGATTTTTTAAAAAACAACCCATCAATTAAAAAAGTTAGATTAAAGAAGTTATTAGTTGGAGATGATGATACAACAAGGCAGGCAAAATGGGTTAAAGAGCATTCACTTGATGAAGATGCTATTCAAAAGGTTATTTTAGAACTTGGTTTAACTTTAAAAGACGGTATTTATCAATCAGATGATAGAAAAATTCTTTATAAAACAAGCGGAGATTATGATTTTGATTATGTAATAAATGATGGAAAGCTTCAAAATTATAAGAATGAAATAAGTTGGGCTAAAGTGCTTAGAAGGAAGCTAGGTGGTTAGAATGAGACAGATACTTAAGTTTATTGGAACGGGTGGAGCTTTTTCTACAAAATATGTAAATAATTCGGCTTACTATTATTTAAAAAATGATGAAATACTTTTGTTTGACTCTGGAGAAACCGTTTTTCATGAAATTTTAAAGTTAAATATTATAACTGAAAAGATTAAAAGGGTTGATATTGTTATTACTCATTTTCACAGTGATCATGTTGGGAGTTTGGGCAGTTTGGTTTTTTATTTAAGATTTAAAAAAGTAAGGGAAGTGAATATAATATTTCCAATTAAGAGGCTTCCTTATATGTTATTAGATATATATGGTATTGATGAAAAACTTTATAATGTAAAAACGCCTAAGGAAATTGAAGGATATTATATTAAAGAATACGAACAATTGCATGGTGATGTTGGAGATAATGGTGAAATTATACCAATGCCAAGTTATGGGTATCATGTGATTAATGATAATGATAATTTCTTTTACAGTGGCGATACGTGCACCATAAGTGATATAATATTAGAGAAGTTTAAAGATAAGAAAATTAAAGTTATGTATCACGAAGTGGCAACAGATGGTTACAAATCACATATGCAATTAGATGATTTGGCTAAATTAATTGCTTTTGAAGATAGGAAGAGAATTTTTTGTATGCATATGGGTGATAATGTTGATGTTTTAGAAATTAAAAAATTAGGATTTGAAAGTGTGAGGTAATTATGAAAGAAGAATTAGAAATTTGTGTAAGGTCTTTGGTATCTTTTAATGAACTTTATGATGATATGATTAAAAAAGGCTTTCACGAACAAGAAAATTTTATTTTAAATGATATTTATTTGGTTAAGGATGATGTGGAAGTGTCTTTAGAAAATGAAGAAGTTATTTTTTCTAATTATGTTTTAATTAGAGAAACGGTTGGTAAAAGAAAAATGCTTGTTTTAAAACATAAAGAAGTAAATGGAAATGGAGAAATAATAAAACAAGAGTCAGTTAAATGCCCAATTACTGATATTCATAAAGCTTATGATTTTATGAAAGCTATCGGCTATAAAAAATTATTTGAAATAAGTGATCATAATGTTTTAATGAGTAATGGAAAAAATGAAATTTATATTCAAGATGTTAAAGGTATTGGAACTTATGTAGAGATGGAACAAAAGAATTTACTTTTAGAAAATAATAATGGAGATACGATTGATGAGATGAAAAATATTTTAAAGGAATATGATTTAAAAATTGATGCAAGTGATTATTTTGTTAGAAAAGCCTATGATGCTTTAAAAAATATATTATGAAAAATAATGTGAAGTTTTGTAAAGATGCTAGAAAAAAAGATATATATATGATATAATTTAATTGTCTAAAAGAAGAATACCGCTATGAAAAACCTACTAAGTATAACGATTGGGAATCTAATTCACTGGTGGTGTAGAATACTTTAATTTATTAAAGGATCCTAAAGCTGGTGATGTGATGCCCACCTGGGAGATCAGGTTTTTAATTCGTTAAGGTTTCTCTTTTGGACTTTGCTTATTTATAACCCTTTGAATTTCTTTGATTTTCAAAGGGTTTTCTTTATGGCTTTTTTTGTGGGAATATTTTTTTGTGCAATAATACTCACTTAATGCATAAATTATTTTTGGCGGGCTACTTTATACAATTTTTTTTCGATTTTTTATACTTTTTTGTACATTTTTATTGAATTTTGAATATTATTTGTTATAATAAGTAGCACGACAGAAAGTGAGGAGTGTATGAAAGTAAAAAACTGTCTAGGGGTGGCATGTTTACTACTAGCACTTTGTGTCAGCCTATTTTTAAATTTTGGAGTTAACCATGATAATCCTAGTTTAAAAATGGCTTCAAATGAGAGCAATATAGCTCTTAATGGCAACCAGATTAACACAATATTTAATTCTAACCAGAATGGCATACAGAAGTTAAGTACTTCACATTTTGTTCGTGAAGTAGGAAACTATAATTTGGCAGATTATTTGAATGAAAATAGTTATTTTACTATTGACGGCACAAAAGTTGATGAAGACTTTAAGGATACTGTCGAATATGGAGATGTTATTGACATTCATTTAGAGTGGTCTTTGCCAAATACAACAGATTGGACCACAGAAAATACTTTTAGTTATGAACTTCCAGCTGGATTTACATTTACTAATGTCCAAAATGGAGTGATAAGAAATGGGGCCGAGGCTGTCGGTGTTTATACTATTTCTGGAAATCAAGTAACTATTAGGTATACTGATGAAGAGTTTTTAAAATTAAGTAATATTACTGGTACTTTAAATGTATCAGGTGAGATTACTGAAAGTGCTATAGGTGGTGGCGATGGAGGTAGGATTGATTTAGAAATTCCTGGTGTTGGAACAGTTATAATCAATGTTAAACCAACTAGTGCTTTAAGAATTCATAAATCAGTTGAAAAGATTGATACTGATACTTATGAGTTTAAAGTTGAAGTAACTGCGATAACTGATAATACCAATGTGGTCATTACTGATTCAATGGGTCAGTATTTAGAGCTTATCACTGATTCATTTAAGATTACAAAGGCTGATAGTAATCAAAATGTTCAAGATATGACTGATAAAATTAAACCTACTATTAATGGAACAACTGGCTTTGTTTATACAATTGATAAGTTAAATAAAGGTGATGTCGTAACCATAACTTATAGAGCCAATGTTTTAGATGGTGGATTTATTAGTAGCTCTACTGATAATGATTTAAGAAATACAGCAAGAGTTAAAAGTGATGAACTTCCAAATGAAATTACAGCTACTGCGTTAGTTAGTACTTATAAAGCAGATGTATCTAAAGATGGTAGAGATAATCTTAGTGATCATACTGCAGTTTGGACTATTACAGTAAAACCGGGAGAAAAAGGTGTAACGTTAAAAGACGTTATTGCTGATGGTCAAGAAATTACAGGTGATATAACAGTTACCGAAAGTGATGATAATGGTTCTAGTTATCATGATTCTGAATTAACTATTACAGCTGATAAGTTACAAAAAGGTTATACTTTTGCAGAAGATGCGACAGGACAAAAAGTATACAAAATTACATTTAAAACAAAAGCAACTGGTGAACAAACTGAGTTATATAACGAAGCTACAATTTATGTTGGGGAAAATCATAGTGTATCTGATGATGCGACTGTTGGTCTTGTTCCTGGAGTAACTATTTCTAAATATGTTAAAAGTGCAGATGACAGGGAAGGAGTTATTCACTGGAATACAAAGGTAACAATACCTAATATCGATGGAAAACAAAAAAAGGTTTCCTTTAAAGATGTTTTAGGTGATGGCTTAACATTAGATGTAACTACTGTAAAAGTTAATGATACTTCTATTAATGAAACTACAAATCCTAAGCTAGAATATAATGCAAGTAAGACAGAATTTACAATTGATTTTGGTAATATTGAACTAGGTAAAGAGTTAAATATTTCTTATGATACGACATTTGATAACAGTGAATCAAAAACATTTTATAATACATCTACTGTTACTGTAGATGGTGAAGGAAAATCATCTACAGGTAAATATGAGTATAATAAGAAAGACAATTATATTCAAAAGTATTTGAATAATTTTAGCGATAACTTTAGTAAAACAGGTATTGCTAGATGGGAGATTAAAATTGATAGGTTACCTAAAGATGTTAAGGATACTTATGTAACAGATACTATTCCTGATGGTATGGAATATGTGGAAGGCTCTGCAAAATTAGTGTTAAATTATAATCCTTATACACCTTATAAACTTGAACCAAAACTTGAAGATGGTAAGTTAATATTTGATTTAGATGATTATATTGATGAGCTTAGTGCGAATAGTGCTGGAGCATCTATTTTATACGATAGCAGGTTAACTGATATTTTTGCTGATCAAAAGACTTATACTAACAAGGCTAATATTACAATTAATGGTTATACATATCCAGATGTAGAAGAATCTATTACAGGTAAAGTTACTCAGTTACTTGATAAAACAGCAGTCTATAATACTTATACGGCACCAGAAGTAGAATATACTATAAAGGTTAATGAGGGTAAGGCTGATATTGATAAAGATTCTGACACTTTAGTTTTGGATGATGAAATGGGTTCAGCTTTAGAATTTATTAGAGGAAGTTTAAAGATTAATGGTGAAGCTGCAGATCCTGATAGTTATGAATGGAATCAAGAGACTCATATGTTAACGCTTCATGTTCCTGACAGTGAATCATTAATAATCACATATAAGGCTAGAGTTACATTAAGTGCTGGCGAAGAGTTAAACGAAGATAATGCTTTTAATAGAGTTAATTTATCTGGTTATGATGAAAATTCCGCTGAAAGTGAATTGATTTTGAAAGGTGAAGTTTTAGAAAGCTCAGCTACTTCTTCAGGAAATTCACAAATGATTTATGTATATAAATATAAAGATGGTGATAAGAATACACCACTTGCTGATGTTGAGTTTAATTTATATGAATTAGGCTTTACTGGTAGTGGTAATACTTTTGAGTTAACTGGTGAAGAAAATTTAGTTTCTACATTAAAAACTAAAGATGATGGATATGCTAGTTATAGTGGTATTAATTATGATAGTGTATATAAATTAGTTGAGTCTAAAACTGTAGATGGTTATATTTTAGATACGACGGTATATTACTTTGTATATCCAGGAAATGATGGAATTGAATATCCAGATAGTATTGAACAATATTATCAAGTAAAAACTTTTGAGGTTGGTAATGAATATTCAATGATTAATATAAATGTTACTAAGGTTTGGAATGATAATGACTATGAAAATAGACCTGATTCAATTACAGTTTATTTAAAACGCAATAATGATTATGTTTATGAAAATGGTCAAAAGAAATCAGTTACTTTGAGTAGTAGTAATAATTGGCAAGCTTCTTTTGAAAGATTAGCTAAATATGATGAAAATCATAATCGTTATGATTATACTATAGAGGAAGCGGTACCAGAACATTATAATGAAGAGTATAGTAGTGAAAGTACAGTTGATGATAAAAACTACACTATTACTAATACCCTTGAAGATAGTAATTTGACTATTAGTAAGGTTGTAGCTGGTAATGCTGGTGAGACTGATAGATACTTTACTTTTAAAGTTATTTTAACAGATAAAAATGGCAATCCTTTAGAAGAGTCTTTCCATTATACTGGTTCTAAAGAGGGCTTTATAAAATCTGGTGATACTATTAAGTTAAAACATGGTGAATCGATTACGATTAATGGACTTCCTTACGGAACTTTATATGAAGTTACAGAGTTAGAGGCTAATAGTGACAGATATGAAACTACAGCTACTAATGATAAAGGAAAAATTACTTTTGACGAAAACAAGGTAGTATTTACGAATACGAAAAATGAAGGAAGTTTAACTATCGATAAAACTGTTGGTGGTAATAGTGGTGAGACTGATAGATACTTTAATTTTAAAGTTATATTATACGATGAAAATGGTGAAGTTTTAGAAGGTGAATATAAATACATTGGAAGTAAAACTGGCACTATTAAATCTGGTGATATAATTAAATTAAAACATGGTGAGTCTATTACGATTATTGGTTTACCAGTAGGAGCAAGCTATAAAGTTACCGAACTTGAAGCAGATAGTGATGGTTATAAGACATCAGTTACTAATGATGGTGGAGTTATTGGCTTAGAAGGAAATGTTAGTTCATTTATGAATTACAAAGATGTGTTTGAAAAACCATATCAGAAAGCTAATATTCCACAAACTGGTGGTAGTGATAATACGTCACTTTATGGAATTTTAACTATAGCTTTTGGAATGCTCAGTGTTTATTTATTAAAAAGAAAACATGCTTAGAAAAGTACCTGTAATATTATGTTTAGTTATTTGTCTAATATTTTTAAGTTTATTTACTTGGGAGTCTTTAGACAAGAAAGAAGGGGAGACATTTTATAGAAATGTGCTCCCCTCAACTAATATAAAGGATATAAATAAATTAGAAAATGAGTATGAAGGAGCTACTGGTTATATTGAGATTCCTGATACAAGTATTAGTTATCCAATTATGCAAGGTGAGGATAATTCATATTATTTAAAACATTTACCAAATGGTGATAGAAATAAAATGGGATCTATATTTTTAGATTACCGAAACAATGGGTTTAATGATAAGAATACGATTATATATGGCCATAATTTTAATAACGGTACAATGTTTAGTGATTTACTTAATTATAAGTCTTTTGAATTTTATAAGAATCATTCAAATTATAAAATTTATACTAGTGATAAAGTGATTGAAGTGTCGATTGTAGCTGTTTATATAGCGGATGCGACTAAGGAAGAGTTACCAATTAATTTCGAATCTTTAGATGATTTTGAAAGTTATATGAATATGGCTTTGAAAAATAGTCTAATAAATAGTAATGAAAGTATTGGTTATGATGATAGTTTAATTACTTTATGTACATGCAGTAATGGTTCATGGAAGTCTAGATTAATAGTTATTGGTAAAGTTTTAAATTAAAAAGGAATTAGTTTTTGGCTAATTCCTTTATTCTTTCGGTATTTTTAAAGTTAGTTTTGGCGATGTCATTTAATATGTTTTCACTATATTTTTTGACTAGTTTAGCTCCAATTTCATCCACTATAGGTCCAGCACCTTTTGGTAATGTTTGATTATATTTTTTAGATAGTTTATCGAATTCTTTGATGAAAATATATCTACTGATGATGGCTGAACAAGCAACTGATAGACATTGATCTTCAGCTTTAGTAATAAATGTAATGTTTCTTTGAATGTTTGGGGTTTGTTTTAAATAATTATAATATACATATTTTTCAGCAAATTGGTCGACAACAATATAATCGTAGTTTGGATATTTTTTAGTCATTTCTAATAGTGCTTTATTATGTAATATGGCTTTCATAGCATTCATATTATAATTTTCTCTTTTTTCATTATATTCTTTATTTGATAAGGTCATGGTGTAATAAGGTATTTTTTTTATAATTTGTGGAGTTATTTTTAAAATTTGTTCATCAGTTAATTTTTTAGAATCTTTGACTCCTAAATTTTCTAAGAATAGTATATTGTCTTTTGTTACATAAGAAGCGGTAACAACGATTGGTCCAAAGAAGTCACCAGTTCCAACTTCGTCTGAACCAATGGTGTTTGCATAGTAGACTTTAGAATTTTTTTTGGTTTCTTTCTTTTTTTCTCCGGCTATTTTCATGTCGATTTTTTTATTAGGATTTAAGTTTTTTTCCATTTGTGACCATAGATTTGCATCAATATCGGCACTTATACCTTGAAAGACGACTTTACCTGATTGATATAAAGTGACAACTGTGTCTGCTTCATCGGCTTGAAAAACAGCATATGGTGGAGTTTTTAAACGTTTTTTATCTTCGAAATATTCGTTCATTTTATTCATGGTATTTTCACTAACTTTTAAAGTTATTGTTTTAACTGGTTCTTTTTTCATCTAATCACCTGTAAACATTTTATCATATTTCTTTTATCATAACAATAAAGCTTTACATTTTGAATTTAAATGTAATATAATTATGGTAAAGGAGAATAGATATGAATATTACAGATTTTTTAATTATTATTTTTATTGTGCTTGGGGCTTTTGTTGGCGCTAAGCAAGGTTTTACGAAAGCATTAGTTAGTTTTTTGGGTACAATTATAGTAGTAGTGCTTGCTTATTTTTTGAAAAATCCAGTTAGTGAATTTTTAATGAGTTTTTGTCCTTTTTTTAGTTTTGGTGGAATTATTAAAGGAGTCACTGTTTTAAATATTGCGGTATATGAGGTTATTGCTTTTACTGCTGTATATTTTATTTTGATGGCAATTTTAAATGCACTTCTTTTTGCAACTGGTATTTTTGAAAAAATTTTAAAGTTTACGATTGTTTTAGGTATGCCATCGGCTATATTTGGTGCGATTATTGGTGCTATTAAAAATTATGTTATTGCATTTTTCGTGTTATATATTCTTTCAATGCCAAATTTTGTCGATGTTGATTTTGTTAAGAATTCAAGTTTTCGTGAGCCAATTCTTTCAAACACTCCACTTCTTTCAAATGTGGCTGGTACGGCACTTGAGGCACTTGATGAATTTAAGGGTTTGGCAGATAAATACACAGATAGTACAGATACAAATTCTTATAATTTAGAAACTTTGGATGTGTTTTTAAAATATAAAATTGTTACTGTAGATACAGTGAAAAAACTTGATGAAAGTGGTAAAATAGAGATTGACGGAATTGAAACCGTTTTGAGTAAGTATGAGGAGGAATAATTATGGAAATAATTAAGGGAAATTTGGATAATTTTGATAGTGTTACTAGTAAAGGAGATGTACTTGTAGATTTTTTTGCGACATGGTGCGGTCCTTGTAAGATGCTTTCGCCAGAACTTGAAGAAATTAAAGATAAAGTTCAAATTATGAAGGTGGACATTGATGAGAACTTAGAACTTTGTAAAAGGTTTGGAGTTATGAGTGTTCCAACGCTTATCTATTTTAAAAAAGATGGTAGTTATATTATGAATATTGGTTATATGACAAGCGATGAAATACTTAAATTTATTGGAAGATAAAACTATTAGAATTTTTGCTTTCTAATAGTTTTTAGTTATTTTTAATCGTGAGATTAATTTCTTTGTTCATGATTAGTTTGTGATATTTTACATGGCATTTATCAAATAGGGTACGTGATGCAATATTGTTATCTGAATTTGCGTATTTATCATTTAGATAAATAACTTCTTTGATGCCAGATTGAATGATTAATTTAGCACATTCATTACATGGGAATAAATCAACATATATTTTAGCATTTTCTAAATCTTTTTTATTGCCGCGATAGTTTAATATGGCATTTAGTTCAGCATGACATACATAAGGATATTTAGTGTTTAAATTTTCACCTTCACGGTTCCATGGAAATTCATTATCATCAAAGCCATTTGGTGCACCATTATATCCAATTGATAAAATTCTATTATCATCGCTTACTATGCAAGCACCGACTCTAGTTGATGGGTCTTTACTTCTTAGGGCACTTAGTTCGGTTATGGCTATGAAATATTCATCCCATGTTAGATAATCTGTTCTTTTTTTTGAATTCATATTTTCACCTCTGACTTTATTTTATCATATTTTTAATATTTTGAATAATATTGTTTTTCTGATATAATATTTGTTGGTGATATTATGAGAAAGTTATATGATTTTGCATTAATTACTATATTGTTTGATCAACTTATTAAAAATGGACTGTTATTTTTTATGAGTTTTGGTCAATCTATTACTGTAATTCCTAATTTTTTCAGTATTACTTTAATTGGAAATACAGGAGCAGCTTTTAGTATTTTAAGTTCTAATACGCTTTTGCTTATAGTTATTTCAGTTGTTGTTTTAAATTTAATTTATTTCTTTTTAATTAAAGGAAAAAAGTTAAATGATTTTGAACAAATTTCATATGGTTTATTGATTGGAGGAATTATAGGCAATTTAATTGATAGGGCTTTGCATATGCAGGTGATAGATTATTTGGATTTTACATTTTTTGGTTATAATTTTCCGGTGTTTAATTTAGCAGATATTGCGATTGTAATTTCAATGGTTTTTATTGGAATTCAAGTGATAAAAGGTGATAAAAATGAAGTATCAAGTAAAGGAAAATGATATTAGATTAGATAATTTTTTAGCTGGTGTTATGGAGGTTAGCCGAAGTCAAGTTACTAAGATGATTAAAGCTAAGGAAGTTTTAGTTAATGGTAAATTGGTTAAGGCGGGATTTATGCTTAAAACTGGTGACGAAGTTATTGTTAATCATACTGAGGTAGATGGTTTAGTTCCTGAAAAAATGGATTTGGATATTGTCTATGAGGATGATGATGTTATTGTGGTTAATAAGGCGAATGGAGTAGTTGTACATCCTGGGGCTGGTAATCGTAGTGGAACGCTTGTTAATGGCCTTTTATATCATACTAAATTAAGTGATGTGAATGGTGATGAAAGACCTGGTATTGTACATAGAATCGATGCTTATACAACAGGTTTACTTATGGTGGCTAAAAATAATAAGGCTCATGAGATTTTGGCAGAGGAACTTGCTTTGAAAAAAACTTATAGAAAATATATTGCTTTAGTTTGGGGCGTTATTACTAGTGATTCTGGAGAGGTAGATGCTCCAATTGGCCGAAGTAAGAATGATCGTAAGAAGATGGCTGTGCGAGCAGATGGTAAAGAGGCAATTACTCATTTTAATGTTTTGAAAAGATTTGATAAGGCAACTTTGATTGAACTTAGGTTAGAAACTGGAAGGACACATCAAATTAGGGTACATATGGATTATATAGGTCATCCAGTGGTTAATGATCCAGTTTATGGAAATAGGAAGTTATTTGATGATAGTGGTCAATGTTTGCATGCGAAAGAATTAGGGTTTGTACATCCTAGAACTGGAGAATATATGCAGTTTGATAGTGAACTTCCAGAATGTTTCACAAATATTTTAAAGAATTTTGAGTAGGTGATAATATGAACGAGTTAGTGATTGATAAAAAAGAAGAACTTGTTATGAAACTTTTACACTATTTTATTACTGAAAGAGGATATAATCCAGTAATAATTAGGGGAGTAAAAGATGAAATATGGCTTGAAAATTTAGAAGATGATTATAAGATTGTTAGGATCGTATCAGGTTATATTCATAATAACGAACAGTTTAAGTTTGATTTATTTAAAACTAAAAATTTACTTAAGACAATTAAGAAAAAAACTTTGTCTTTTAAAATTAATGCTTTAAGTATATTTGTTAATTTGGGGGATAATGTTGATATAACTAAGTTTGAGGATACTCCAAATATTAAGTTTGCGAATATTCATGAAGCTTCTGATTTGGACAAATATAGGTTTGTTACTTCTGCTTTTCCAGATATTACTGAGGATATGGATTTTAGAGAAAAAGGTTTGGAGTTATTTATGAAGATAACAAGTGATATAAATAAGAAAAATGAGGATGATGCGAAAATGAATGAGGATGTTTTTAGGCCTAAAAAACCTATTATTACATATGCTTTAATTGCAATTAATGTGGTTGTGTTTATTTTATCAGTTTTTAATGATGCAATATTGCCTATGTTTGCTGTTAACAGGGAACTTATTGTTAATTTTAATCAATATTATCGATTATTTACAGGAATGTTTTTACATGCTGGTATTTTGCATTTGCTTTTCAATATGTATGCTTTATATATAATTGGTATGCAGCTTGAGAGTTTTCTTGGAAAGGCTAAATATTTAATTGTTTATTTACTTTCTGGAATTGGTGCTTCGATGTTATCTATTTTCTTTAGTAATAGTTTTAGTGTTGGAGCTTCAGGGGCAATATTTGGTTTAATGGGGGCATTACTTTATTTTGGATATCATTACCGTGTTTATTTAGATAGTGTTGTTAAATCACAAATTATTCCTTTGATTGTTTTAAATTTGATTTTAGGATTTACGATTTCAGGAGTTGATAATTGGGCTCATATTGGTGGTCTTGTTAGTGGTATTTTGGCAACTATGGCAGTTGGTGTTAAGTATAAATCAACTAAATTTGAGATGATAAATGGAGTTATAATGTATTTGATATTTATTGGATTTTTAGGATATATGGTTTTTGTTAGAGGTATATAAAAACAAGCTTTAGTGCTTGTCTTTTTTTGTGTAAGTTTTTTGTTTTTTATCTATTATTTCATTCATTTCTTCTTGCTTTTCTAATTCATAAACCATTGCTTGATGGTTTTCTCTTGAAAGGGTAAATTGTGAAGTTTTTTCTTTATCGTTTGTTTTTTCTTTATTTAATTCGTTTTCTGAAACGTTTTTATTTTCTTTTAAAGTTTCTTCTTGGTTTTCTTGCGTTTGGTTTTTGTATTCTTCTAAATATTGTTTGATATTAATGGCTTGAAGTGGAATGGTTCCTAGGCTTAAAGCGGTACTTATAGCTAATAATATTTCGTTTGAGATATTAGCAATATTTAAGTTTTGAATAACAAGTGATGTATAACTTAAAATTAAAGCAATGGAAAGAGGCCATATTTTTATTTTTCCAAACAAGTTACTTTTAGGATTGCCACCTTTAGATAATAATTTTGCATTAACTAATGAGATTACACCTTCTAAAATACCGTTTATAGCAAATACGGGCATTACTGGTAATATACCAATGATTAATGCGAGTGAAAATATTTTATCAGAAACGGCATCTAACATTGCTCCTTCATTTGTTTCTTCTTTAGCAATAATTCTAGCGGCTTTACCATCTAAAAAATCGGATATTGCTAAAAAACTTATGGTTCCGAATAAAATAGGCAAAGATGTACCAGTATAAGCCATAATTGGAATTGCTATTCCACCAATAACCCTAGAAAAAGAAAGCCAATTTGGTATTAATGATAATTTATTATCAGGATTAAATAGTCCTTTGGTAAATTTTTTTGCAGTGCTTTTAATTGTATTCATTTAATTCCTCCAATTTGCTTAATATTTTATCATAAAAGAAGCTTTTGTGTAAAATATTTTACACAATTTTATGTTTTATTTTTATAAGTGTTGATTTTTTTTAAGGTTTTTTTTATGATAGGAGTGCAAAAGAAATTTTGCGTTATATGGTCGCTTGTTTTTTTACCCAATTAAGTTTTCTATGATTTGGGGTAACTCTTTTTTTCTTGTTAAATTTATTGTTTTAAATCATAATTTTAAAATTATGATTTTTTTTGTCAAATAGTGTCTAATTATGGTTAGATGTCCATATACAATATACCTATTATTTGATATAATATTTATAGAATAATTAGGAGGGCAGTGCATATGAAAAAAAGATATAAAGCTATATTTGTTATAATGTTTTTTATGCTTGGTTTCATACCTTTTCATAGAGTAGAAGCAGCATCTACATATACTGTAGAGATGGTTTCGAATCAAACTGGTAATAAGGTTGTTGGAAGTTATAATAGCTATAGCGCGGCTTTGAATGCGATGAATGCCCAAAATTCGACATCTAGTAGTGTAGCAACTATTTATAGAGATGGTGTTCCTGTAGATAGTAAATATGCGATTTTTAAATTTAAACCGGGTAAAACATATAATTTATATACTTCTGCCACTGGATCTGCTTATACTTATATTCATGGTTCATATGGTACTGATGCGGCTTTACTTGGATATAGTGATAATGGAAGAGTTAAAGTGATGATAAGTGGATATACAGGTTGGACTGAAATAAGTAATGGTGTTGTTACTCCGATTTCTTTAATGGGAATTAATGGTAATATGATAAATGTTCCTGGAGGTTTAGGTATAAGAATTAGAAAAACTCCATCATTAAAAGGTTCTGTTATAACTCAGGTTGGAACTACTTCTAATTTTAGTTATACAGAAACTAGACAAGCTGATGGTTATACATGGTATAAAATTAGTTATAATGGATCAGAAGCTTGGATTGCTAAAACAGATAGTGTTACTGTTTTGACTGGTTCAAACACTCTTGGAACTTATTATAATCATTATGGACCTACGGGTAATTTAATCCATCATTTTACTTATTATAATGGTTCTGGATATGGTGATACTTTTACTAATTTAGGAACTGCTCCTTCGTTTTTGACAAAAGATGTAAGATATTATAGTTTTGATGGAATATATTTTTATTCAAGTGTAACATCTATGCTTGATGATTATAGAGCTGGTAAATATTCAGGCAGTGTTAATTATAATAGTCCTTATTATGCTTATTATGTTTATTTACCAAGCCATTCAGTAACAGGTTATACTGCAAGTGATTTGGATAATATAATTGCAAGTAAAGGTTATAATGCATCAACTTCTAAAATGTATGGAACAGGGCAGTATTTCAAAGAAGCTGAAGCAACTTATGGACAAAATGCTTTGATGATGTTTAGTACAGCCATGAATGAAAGTGCGAATGGTACTAGTAAAATAGCAATGGATAAGAATAACTTATTTGGTTATGGTGCTTCTGATAGCAATCCTTATGATGGGGCATATTCGTATGATAGTCCAAGGGATTCAATTATGGATTATGCAAAAAGAACAGGTTCAAATTATTCGTTAGTTACTGGTGCTTATTACTACGGTGGTCATTATGGTAATAAATCAAGTGGTAGAAATGTTAAATACGCATCAGATCCTTATTGGGGAGAAAAACAGGCTAGTAATTCGTTCTTAAGTGATTTAGATTATGGCGGAAAAGACTTTAATTCAAGTACTATTGGAGTTACAAATAAAAGTTTTGCTAATGTATGGGTTTTTGATAAGCCTGAAAGAAGTGATGCGGCTCATAGATATAGTTTGAAAAATCCAAATACAAATGCTTTGGTTTATGATGTTTCTGTAAATGTAGTAGATAAGGTGTTAGGTGCTAACAATGAATGGTTTTATAAAGTATATACTGATTTACCTACAAGTGAAAATCTACTTTATGGTTATGTTTTAGCTAATGAAGTTAATGTTTCCAATAATCAACCAGTAATTACTGCTTCTGATAAAACAATTAAAGAAGGAGATGTATTTAATCCTTTAGAAGGCGTTAGTGCAAGTGATGTAGAAAATGGTAATTTAACAAGTAGAATCACATATGAAAGTGATGTTAAACCTGAAAAAGAAGGCACATATCATGTTACTTATACAGTAGTAGATAATAGTAATTTCCATGCTAGTAAAACAATTACTGTTAAGGTTATATCTGCTGAGCTTCCTATAATTACTGCTGAAGATAAGGAAGTTAAACAATTCGAAGAGTTTGATTACATGGATGGTGTAAGTGCTAAGGCACATGATGGGACAGATTTAACTGATGATATTACTTATGAAGAGACAGTTAATACAGATATTGCTGATACTTATGAGGTTACTTATAAAGTAAAAGATGCTAAAGGTAAAGAAGCAAGTAAAACTATTAATGTAACAGTTATTCCTAATGAAAAGCCAGTTATTAATGCATCAGATAAAGAAATTTATTTAAATAGTGATTTTGATCCTTTAGAAGGTGTTACGGCTAGTGATGCTGAGGATGGACCTATTGAAAAAATTGAATATAAAGGTGAAGTTAAAACTGATACAGTAGGGGATTATAAGGTTACTTATATAGTTACTGATAAAAATGGTCAAAAGACCGAAAAAACTATAACTGTTAAAGTTATTGTAAATCAGCTTCCAGTTATTAATGCATATGATAAAACAGTTTATTTGAATAGTGATTTTGATCCGTTGGATGGTGTTACAGCTTATGATCCTGAAGATGGAACTATTACAAAAATTAATGTTGATTTAAATGAAGTAAAAACTGATACTTTAGGTAAATATAAAGTAACTTATTCAGTAACTGATTCATATGAACAAACAGTCACTAAAACAATCACAGTTACTGTTAGTGAAAAAGTATTAGAAGAAAAAGATGGAGAATTTTATTTAGATTATTTAAAAGAAATAGATGGTAACTTACAAATTAAGGGATATAATACCATTAAAGGTGTTGATAATAATTTAAGTGCTGATATAATATACGAACTTATTTTAGTTAATCAAAACACAAAAAAAGAGTATTCACAACAACTTGAAAGAATTACCGATAAAAGTCAAATGACAATACCTGTTATATCAGAAGATAATTATGATTATACTTATTCTTGGTTTATTGGTAACATTAATTTTGATAGCATTCCAAAAGGTGATTATACATTATATTTAAAATCTACTAATAGTGATTACTATTCAAAATCATTAGTTAAAAATATTTTTCTAAATGAACAAGAGTCACAATACAATACAAAAAATAAATATGTAACAATTACTAATGATTATATGAGCGTTGATATACCAGTTAATTTTACGATAAGAGATAGTGAACTTGCAAAAAAAGAAACTTCAGCTGATACAAATCAATATAGTTATATTGAAGAAGTAGAATTAAATGATAAGTATTTACATTTAAAAGGTGCATCATATTCTGTTGATGTGAATATGAATAATGATGCGAAAATATCAAGACAAATTATTTTTGAAAATGTTGATACTTTTGAAAAATTTACGTTTGATTTAGGTTATATAAATAAAGGCAGTTTTACTATTGAACTAGTTGCTCCAGATAAGTTTGGTGTTGAAAAACCTTTAGCTTGGTATGATAGCAACATTGATATTTCAGAATTACCAAAAGGAAAATACGCAATATATATAACTAATAAGTCGAATATCTCTGATTATGGTGAATTGAGTGACGTTCTATTATTTACAAGTTTTGATAAAGCACATGGTTCAATAAATGGAAAAAAATATAAATTATATTTGAATGATAAAGTTCGTTATAGAGTAGAATTAGAAGTTGAGTAAAATATAGTTGACATAATTAACTTATTGTGATAATATAAAAAATGAAAAAGAGAGATTCCATAAGATGCAGAAGCTATTGCTTGTGCCTGGGCTCTCTTTTTCTTATGCGATTAGCCAGATATAATCACCATCAATATTTTCAGCAACAAAGTCATTATAGGTATAATGATTATAATTTTTTAAATCGTAATTCCATATATCAATATTATTAATTAATGTTTTTACTGAAATATCATTTTTTTTATAATTAAATTTAAATAAATTGACAGAAACAACATACAAAATTTTAGAATTTATTCTTTCTTTAACAGTAATCAATGCTTTGTAGCATTTTCCGTTCATTTTAATAGGGGCAACAAAATGGTGATAACCTATTTCATTTTGGTTGTTTGTTTTTTGTTTCATTGGTTTTAAAGTGTCGATATAAATTGCATTTTTAAATAAGTACTTTAAATAATATGAAGCATTTAGATTATCTATGTATTTTGTATTAAAAGCCTTAAAATGAGATGTTGGATAAATAATTTTATTAATAGTGATATTAGTAATTTTAGCGCTAAATCCTGTAGGGTAATTTATAATTACTCCTTTACAATTATATAATTTATTTTTAACTTTTTCTTTTAATAAATTCATATCACCATATGTTCTTGCATTAATATAATTTTCTACATATATAAAAGGAATTTTATCATTAATATTTATGTTTTTATTTCTTATTTTCATATCATCACTCCATTTTTATAAGCATATAATATCACACATTGTTAACATTGTAAATAACTTTTTGCAAACATTACTTATAAAAAAAGAATAATCATAAAATTTTGATTATTCTTTAACATTTATAATAGTTTTTTTACAAGAGTTTGCTATAGTTCCTTGTATTTCACTCATGTTTAATATTTGACCACTTGTGCCATTATTAGCAGCAATTATTTTACATGTAATAAATTTACCATATTTTGATTCTAAGTTATTACATGTTGCATTTGGATCACCAATTTTGACCCAACTTGGAGCTATATTTAATTCTATAGTTTCACAAGTTGGAGCAGTTGTTCCGCCATTTGAATTTCCACCTGATGAACCAGAATTGTTTGATGAACTATTGCTTGATGAGTTAGAAGATGAACTAGAGCTTGATGTTTTATTTGAATTGCTAGCTGTCTTTTTATCAGTAGCAATAGTTATAGTAATTGTATCTCCTTTTGAAATTTGTGTTCCTTCTGCAATGCTTTGATTAATAACTTTTCCTGATGATTTTGTAGAATATTCTTCTTTGAACGTACAATTAATACCTAAATTATCACATTCTTTTTTAGCTTCAGATTTAGTCATTCCATTAAAGTTTGGAACAGTCACAGCAGTTCCTTTAGAAACGTATACTGTAATGGTTTCTTCTAAATTAATATTTGCTCCTTCTTCGATAGAAGTTTTAATAATTTTATCTTTTTCAATTTCATCATTAAATTCTTCTTTTATTTCATATTTAATACCATTTGTATCAGCCCAACTCTTAAAGTCATTTATATTATCGAATTTTTTCATAACAAGTGGACCTTTAGAGAAGGTTATATCAACAGTTGTCCCTTCTTCAATTATATCTCCTTCTTTATAATTACTTTCAATTACACGGCCAGATTTAATTTCATTATCATATTTATCTGAATAATTGATTTGTAAATTATTTTCAACCATCCATTTTGTAACATAAGCCATTGTTTTATTTTTTAAATTAGGAACTTTTATTTCTTTACCTTTAGAAATAGTTAAAGTAACTGAGTCATCTGGATTTACAGTTGTTCCTTTTTTAGGATTACTGCTTATTACATGATCTTTTTCTATATTGTCTGAAAATTCATATTTTAATTCATATAAAATCCCATTACGGCCTAAATAAACTTCGGCATTTAATAAACTTTCGTTTTTTAAGTCTTTTAATTTAATAGGGGATAGAGCAGCTTTATCTCCTAAAGATACTGTAAATATAATTGGATCATTTCTTTTTATTGTTCCTGTTTTATTTTGTGATATTACTGTATCTTTTTTAACACTTGTATTTTCTTCAAAGTTAATAGTAACACTATTTAAGAAATTTTCATTAATAAAATCTAAAACATCATCAACATTCCATCCTGTCATATCGGCTAGAATTACATCTTTATTATAGTCTGGGCCATTAGAAACAACAAATTCAACATTGTCTATATTTTTAGTTAAAGTTTCTGGTTTTTTACTTTGACTTATTACACTATATTTTTGAGTTGTATCACTATATTCAAAGTTTTGATCTGTTTTAACATTGTTTTCTTCAGTCCAGTTAATTGCTTTAGTTAAATTTTCACTTTCAAAATTTGGTAAATAGCTTTGGGTTGGTAAACTAATTATATCTGTCATATATAGACCATTAAAAGCTATAGCTCCAAGAACAATTAGTGCTGTAACAATAGTTGGAGCAGATTTATTTTTGAAAAATGATTTTTTAAAACTAATTAAAAAGCATGTCATAATTATTAGAAGGAAAAAGGCATTGATGATTTGATAAATTTGATTTATTTGATTTGCTGAATCAACAATTAAATAAATGAAAACAGTAATCGTAATAACATAGGTTAATGAAAGAAACATGTTAGCGGCTTTTGGCTTTTTTATTTCTTCTTTGGTATCATCAAATTCTTGTCTTCTTTGTTTTTTAGGATTTTTATAAACATTTTTCTTTCCATCATCAAAGATAATATTTTTAAGTTCAGCTCTTTTTTCTTCTAACTCTTTTTCCTTTTGAGTTTGTTTATTTTTAAGTTCTTCTTCAAACTTTTTTCTTTCAGTTCTAGATGTATATGATGTATTATTAAAATCTTTATTTTCCATATTATCACCTATAATAATTATACCTTAAAAGGTGAATAAATAATATATTGTAAAGTGTTTTTAACTGTTATTTTACTTATACTTTACAAAAGGAAAAAGAATGCAAAAGGCATTCTCATCTTAAATGATTTTTAATTAAACTCATAGTTTTACTTCCATGATCAATACTTGTTAATGGATTATGTAATTTTGAATTAATAATTTCAATCTCTACGTTATCTTTTCTATTGGCTAAGCGGTGTAGATATTCTTTTGGTATAAAAATATCATCTTTAGAATATATAATTAAAATTGGAACATTAACTCTTTCAAGAGCTAAAGTGGCCCATGGTTTGGTTCTATTAAATAAAATGATTGATTTGGCAGTTTCTCCGCTAATTTTTTTACTTTTTTCTCCAAAAGGTCTTTGAATAGAAGGATGAGTTTTTGCTTCTTCAATTATTCTTTTTTCTTTTTTAGAATATTCTCCAAACTCTGGTGAAATTAAAATCATTTTTTTTACTTTAGAGGATTTTTCGGCATTTAATATTCCTAAATTACATCCCATAGAATGACAAATAATGTTTACGTCTTGTCCTATAGGGTTGCTTCTTCTAACTTCATCATCAATGGCTGCATTTAATTTTTCTTTTGAAAAAAGAGGTAGGCCTTCATAACTATAAAAAACATTTGTAAATCTTAAATCATTTTCCTTAAACATACTTCTAATTTTTTCTAATTCTTGATTATCAGTAGATAATCCTTTGAAATATAAATTATTCATTTTATCATATCCTTTCCTATTAAGTTATTCCATTATAACACATATATGATATTATGAAGAAAATATTTAAAAAATTGTTTTTTCTTTAAACTTAATTTTTTTTATTAGGTATGTAATAATCAAAGAAAACACAAAAATTAAAATAGATATTAGTGGTATTGAAAGAATTGGGTTGAAGTCAGTAATTTGTATTATATTAAAATCAAATAATAAATTCATAATTAAAATATGGATGATGTATATTCCTAAAGTACAATTTGATATAGTTGTAATTTGTTTTCTATATATTTTTTCAGATTTAAAATATGTATTTTTAAAACATAAGAATAGTGCACATGCTTCGAAAAATGTAAATATACTAAAATTGTCATAAAAATTGCCAATATTTGTCTTTTCATATTGAGATACAAGGAAGGTTAATAACGCACAAGTAATTACGCTTAAAATTCCCATTATATAAATAATTTTTCTTTTCTTTGGAGAAATATCAAAATTATATAGAAAATATCCTAACAAGAAATAACTATAATATTGACAAATTAAGGCTATAGGAAGTTTATTAAATATTTTATTTAATATATTTATATAAGGTATAAAAGAACAATACGAAATGGTTTTTATCAAACATCCAATTATTAGTAATCCAAAGAAATATTTAAAAATTTTTTTGCTAGAGTTTTGAGTAATTTTAATTAAAATAGGTGAAATAATATATAATCCAATTATTGTTGGAATATACCAAAAATGATAAGGGCCATTAATAATTGATAAAATTAAATTTTTAAAATTAAAATCTATTCTATTAATCAAAATATCATAAATGTAATAAACAATAGACCATAATATAAAAATGAAAACTAACTTAAGTATATATTTTTTAAATATAGTAACAATATCTTTTTCTTTTGTACTATTCAAAAAGAAGACACCACTAATCATTATGAAAATTGGAACAGCACTTCTAGCCATACTATCATAAAAATTATAAACATTAAATTCAAATGTATTACTGGGGACTGAATACCACAAATATGCTGATACATGAATGACAATTACCATAAATGATGCCAAAATTCTAATTAAATCTAAATTATAATCTCTCCTTTGCTTTTTTATCGTGTTGTTCATTTTTAACCCTCCTGATATAAAAAGTATAACATAGAAAACATAAAAAACCAATTTATAAGGTAAAAAAAGCGTGTGTTTTTGATTTCTAAAGTATAAAATTTTAAAAGTAAAGAACAAGATTAGAAATACAATTAAATAACTTATGATAATTTAGTGGAGCTGAGTAATAAGTATTAAAATTTAAAAATCCAAAATACATTTTTTTAGATGCCTATGATTTTATGCAAAAATCTGATATAATATTTTTGAAAACATGGAGGGGTATTTAATGAACAAGAAAATTTTATATTGCTTATTTTTTGTTATGGCTTTTTTAGCATTTACTTTTGATGTAGATGCTGCCACTTTAAAGGAAGGAATTTATACAATCAAAAGTGCTTTAGGTACTAATATGGTAATTGATGTAGATAATGCCGGAACACATAATAAAACCAACGTGCAACTTTATTCTAGTAATGGAACAAATGCTCAAAAATGGTATGTGAAACCGGTTGGGGATGGTTATTATGAAATTATGACTATGCTTGATAATAATTTATCTTTAGATGTAGATAATGCTGGTAAATCCAACAAAACCAATGTACAAATATATACTAAAAATAACACTAATGCCCAAAGATGGTACATAAAGGATGCTGGTGGTGGATACTATAACATTATTTCAAAATGTAATGGTTTATATATTGATGTAGATAATGCTGGAATACGTAATAAAACTAATATTCAGATGTGGAATGGTAATGGAACAAATGCTCAAAAATTTAGATTTGTTGAAGATTTAGTTGGTCAGCAAAGTTTAGAGGATGGAATTTATAAAATTTCTAGTTTTGCTGATTCTACAAAATCATTAAGTGTTAATGGGAATGCTACGCAAAATTCTAAGGTTGTATTAGCCGATAGTGATAGTTCAATTGAACAAATGTGGAGAATTAAATATTTAGGAAATGGATATTACACTATAACTTCATATGCTAATGAATGGATGGTGCTTGATGTTAAGAATGGCAGCAGTGCAAATGGAACAGATACTCAGCTATATCAAAGCAACGGTTCAAATGCTCAAAAGTGGATAATTAGAGAAGAAGATGGATATTATAGTCTAATTTCTGCTTTAGATCACATGTATGTCGACATTGAAGATGGTAATATTAAAAGTGGCACAAGTATTCAAATATACCAAACAAATGGTTCAAATGCCCAAAAATTTATTTTTACTAAAATGGAAGAACCTAAAATAGCAAATGGCTATTATACTTTTAATAGTGCTTTGGATAATAATAAAGTTATTGATGTAAATGCTATGATTGCAACCAATAACATTCAAACAATTTTAAATGAAAATAATAATCTCAATTCTCAAAAGTGGTATATTGAATACATAGCAGATGGATATTATTCTATTAAATCAGCACTTAATAATAATTTTGTTTTAGATGTTAAAAATGGTGACAAAGTTAATGGAACAAAGGTGCAAATTTATTCTTCTAATGGTAGTGAAGCGCAAAAGTGGTACATAAAAGATGCTGGTGATGGATATTATTATATAATTGCTAAAAATAGTTATAAATATTTAGATATTGCTGATGGAAAGTCAGCGAATGGAACAAGCATTCAAATTTATACTGGTAATAAGACAAACGCTCAAAAATTTAAATTGACTCCTACAACCGTTAATGAAAATGAAGCACCTACGCACATATACGAAGATGGCTATTATACAATTAATTCTAAATTAGCAAACAATAAAGTTTTAGATGTTGACAATGCTAAAAAAGCAAACGGAACTAATGTACAACTTTATCAGAGTAATAATTCAGTTGCTCAAATATGGTATTTAAAGAAATTAGATAATGGATATTATGCAATCTTAAGTTCAATGAATCCAGAAGTTGCTTTAACAGCTGCAAGTGGAGATAGAACAAATGGTGTAAATGTTCAAATATCAAAATATGCTGATTTAGATACACAAAAATGGGCTATTAAAAATGATGGAAAAGGCTATAATGTTATTGTTTCAAAAGCCAATGGTTTGAACATTGATGTATTAAACGGAAATACTACAAATGGAACTAATATTCAACTTTATCAAAACACTTTATCTGATTCTCAGTTTTTCCAATTAAAAAAGTACGAAGGTCAGAAGGTTTATACTGGTATTGATGTTTCACATCACCAAAACACTATAGACTGGGCTACAGTGGCAAAATCAGATATTGGTTTCGTTATAATTAGAGCGGGCTATGGTGGAAATTGGACTGACCAAGATGATAGGGAGTTTTTAAATAATGTTAAATCTTGTGAAGAATATAATATCCCATATGGTTTATACTTATATTCTTATGCTAGTGAAATTGATAATGATGATTCTAGTGCTCAAAATGAAGCTAGGCATATGCTACGTTTAATTGATCAAATAGAACAATATAATTATTCACCAAATCTAGGTACAAAAGTATTTATTGACATGGAAGATAATAGTGTTGTTAATGCAGGAAAAGAACAATTAACAAATGTCTCTGATACTTTCTGTTCACAAATCGAGGCAAACGGTTATAGTTGTGGTATTTATGCCAATAAAACATGGCTTACTAATCATTTAAATGCTCAAGAATTAGTTAAAAAATATGATATTTGGCTTGCTGAATGGCTACCAGTACCTAGTCCAAGTTTTGGATATGCAAAAAATCAAAAACCAACTTATAATTTAACACCTTATAAATATTGGCAATTTGCTTCAGATGGACATTTAAACGGAATAAACGGAAATGTTGATTTTGATTTGGGTTATGATATTTTTGATTAGAACAAATAAATATTTATTTGTTCTTTTTTGTAATAAAAATCGTTAATACAGTAATCTTTCAAAAAATATACTGCGTTTGTTGATAAAATAAATTGTTTTTGCTATACTTAATCTGGTAGAGGTGTAAGTTTATGAAGAAAATTTCGTTAGTTGTTCCTTGTTATAATGAAGAGGAAGTAATTAAAATATTTTATGCAGAAATTCAGAAAATTAAAAAGGATTTTAAAAACGTAACATTCGAAATTATTTTTGTTAATGATGGTTCTAAAGATAAAACACTAGAACTAATGAGAGAATTATCTAAAAATGATGATGTAAGATATGTTTCTTTTTCAAGAAACTTTGGCAAAGAAGCAGCAATGTATGCTGGGCTTGAAGCATCAACAGGAGATTATATTGCTATTATGGATGCTGACCTGCAAGATCCCCCAGCACTTTTAAAAGAAATGTATGAAATATTAGAATCTGGCGAATATGATAGTGTTGCTACAAGAAGAGTAACTCGTAAGGGTGAGCCAGTAATCCGTAGCTTTTTTGCAAGATTATACTATAAATTAATAAATAAAATTTCTAAAACAGAAATAGTTGATGGTGCAAGAGACTTTAGATTAATGACAAGACAAATGGTTAATTCTGTTTTATCATTAAAAGAATATAATAGATTTTCTAAAGGTATTTTTTCTTGGGTAGGGTATAGAACAAAATGGCTTGAATATGAAAATGTTGAAAGAGCAGCAGGAGAGACTAAATGGTCTTTTTGGAAATTATTTTTGTACTCTTTAGAAAGTATTGTAGCTTTTTCTACAGTACCACTTTCTATTGCTTCTGTTATGGGAATATTATTTTGTTTTGTAGCTTTTATTATAATAATTTTTGTAATTGTAAGAACACTTATGTATGGTGATCCAACAAGCGGATGGCCAAGCATGGTTTGTATTATGTTTTTCATAGGTGGAGTTCAATTACTCTGTCTTGGAATCATGGGTCAATACTTATCTAAAACATATTTAGAAGTAAAGAAAAGACCAATTTATATTGTTCAGGAAACAGAAAAGGATAGGAAATAAATAAGAATATTGTAGGGGATGTATTATGGGAAAAATAATGAATCGTATTATTAATATTGTTTTTGTACTTGTTTTTGGTTTTATCATTTTAGGTGGATTATTTTTAAAAAATAGATTATATGGCTCTAGTAACCAATTAATAATAATTGCATCAACATTACTATGGGGTGTTTTACTATTTGTTTTATTTAAGAAAATCAGTAAGACAAAAGAAATATCAAATAAAAAGAAGAATATCATTTTAGCCTGCTTTTTTATTATATTTTTTATCATTCAGTTGATTGTTGCAAAACAATTACAAGTTATTCCTTCTTGGGATTTTGGCAATAACTATCAGGCCGCTAAAAGTTTTGTTACAAATGGTGATTTATATTTAAACTATGTTTATCCAAATAATTATTTTCTTACATTTTGTTTAGCCATTGTTTATAAAATTTCTAGTATTTTTGGATATTTTGATTTTGAAACATTATCTATTATTATTAATATAATTTTTATTGATTTGTCCATTTTTTTAATCTATTTAATTGCTAAAAAATTAATTGGAACAAACTATGCATTATTCGCAACATTTATGTGTTTATTTATATCACCATTTTTGCTTTATACTCCAATTTTTTACACGGATACATTATCTATGTTTGTTCCAGTCCTTATGTTTTATATTTTTATTAACATTAATGAAAATAATTCAAAAAAGAAAAATATATTATTGCTTATCTGTTTGGGAGTTGTTACTTTTATTGGCTACAAATTAAAAGGAAGTACATTTGTTACAATTATTGCAATGTTTATTATTTGGCTTTTTCAAAATTCATCAATTAAAGAAAAGATATTTAAAATTTTAATTCCAACTTTTATTGTAATTATTCTCATGATAAGCTATAACATAGTTTTAAACATAGCGCTTCCAAACCTCGAAAAGTATGAAGATCATAACTTACCAATAACGCATTACCTAATGATGGGTCTTAATGATGAGGGACTTATATATGGTGGCTTTAGTCAAACTGATTTCACTAACACAAGCCATTCAAAAGATAAAGTGGCGTATAATTTAGAAGTTATAAAAGAACGTATTTCAAAAAGGAAAATCTGGGGAAATATTAAATTTTATGCAATAAAGACATTGGATACTTGGGCTGATGGAAATTACTTTGCTTCAGAAAAACTAAATAGAAAACCAATCAATAATTCGCCATTGCATGCCATAGTTTTACCTAATGGAAAATATTTTGATGTTTGTTTTAACTTTTATACAGGAATTGTTTTGGCTATGTATGTTTTTATGCTTATTAGTTGTGTCGTTGACTTAAAAAATAAAACAAATTTACTTGATAATAAGACTTTATTAAGATGTGTATTATTAGGAATATGGTTATTCTTATTAATATGGGAAACCAGATCTAGATATTTAGTTGATTTTGTACCCATAATGATAGTTTTAACGGTTTTGTCTTTATATAGTATTGTTAATTTTGAAAAAAACAAATTAACAAACAAGGAGTGAAATGATTATGCAAAAATTAAAACACTTTTTTATATATTTTCTATTATTTTTATTCGGATTAACTTTTGTTAGATCTTTAATTACATATCCAATAATATCAATAGCTTGTTTAAGTTTTATAATATGGTTTGGATATAAGTTTGAGATATCCAAATTTGGAATTTTTATATTTTTAATGGCATTAATCTTAAGAATTGCTGTAGTTATATTATTTGACACCCCAATTATTAGTGATTATTCAGTGATGTTTAATACCGCAAAAGAAATTGTTTCCGGCAATTTAACTGCAGCCGCAAATTCAGAATATATGTTACGTTGGGGTTATCAAATGGGCTATACTTTATTTATGTCCTTGTTATTATTTATTTGTAACAATGTTTTGTTTATAAAAATTGTTAATTGTATTTTTACTTCGTTAATTGTTTTATTAATATATTTAATAACAAAGGAAATTACAAATAAGAAAGTAGCAAGAATAATCAGCTTAATATATATGGTTTTTCCATTTCCACTTTTATTTAACACAGTTTTAAGTAACCAGCACATTTCATCATTTTTCTTTTTATTAGCTATTTATATTTTTATTTCCAAAAAATTTAAACAAATAAATATTAATTTAAGATATTTGCTTATTGGAGTATGTTTAGCTGTAGGTAATATTATTCGCCCAGAAGCAATTATATTTATCATGTCCATTTTATTATTTCTGATTTTAACAACAAAAAAAGAAGATGTGGTAAAAATGGGCAAAAACTTTGGAATTTTAATTTTAGTTTATTTAATAATAACAACAACTTCTTCTTTTATTGTAACGAAAACCGGTATTAGCCCAAGTGGTTTTAAAAATACTGAGCCTTTATGGAAATTTACTGTTGGTTTAAATCCAGAAACAAAAGGTGATTATAACGCGCAATTATCTGAAAAGTTTAACGAAGAAAGTAATGAAGAACATTTAAAAAGATTATACAATTATACAATTGGATCATTAGATAAATTGCCATCATTATTTATGTATAAAGCTCAACATTTTTGGATTGAAAGTGATTTGGGATGGTCTTTGTTTTATCTGTCTGGAAAATCAATAAATGTTTTGAATCAAAAAATAAAAGCTGATAGTCTTATTGCTTTATTTTATTCATTTAATCAGTTAATAATTTATATTATATTTATTTTTGCGATTATTGCAATTATTCTTAAACGCAAAAATATGTCAAGAACACAATTATTCTTTTTAATTATTTTACTAGTTTATTTTGGAGTATATTTATTGATTGAAAGCACGCCACGATATGCATATACCGCACAAATTTTTCTGTTTTTAATGAGTATGTATACGGTTGAATATTTATTGAATTGCTATCAAAAAAGAAAGTAAAAAAATCGTGATAAAAGTAAATAAGTCTTCTTGGTTTATTTGCTTTTATTTTTGTATATATGTTATAATGAATAAGACATAATATTACAATTTTTGAAAGGTGGATAATAATGAATTTTGATTATATTGTTGTAGGTGCTGGTTTCGCTGGTGCAACTATCGCAGAAAGGGTTGCTAATGAATTAAATAAAAAAGTATTAGTAATTGATAAAAGAGACAATATTGGTGGTAATATGTATGATTATATTGATGAAAATGGTATATTAATACATAAGTATGGACCACATTTGTTTCATACAAATTTAGAAAATGTTTACAATTATTTAAAAGGATTTGGTGAATGGTTTTTCTATGAACATAGAGTTCTAGGTAAAGTTAATGGTAAAATTGTACCAATTCCATTCAACATTACTTCAATAGAAAAAAGCTTCGATAATGAAAAAGCTGATAAACTAATTGGAATTTTAAAAAAAGAATTTGGTACAGAAAAGAAAATTCCAATTTTAGAACTTCGTAAATATCCAGATAAAGACATTAATGAACTCGCAGAATATATTTATGAGAACGTTTTCTTATATTATACAATGAAACAATGGGGACAAACTCCAGATGAAATAGATCCTAATGTAACAAATAGAGTTCCAGTATTTGTTTCAAAAGATGATCGTTATTTTCAAGATAAATATCAATTTATACCAAAAGGTGGATACACTAAAGTATTTGAAAAAATGTTGGATAGTAAAAATATTGAAGTAAGATTAGGTGTAGATGCTAAAGAAGTTTTAACTGTTAAAGATAATAAGATTTATTTTGAAGGTAAAGAATTTAAAGGTACTGTTATTTATACAGGCGCAATTGATGAATTTTTTGATTATGAATATGGATCTTTACCTTATAGATCATTGGAGTTTGAATTTGAAACAATTAATAAAGAATATTTCCAAGAAGTTGGTACAGTTAATTATCCGACTAAAGAAGATAAATTTACAAGAATTACTGAGTTTAAACATATGACAATGGAAAATGCTAAAACACCTAAAACTACAATTATGCGTGAATATCCTTGCGCTTATGATAGAAATAATGATAAAGCAAACATTCCTTATTATCCAATTGTAAATGATGATAATATGAATTTATATAATAAATATTTAGAGAAAGCTTCTAAAATTCCTAATTTTTATTTAATTGGAAGACTTGCTCAATATAAGTATTTCAATATGGATTTAGTTATTAATGAAGCATTGAAATTATTTGAACAACTGAAGGAGGAAAACAATGGCTAAAGTATCTATTATTGTTCCGATATATAATGTTGAAAAATATTTATCAAAATGTTTAGATAGTTTAATTAATCAAACATTTAAAGATATAGAAATTTGGGCTATTAGTGATGGTTCACCAGATAATAGTGTTTCTATTATTAAAGAATATGCAAAAAAAGATAGTAGAGTAAAATGCATTGAAAAAGAAAATGGTGGATATGGTTCTGTTTTAGAATATGCCATTCAAAATATTACAACTGAATATTTTTTAATTTGTGATCCAGATGATTGGTTAGCTGAAAATGCTATTGAAACTTTATATAATTTAGCAATTAATGATGATTTGGATTTAGTAGTAGGATCTAAATATTTGGTTTACAATGATGATAACGAAGAAGTATATGATAAAAGTATGGAACCATTTTGCCAAGTTATTCCAAACAAAGTTTATGTTGATAATATAGGAGAATTTGCATTTTTACATGTATCTCCTCATTCTAAATTATATAAAACTTCTGTTGCAAAAGATATTTCTTTTCCTAAAAAGGTTAGTTTTACAGATTTATTGCTTTATATTTTAGCACTTACTAACGTTAAAAAAGCCTTATACACTGATCAAGCATTATCATATTATTTAGTAGATAGGCCGGGTAATTCTATGACTGATGTTAAGCCAAGAATTTTTGACTATCATATTACAGTTTTTAATTCTATTGTTACTCAATTAAATCAAAAGAAAAACACATCTGATTTATTATATACAAGAATGTATTATCAATTCAGAAGCATATGTAGATTATATAAAAATGTAAGTGATGTAGATATAAAAAGACAATACTATAATAAAATAATGAACCTCTTAAATTTAATTTATGATCAAAGGAAAAGGGTATGCAAAGGAATGTTCTATGGATCTTTTAAAGATAAATTGTTTTGCAGATTAATTTTTAATAAAATTACAAGAAAACATTTTTTTGATAGAGTGGTGTTGTAAGTGAAAAAATTAACAATTAATTATTTTTACAATGTTATTTATCAAGTTTTAACATTACTTATTCCGATTGTAACAGCTCCCTATTTAGCTAGAACATTACAAGCAACGGCTAACGGAATCAACAATTATACAAGCTCAATTGTATATTGGTTTACTTTAGCAGGAATGCTTGGTATAACTTTATATGGTAATAAAGAAGTTGCAAAAGTTAGAGATAATAAAGATAAATTATCACAAAAATTTTGGGAAATCTTTGCATTACAATTTTTAACTAACTTTATATCTTTAGTTACCTTTTATATAATATTTGGCTTTGCAAGTGTTGATTATAAAACAATACTATTAATTCAAGGATTATCAATCTTGTCAGTTATGTTTGATATATCGTGGTTTTACTATGGTATGGAAAACATTAAACGTGTCACTATTAGAAATATAATTATAAAAATTTTAAATGTTATTAGTATATTTATTTTCATAAAACAGCCAAGTGATTTATCATTATATGTTTTCTTATCATGTGCATTTTCCATTTTAGGACAAATTATATTATGGATAGATTTAAGACATTACATTTCATTTAAAAAAATACATTTTAGAGATGCTTTGTCTCATTTTAAACCATCAGCTTTGCTTTTTGTTCCACAGATAGCTGTTAGTATTTATTCAACTCTTGATAAAACAATGTTGGGAATGTTAGTGAGTGATGTTGCAGAAGTAGGCTTTTATTCCAAAGCTCAACAATTTGTAAATATGTTTTTATTTGTAATTACATCCATAGGAACAGTAATGATGCCTAGAATAGTTAATTTAACTGCCAATAATCAAAAGGATGAAGGACTGCGTTATGTTAATAATGCCTTTGATTTAGTTATGCTATTATCTATTCCAATGGCGTTTGGCTTAGCTGCCATTGCTCCATATTTCATTAACTGGTTTCTAACACCTGAATTTGCTAAAACATCAAATCTGATGATGATTCTATGTCCAATGATTATAGCATCTTCACTAACTAATGTATTAGGAATACAATTACTTATCCCGATGGAAAAGACCAAGCAATATACAAAATCAGTAGTTGCTAGTGCAGTAGTAAATTTTATATTAAATTTATTTTTAATTAGATATTTCAATAGTTATGGCGCAGCATTTTCAACGATTATTGCAGAATATTTGGTTTTGATAATCCAAATTGGATACACAAAAGAATACATTAATTTTAAAAGTAAAATTTTGCCAGCATTTAAATATATAATATTTTCTTGTATTATGTTTGGAATTATGATGCTTATTGGAAAAAAAATGGGAATTTCATTTATTACTAATATAGTTCAATTTGGCGTTGGTGTATTAATTTATTTAGTTTTAATTTTAGTAAGTAAGGATAAAACAGCATTCAAATTAATTAATATGTTAAAATCTTTGAAAAAAGGCGGTTAAATTATGAAAAAGAAAAAAGTATTATTTACAGCATTTAATTTAGGAGTTGGAGGAGTAAGTTCTGCATTAATTAATTTACTTAATCAATTTGATTATGAAAAGTATGATGTAACACTATTATTGCAAATTAGACAAGGAGATTTTTTAGACAAATTAAATCCAAATGTGAATTTAGAAGATTATGGCCTATCTAAAATAAAAAATAAAATTTTAAAAAAAATTGCTAACTTGTTTATATTTATCAAAATATTAATAAAAAATTTTCATAAATATGACTTTGCTGCATGCTATTCTCCTGGATATTTCTATAGTGCTTTAGTAGCTCGAATTGCTTCAAAAAACAATGCGGCTTGGATGCACACAAATATAATAAATTATATGGCGAACTCAAATATAATGGATAAAAAGGACAAAGGTTATTCAACAGAAAAAAAAGTAAAAAAATTTTTGAACCATATGTTTTTTAGAAAATTCAAAAAAAACATCTTTGTATCAGAAGATGGAAGAAAGGCCTATTTGAGTATGTTTCCAAATGATGAGGATAAAACTATAGTTTGTCATAATTTAATAGACTATAATGATATATTGGAAAAATCAAAAGAAACTATAGATATACAGGTTCCAAAAAATAAAACAATTTTTTTAAATGTTAGTCGTCACACAGAATATGATAAAAGAATAACGAGAATAATTAATGCATGTGACAAATTAAATTCCGAGTATGATTTTTTATTATTATTAGTAGGTGATGGAGAAGAGCATGAACGATACATTAATATTGTAAAAGAAAAACATTTAGAAAATAAAGTAAAGTTTTTAGGATTAAAAACTAATCCATTTCCTTATTATAAAATAGCTGATGCTTTTGTCTTATCTTCCAAATTTGAAGGATTTCCTGTCGTTTTTTTGGAATCGATGATTATGAATTTGCCACTTATCACAACTGATGTTTCTGATGCAAATATAATTATTAAAGATAAATTTGGCTATGTTGTTTCTAACGATGATGATGGAATATATAAAGGTATGAAACAATTTCTAGATAATGGTTTCAAAATAAAAAAACCATTTGATTATAAAAAATTTAATGAAGAAAGTATAGAGATTTTAGAAGGATTGATTGATAATGAAAATTAGTGTAATTATACCAGTATATAATGTCTATGATTATTTAGATAAATGTTTATCATCTTTGACTAATCAAACAGATACAAATTTTGAAGTTATAATTGTAAATGATGGTTCAACTGACGATAGTCAAAAAATAATCGATAAATATGTATCAGAAAATGCCAATATGCACTCTTATATCAAGGAAAATGGTGGCCTTTCGTCTGCTAGAAACTATGGCCTTAAAAAAGCAACAGGTGATTATATATTATTTTTAGATAGTGATGATTATTATGAATTAAATACAATTGAAACTTTAAAAAAAGAAGCTCAAAACGGTGATGACATAATTACATTCCAAATGTATATAGATGAAAATAATAAAATAACAAAGCAAAAAATGGAAATGGAAGAATTTATTTTTGACAAAAATATCCCTGCTTCAAAACGTTTATTATTATATAATCCATCAGCCTGTGATAAAATGTTTAAAAAAGAATTATTAGAAAAAAACAATTTTGAATTTATAGAAGGTGTATATTATGAGGATTTGGGTTCAATACCATTACTCGCAATGTATACAAATAAAATAAAATTTACAAAGCATTATTTATATCACTATTTAAAACGTGAAAACTCAACTATGAACAAAATAAAATATAATTCTAAAATCGAGGACATTTTTTTAGTAACCGATAGAGTAAGTGCAATATTTAAAAAAGAAAACTTATATAACGAATATAAAGAAGAAATTGAATACATTTATATTCATCATTTATTAAGGGCTGCTAGCATTAGATTTCTTGATTATAATAAATACGACATGGTAGATAAAATTAGAAAAATAATAAAAGAAAATTTCCCAAAATTTAAAGAAAACAAATATTTTAAAAAATATGGTTTTAAACGAAAATTAATGTGTAAATTAATATATAAGGAACATTATACAATAATAAAAATATTGAGAAAGATATAGGTGAGATTTATGCAAAACAAAATTTTTAACAAATGGTTACCAATATTTATTCTTATACAACCATTATTTGATGTTATAACTTCTTTTATGACATCCATAGGAATTAATGTTACTGTAGGTATTATAGTTAAAATGTTAATTTTATTTTTAATGGGTATATATTTAGTATTTATAGATAAATATAAGCGCAAATATAATTTCATTTATTTAGGTATTATAATTATTCTTTGTTTAGGCAACGTGTATTATAATATTGATATTTTAAAATCACATTTTTCTGAATATGCAGGATACTTAATGAAATATGTATACTTTACAGTTGCGTTATTTTATTTTCTTAAATGGTATAAAAATGGAAATTATATAAAATTAAATGAACTACGATTACCTTTTATAATTATATCCATAACATTTATTCTTTCATGGGTTACAGGTACAGCTTTTGACACATATTTGCCAGGCAGTGGCAAGTATGGATCATCTGGTTGGTTTTTTTCTGGAAATGAAATAGGAGCTTTATTAAGTATTATATTTCCTATTGTTTTATATAATTCACTACATAATCCGAGTAGTCATAAATGGGAAATTATTTTAACCATCATCATCGGAATAGCTCTTTTAGGATTAGGAACAAAAGTAGGCTTACTAGGATATTTTATAACAATAGTAGGCTATCTAATATATAGACTTATATCTATAATAAAAATAAAATTAGATAAAAAATTTGTTTTTGTTTTAGCTTGTCTAATTATTCCATTATTATTTTGGAGCCATATTCCGGCTGTTTACAACACATCAATAAGATATGAAAGTCTAGACATTGATAATGAGGAAATTACTGAAGAAGAAAGAACAGAACGAATAAATTTTCTAATTTATAGTGGTCGAAATGGATATATTGCTAGAATGGTAATGTTACGTAAGGATATATCTGTAGGCGAAAGAATTTTTGGAAAATTCTATGAACGTGAAGACAAAACTTTATTTATAACAGAACAAGATCCTTTTGATATATATTTCTTGTTTGGAATTTTAGGTACTATAATTATGTTTATACCTTTATTATATGTTATATTTAGCTCTTTAAAAACATGGTTTAAAGAAATTAAAACAAGGTTTTTTGATATTGAATCTGCTATGTGCTTATTAAGTATTGTTTTGGCATTAGGTGTTGCAACAATGTCAGGACACACCTTACTTGCACCATCCGTTAGTACATTTATGATTATCATTTTAATCGCATTTTATATTAAATGTCATCAACCTTTTGAAGAAGAAAACAAAGAAAAAATGTTAATAGGTTCTGTTCATATGGAAGTAGGGGGTATTGAAAAAACTTTAATAAATTTACTTAAAAAAATTAATTATAAAAAATATGATGTTGATTTAATGTTATTAAAACCAGAAGGTAAATTTTTAAATGAATTACCAGAAAACATTAATATAATTACTCCATATGATAGCCAAATTACACGTAAAATAGTATTAAGTAATAATGTGATATGTAAGATGTTAAAACATTTAATGTTTAATTATTATACTGCTTCATGGTTTACAACCAATAAAAAATATAATGTTGCAATTTCTTATTCTGGATATTATCCTTTCGTAGATAATTACATTGGATATAGTGAAGCAGAAAAAAAATTAATTTGGGTACACACTGATGTTGAGTATAATTATAACCATTTTGAAAAATACAAGAAAAAGTTTGATAGAACAAAATATAAATATGAGAGGTTCGATACTATAGTTGGAGTCAGCGAAGGGGTTAAAAAAAGTTTTGATAAAATCTTACCGGAATATAAAGATAAAACAACTTTTCTATGGAATATTATTGATTTTAAAAATCAAGATGAAACAACTGACATAAAACTAGAAGGAAAATTTAAAATAGTTTCTATTGGTAGACTTTGCACACAAAAACGTTTTGATAAAATTATAGATGCTGCAAAACAATTACCAGAAGATATAAAAATATATATAATTGGAAATGGTGAATTATATAGTGCATTAGATTCATTAATAAAAACCAATCAATTAAATGAAAAAGTTATTTTGTTAGGTGAACAGCTCAACATCAGATCTATTTTAAAGCAAGCAGACCTATTTTTATCTACATCTGATTTTGAAGGTTTGCCAACCGTTTTATTAGAATCATTACTATGTGGTATCCCTATTGTTGCCACTGATGTTTGTGGTAATAGTGATATATTTAAATATATTGCCCCTAAAGGAAGTATGATTCTATGTAAAAACAATGTTTCATCTATTGTTAAAATTATTAATAAAGTTTGTAATAACAGTAAAACAGTAAATAAAAAATTTAAATTTGATTTAAATAGTTATAATTTAAAAAATATGGAAAAATTTTATAAGTTAATAGGTGAGTAAATGAAAAAAATGATTATTTATATGCCCAAATTATCTGTTGGTGGCATGGAGAAAGCTTTAATAAATTTATTAAATTTTAGTACTTTAACCAATCATTATCAAATTGAACTTTTTTTAGGATATGTTGTTCAAAAAGAATATTTAGATATGGTACCTAAAGAAGTTAAAATTAAATTATGTTGTAAAGGTAAATGGGATTTATTTGGAAAAATTAGCACATATTTCAAAATGCAATTCAAACTTCTTAAAAATTTATTAAACATTGATAAATATGACATTGCAATTTCATATGCCTATCAACATCCGATTTTAGCCAAATTAGCTAGAAACAGTTCAAAAAACAATATTATATTCGTTCACAATAATTTAAAACTAAAATATAGTAGTAAATCAAAAAGATTAAGAAAAATGAAATTTGAAAAATTTAATAAAGTTATTTGTGTTAGTAATGATGCATTGAAAGCTTTTAATGAATTATATCCTAATTATAATGGAAAAATTACTGTGATTAATAATATGCTAGATGGAGAAAGCATTGAAAAAAAATCATTAGAAGAAATTGAGTTTAATTATAAAAAACCAGTTTTTATTGTAGTTGCTAGATGTGAAGAAAAATCTAAAAAATTATCTAGAATAATAAACGCCAGTAATGAGTTAAAAAAACAAGGTTATACTTTTTCTGTTGTTATGGTTGGTGATGGTGAAGACTATCAAATGTATAAAAATCTAATAACAGAATTAAACTTACAAGACACTGTATTTTTGCTAGGTAAAAAAATCAATCCATATCCTTACATTAAAAATTCATCCGCATTAGTTTTATCATCAGCTTATGAAGGTTATGGAATAGTAATTGATGAAGCTAGAATTTTAAACATTCCAGTTATTTCAACAGATGTTGCAGATGCTAAAGAAATTTTAAATCAGGGCTATGGAATTATTTGTAACAATTCTGAAGAAGGCGTTTATACAGGTATGAAACAATTTCTAGATAAAGGATATATTGTTCAAAAGAAATTTGATTATCAAAAGTTTAATAGTGATATAAATAATAAATTAGAAAATTTTTTCGAGGAATAGTGATATTATGAAACAAAAAAAACAAAAAAAACAAAAAAAACAAAAAAAAGTATTATTTATTTGTAGTGTTGGCGGACATTTGACACAAATGCTTCAGTTAAAATCTCTTTTTGAAAAATATAATTATTTATTTGTAACAGAAAAAACAGAAGTAACAATTGGATTAAAAGAAAAATATAATATGAAATTTTTTAAGTATTGTAATGGCCAAAACTTTATCAAATATTTTTTCATTAACGTATTAAATGCATTTAATTCAATTTACACTTTTTTTAAATTTAGACCAGATGTAATTGTTAGTACTGGAGCAAACACATCAGTTCCAATGTGTTATTTGGGAAGATTATTTGGTAAAAAAGTAATTTTTATTGAAAGTTTTGCAAAAAACAAAGGTAAAACATTATCTGGAAAACTTGTTTATCCAATTGCTACAACATTTGTGGTGCAATGGAAGTCTATGCTAGAATATTATCCAAAAGCAGTTTACTTTGGTGGAATATATTAAGGAGTGTGTCAAATGATATTAGTTACATTAGGTACTCAAAAACAAAAATTTTATAGATTACTAGAAGCAGTAGATAATTTAAAAACCGATGAAGAAATTATCGTTCAAGCTGGAGGTTCTTCAGATTATAAAAGTGATAAAATGAAAATATTTGATTTTATTAGTTATGATGAAATGGGAAAATATATTGATGAAGCTGATTTAATAATCACTCACGGGGGTACAGGTTCAATCATTATGCCACTTCAAAAAGGCAAAAAGGTAATAGCTGCACCACGACTCGAAAAATACGGAGAACACATTAATGACCATCAAAAAGAAATAGTAAATGTATTTAGTGATGAAAAACACATTTTAGCATTTAATGATGGTGATGATTTACAAAAAATATATGAAAAATCAAAAAAATTTAAACCAATTCCTTATAAAAGCAACACTAAAAACTTTATAAAGAAATTAGAAGAAGAAATAGAAAAATAATGTCAATATTTGTTATTTTTATTAAAAAATGATAAAATGGTGATGTATTTACAAATAGAGAAGAGGTATATAAATGAAAGTAGCTGTAGCAGGTACAGGATATGTTGGTTTAGTAACAGGTGTTGCATTGGCTCACATAGGACATAATGTAACATGTGTTGATGTTGATAAAGAAAAAGTAGAAAAAATGAAAAATGGTATAAGTCCAATTTATGAACAAGATTTAGAAGAACTTATGCTCAAAAATAAAGATAGATTAGATTATACATTAGATTACAAAAACGCATATAAGGATGCTGATGTAATTATTATTGGTGTAGGTACTCCAGAGAGAGAAGATGGATCGGCAAATTTAGATTATGTACATTCTGTATGTGACCAAATTGCTGAATCACTAGAAAAAGACTGTGTAGTTGTGTTAAAATCTACAGTTCCAATTGGAACAAACGATGAAATTGAAAAAGATTTAAATGATAAAGTTAAAGATGGAATTAAAGTTTATGTAGCTAGCAACCCAGAATTTTTAGCTCAAGGGACAGCCGTACATGATACTTTATATGCATCTAGAATAGTTGTTGGAACAGAAGATGATTTTGCTGCTAATATAATGCAAAAACTATATGAACCATTAACTAAAGAACCATATAATGTCCCTTATTTACACACTTCAAGAAGAAGTGCAGAAATGATTAAATATGCTTCGAATGATTTTTTAGCTTTAAAAATTTCTTATATTAATGAAATAGCTAATTTATGTAAAAAATTAGGAGCTAATATAGAAGAGGTTACTAAAGGAATGGGCTATGATTCAAGGATTGGAAATAAATTTTTGAAAGCTGGTATTGGTTATGGTGGATCATGTTTTCCTAAAGACACTAAAGCCTTGCATTGGCTTGGACAAATTGAAGGAGTAGAATTAGAAACTATTCAAGCCTGTATTAGTGTTAATAAAAAGCAAAAATTGGTGTTATTACATGAATTGATTGATGATTTTGGAGGAAGTATTGAAGGTAAAACAATTGCTGTTTTGGGACTTACTTTTAAACCTGGAACTGATGATTTAAGAGATGCACCATCTATTGATAATATTTCTATGCTATTAGATTATGGAGCAAACGTAAAAGCTTATGATCCTATTTCTACAGAAAGCTTTAAGAAAAAAATTAATTTTAAACTTACAGATGATGGGGTAAAAGGAACTATTGCATTTTTTGATAACATAGATGAAACAATTAAAGATGCAGATGCAACTATGATTATGACTGAATGGCCAGAAGTTGTAAATTATAATGTTAAACAATATAAAAAACTAATGAAAACACCAAGAGTATATGATGGAAGAAATTGTTATAAATTAGAAGATATGAAAGATATAACTTATAGTTCAATTGGTAGATAAAGAAAATATTGTAATTAATATTTTCTTTTGTATATTTAAATTTAGTAGGGAATGTTATGATTAATATATTAAAAAAGTGTAAATTACAAATCTTAAAATACACAAACAAATTATATCTTGAATGTTCTAAAATTTATAATAAACTTAAAAAAAGCAGATTTATAAATATTTATACAATTTCTATAGTTTTATTTTCATTATTTATGTTTTATCCATTTATACATTATTATATTTATGGTGATGACACCGCATTTCATTATTCGAATGTACTAATTCGTGGCTCTGATTTATCTTATGTTTTTTCAAAAATATTACCTAATGTAGCAAATAATTTAGGATATGCAACAGGAATATTTTATCCAATTTTACCTCATGCAGTAGGTGGATTAATTTTAAATATAATAAGTAACTTTGGTTTTGGACCATTTGCAGCGTTAAAATTAATTAAATTAATTACAATTATGATATCCGGTATATTTATGTATTTATTAGCGTGCAAACTTTTTAAAAATAAATTATATGCATGTTTAACTGCTATTATTTATATATCATCTAGCTATTTTTACGTAGATATGTATTCACGAGATGCATTAAACGAAAACTTTGTTTTCATCTTTATTCCACTAATTTTCCTTGGAATATATTATTTATTTAATGAAAAGTTGTGTTAAACTTTATGACTGATTAATGATATTCAGCATAAGCAATATTTAAATCAATAGGCATATCAATAG
>CALVRH010000003.1 GCA_944358535.1 uncultured Bacilli bacterium | reverse complement strand
ACAAATTTGATAATTGAAACACTAAATACACCATTACTATTTTGATTGGTGCATTTAAAAATTCATTTGAATTTTTTCAAAAAACGGCTGGGATGCTATTGACAAATATTCAAAATATAGTATAATTTATATTGTCTACTAATTGCGGATGTAGTTCAATGGTAGAACCCCAGCCTTCCAAGCTGATTACGGGAGTTCGATTCTCCTCATCCGCTCCATTGAGGAATCTGCTCGGAACAATACCGAGTTTGATATATAAATCTATCGTAATGATAGATTTTTTTGTGTTTATAAATCATCCATCCAAAGAAAGGATGGTGAAATAATGAAGAGATATTTAATGTATAAGTCTATTATGAAGTATCTAACTGATAAAGATTTATCTTTGAATGCTAAAGGTTTCTTAAGTATGATTTTATTTAATGGTGAAATAAATGCATTAGAATTATCACAGTATTGCTCTGATGATATAGAAACTATTAAAGACACTATGTTGGAACTTCGAATCATGAAATATGTTAAGTATGATCCAGAAACAAATATGCTTTTAGCTGGACCAAAACCATATGATGAATGGGACGAAGAAATTATTGAAGGCTTACATAGAAAAGCGAATAATAAAAAAGATAAAGAAAGATAAGAAAGGAAGATACATTTGTTAAATATTATTAGACAAGAAGTCCCCATTGATGAGGAACTAAAGACAAGAATTAAATTTATTTGTGATTTTTGTAATACAATCCCAAGATTTATTAATGGTTCTATTCGTAAAATTGATAAAACCAATATTAATTATATAGAGCCAAATAAAATAATCATCAAAGGTACAACATTTCTAGCTTTTAATCATGGTAGAGATGTTTATGTTGAGAACTTGCAAAAACATATTAATATTAGTGATTTACAAGAGTTTATTAAAAATCTATAACTATTGACATTATTTTCAAAAGTGATATTATATATAATCAATGAAAGAGGTATGCTCTAGAAATGGAGGTACATCTATGAAATATAAACACAAACAATTAAAATTAATTAATATCAATTATATTGAGGAGTCAGTAGTATTTAGACTTTACTAGATACTTTTGACTCCTCTTTTTTTGTAAAAGGAGTTGAGTTTATGGAATTATCTGATAAGGAAGTTAAAAAAGTAGCTGGTCTTTATATGAGAGTTAGTACCGAAGATCAAGCTCGTGAAGGATTTAGTTTGCCAGAACAAAAAACACGATTAGAAGACTATTGTAGAGCCAAAGGTTATGAAATTGGAGATTATTATACTGATGAAGGAATTAGTGCCAAAAAAGGCAATTATAGACCTGAATTTGAAAGATTAAAAGAAGATATTAAAAACAAGAAAATAAATACAATGTTAGCATTAAAACAAGATAGAATTACAAGAAGTATTTTTGATTGGGAAAACATTATAACTTTTCTAGAAGAAAATAATGCTTATTTAGATTTAGTAAATGATGATATTAATACAACTACTTCAAATGGTAGAATGGTATCTCGTATTATGATGAGTGTATCCCAAAATGAAATTGAAAGAACTAGCGAAAGGACTAAAGTTGGTTTAGCAGGTGCAATTAAACAAGGACACATTCCACATAAAGCCCCACTTGGTTATAAGCATGAAGATAAAAAGTTAGTAATTGATGAATCAGCAAAAGATGTTGTTATTAGAATATTTGAACTTTATCACAATGGATTATCTTATCAAAAAATAGCAAATCTATTTAAGAAAGAAAAAGTTTTAGGAAAAGATAATTGGAGAGATAATACAATACTTCATATTATTGAAAATGAAATATATAAAGGAGATTTCGTTCATGGTAAAAGAACTAAACATCCTACTTACTACCCTAATGTAGTAGAGCCATTAGTTAGTAAAGAAATGTGGGAAGAATGTCAATTTCAAAAGAAAAATAACTCTCGTGCTTATTCAAGAACTTTAACTTATATCTTCCTACAAAAATTACTATGTCCTAAATGTGGCAAGATTCTAGGTGGTAAAGCTTCAAAGAAAAAAGGTCATGAATACTTTTACTATTATTGTCGTGATTGCAAATTAACAGTTAAAGAAAAAGATGTTGAGGAACACTTTAAAACTTTTGTTGATGAACTAACTGAATATGATTCTATTGTCAATCAATTCTTTGTTCCTATGATAATCAAAAACTTTGATGAACCTAGAGAAAACATTGCTAAAGAAATTGAAACACAAAAAGCAAGATTAGAAAGAGCTAAACTTGCCTATGTAGATGGTGCATTTAGTTTAGATGATTATAAAGAAAAAGCAAAACAAATTGAAGATACTATAGAAATGCTACAAGATAAAATTAATACAGCAGATAAATGTGATACATTTACTTACTCTGCTAAAGATATTTTAGTTGCTCGTGATATTGCATTTATAAATAAAGGAATTCATCCTGAAGAATATGATAGACAAATGAAACCATGGAAGAAAAGAACTCGTGAGGAAAAGTCTGATTTAATTATGAATTATGTAGATAATGTAGAACTTGAATTAGTTGGTAGTGAATGTTTTGTTAAATGTGTTAATTTTAGAGAATCAATTGCTAACCCATGTAATGAATTATTCAAGAATGGTTATATAGATAGAAAACAAGATTGTATATTTGGTAATCTAATAGGACAAATAAGATTTAGTGAATACTTACCTGAAGAAGAAGTTGGAGAAATAATTATGAGATTAAAGAACTATTATAATGTTTCTTATACTGAAGCAATCTACTATGTTAAAGACCAAGTATTCTACTTTAACTTTGTAGAAGATAATTCCGCTATTGTTAGAGTGTTTCCATTAGAAGATTATTATAAATTAGATCCAGATGTAAAGATGGAAGAATATAGATTTGGAATTATATATATCAAAGAAGAAAATATTGTAGTTACGAAAGATGCTGATGAATTAAATAAATTATTCAATTACATTCCTGATGATAGTAATACTTTTGTTGATTACTCTAGAGAGTTAAAAGATATACCTAGTAAACCTATCAGAATGGAATTGATAAAAAGATAAAATGCGTGGCACGTTTTGTTACGCAGTAATGAAAGTGGCGATAGCATTTTTACAAAAGAAAATGTTTTATGAAGATAAAATATTTTCATCCATACAATACGAAGTTTTGAAAGTATGTAGTACATAGTTTCATTACAAAGTATTGCATAAAGGATTCTAAGGAATATTCCTTAGCCCACTGATATCTTGTTAGCATGACAAGATATCTAGGGGGTTATACATTTTGACAAGCCAAAATTAAGCCATAAGAAAGGAGATGATTATTATAAGTGAACTTCCATATTCATTGCATTTAGGTAGTAATAAGAATAGAAAAAATAGTGTTAGAAGTTCTGCTAAAAATAATATAAGTGGAACTACTTCAATGACTAATAACGGAATACAAAATGCTAAAACATTATCAAAATGTGATAAGCATAATTATAGAAAATATGATAACGAACAAGAACAAATTGTAATCGTTAAAGGTACTTCTTCCCTTTACAAAGATGTAGAAGATTTTTATAAAACTGAATTTGAAGAAGCAAGATTAGAATACAATAATAAACAAACTAGAGATGATAGGAAGATCGATGACTACTTCAAAAAAGTAAGTGAGAATTCTAAAAGTGATTTAGCTTGTGAGATTATAATTGAACTTGGAGATAAGAAATTTTGGGATACAAAAGATTTAGATTATAAGCATAAAATGACTAATGTTTATTCAAAACAAGTTGATGATTTAGAATTGTTAATGCCAAACTTTAAAGTATGTAGTGCTATTATTCATTATGATGAAACAAGTCCTCATATGCATATTGTAGGTGTTCCAATAAAATATAATTGTAAAACTGGTATGAGTAAACAAGTTGGTAAAACCGATGTATTTACTAGAACTTCTTTAATGCAATTACAAGATAAAATGAGAACTTTATGTATCGAAGAATACAACAAAGAATATAACCTAGATGCAACTTTAAAACAAAAAATGAAAGGTAGAAATAGAGATATCAACGTAGCTGATATGACTAACTACCAAGAAACAAAAGAACTAATTGAAAAACATCAAAAAGAAATAGATTCAATAAGTAATAATTCATTAGAGTTAAAAACTAATTCTAATAATATAAAAGAAGAAATAAATAAACTTAAAAAAGTTCCTTTAAGAGATGATTTATTTATCATTTCTAAAGAACAAAAAAATAAATTAGAAGATTATATTAATAAAGTTGATAAAACAACTGATGAGTATAGAAATGTAAAAGAATTATCAGCAAACTTAAATATTATTACTAAACAAGCTAGACAGGATTCTAGAAGAATTAAAAACTTAAAAGAAAGTAATGATGCATTACAATTAAGAGTAGATTCTTTAAGTGAAAAAGTAGAAACACAAGAAAAACAAATTGATGAATACAGAAAAGATAATTTTAATTTAAAATTTCAACTTCAAGAACTACAACAATTATTTGAAAAACTAATTAATTTCTTAAAAAGAATGTTCCACAGAAAAGATAAAGAAGATATCTATGCAGAAGTTGTTGGTGATTTATATGATAATCAAATTATTAGTGAAAAAACTTTTGATAGAATTACAGGTTGGGACAATGAAAAAGTCAAAGAAAAAGATGATTATGAACGTTAATCATCTTTTTTTTATTATTCTGAATATCTAATTTGTAGATTTAAAGTAAAATATATTTTACCGTCTTTTTCAAATAATTCTAACATTTTATATCGAGTAGTACTTGGTGAATCAAATTTTGTTCTATCAATTAAATATTTTCTTACCTCGTTTTTGTAATAAACTAAATCTAATATTACGACAGAACCATTTCTTTTAACAACTATAAGACCACCATTAACATCATTTATTCCATCCCATTTTTGACTAGGAAAGAATCCAAAACTTATTCCTTCTAAGAAATCGCCCAATTTTTTTAATGCAAATGTTTCATCATCAAATTTTGAAGACATTAAAAATAATGACTTTAAATTTTTTGTATCTTTTTCATATGAATTAAGTAAAGCATCTCCAAGATAATTAGGCATATTACTATCAATAAGTTTAAGATTGTACTCAAAATTATCATTTTGAACTTTTACAAAATTAATATCTCCATTTAAACTTCTAATCATTTTTATTCTATCAAGTAATTTAGTTCTTGTATTAATTGAATTGATTTTTTCTATATCATTTTTTGATATTCCATTTACTTCATAAATAAAGTTTGTTTGCATACTAGCATTTAAAATAGTTGCAGGACTACCTAAACTTGATTTAATACTATACTTTAATTCTTTTTCTTCACCAAGTCTATTATCTAAAACTATAGCTTGTAAATCAGCTTTTGAATAAGAAGATGCTTTTAATAAACCATCTGGAGTCATTTTAGATAATATTGCATTAGATCCAGATATTTCAAAAGCACCATTACCATTTATAGAATGAATGATTCCATCAAATATAAGTTTTTTATTAAAGGATATTTCTTCTTTTGAGATAAGTTGTTTGATGTCATCATTAAAATATACTTGTACATCCATATTGTTTTCTAGAACATATTTAATAATGTTTTCTTGTTCTTTAACTGATAAATTCTTAACACTATATAGCTCGTTAGTTATTTCTTCTAGATTATCATCTACAATTGTTAAGTCTGGTTCAGATAGCATATGCAAAATTGCATATAATTCTGACCATTCGCCTTTATTCATCGCCATAAAATTCATCCAACCTTTCTATCATATATTTTGCCATTTCATGTATTACAGGAATAGATACTGAATTACCAAATAATTTGTATTGTTGTGTATCACTAATTCCTTCAGGAAAAGAAAAAGTATCAACACCATTTTCAATAAATGCATAATTGATGAAACCCTGTAGTTTTCCCCATTCACGAGGAGTCATATTTCTTATGCCTTCAGTATTAATTGGATTCTTTTTACCAACTATTAAGTTATCATATTCTTTATGATGTTGTCTTACTAAATTTCTTTCTTTTCCAGAACCACCAGTTGCCATAATTGTATTTGAAACTGGATTTTCTCCTTCGTTAACTACTATATAACCAAAACCAGACTTTACTGCAGAATGATTATTTTTATGATTTTTAAGTGTAGTTAATAACTTTTCTGATAAATAATATTTTGGATCAACATTATCATCAAGTAAATCATATAAATTATTATATATCTTATTATCAGAATGATCTGGTAGTCTAGGAAAAATATAATTATCTGGAATAATATCTCTTCTAAATCCCATTATAAATATTCTTGCTCTTTTTTGGGGAATTCCAAAATCTTTTGTAGTTCTAACTAAATCCTTTGAATTATAAATAGGATTGTCGCCACAAAAATCAACTCCTACAATTTTATAATCCAACTCATCCAAAACTCTTGTAATAACTTTGAATGTATTTCCTTTATCGTGTTTTAACAATCCTTCAACATTTTCTAACATAAATGCTTTTGGTCTTGTTCTTCTAATGATATCTGCAATATCAAAAAATAATGTTCCTCTGGTTTCATCAGCAAAACCTTTTTGAAGACCTGCTATAGAAAATGCTTGACATGGGAATCCACCTAAAAGAATATCATAATTTGTTTTTTCAACTTTTTCTTTAAATTCTTCTGAGGTAACGTCATTATATGAATCTTCACCATATAGATGCTTATAAGTAAGACATGCATACTTATCTACATCAGCAGATAAAACATTTTTAAATCTACCTGTCATTTCATAACCTTTTCTTATTCCACCCAAACCTGAAAATAAATCTATCGTCTTGTATATCTTACTCATATTTATCACCATTACCTTATAAATAATTATACCATATTTTCAAGTTATTCCTAAGTAACTTCAAAGAATTTATAAAAATTATGATAAAATATAAGTGGTGATTAAATTGAAAGTATTAACATTAAGACAACCTTGGGCAACTTTAGTTGCAGAAGGAATAAAAAAATATGAATTTAGATCTTGGAAAACTAATTACAGAGGAAAAGTTTTAATTCATGCAGGAACAGGAATAGATAAAGAAGATATGAAAAAATATAAGAATATGAATTTGAAATTTCCTTCTAGAAGAATTATTGCTATTGTTGAAATAGAAGATTGTCTAGAATTAGATGAACAATTAAATCATAGAATAATATCTGAAAATAATATTGCATACGGAAATAAAGTTAGAACTGGTTATGCATGGAAATTAAATAACATTAAAAAAATAAATTATGATAAAGAAGTTAATGGACAATTAGGATTATGGAACCTAAATATAGAAGAAAAAGATTTAAAATAAAAGAGCATTTTCAACAATGCTCTATATTTGTTTGCAGATATTGTAACTATCTATATTTTCTTGTTTCTTTATAGCAGAATTTATGTAGGTACTATAGTTATTTAAAAATGTATCCCATTTAACAATTACTGCATAACTAATATCACTGCTATATTTATAATTATTTAGATTATTTTTCATGATACTAAATATTTTATCATATCGATATGTTTCTGTATCCCAATAACTTTTTTGTATAAAATAATCATAACTATTATATTTGTCAGGTAATATAACATATATTAATGCATTTGATTTACTTTTTCTTGTACCATTATGAGTTATTTCTTTTAAAGAGTATGATATTTCTTGTGGAATCCATTGATCTTTTTCAGATTTCCATAAAGTTTTCATATTTGGAGAGATTAATACTATCGTTATTGAACTATCGTATATTTTTTGTTTTAATTGGTTCCAAATTGAGTCATCGGTTAATTGTGATAAATCATTATCATCACTTTCTCCTTTGTAAATGTCAGACTTACCAATTTTTTCTTCTAGTTTATTAACATAATCTCTAACAGTATCTGTATGAAAATAATCATTAGTAATTTTACGTACATCACTATCAGCATATTTATAGGATACAAATATTTTTTTACCCATAAGTTACCTCCTTTTAAAATTTTACAAAATATATTACTAGTGTTGTAGCTATGCACACAAGATAAAATGGTAGAACTGATTTTGAAAAGAAAATACTAAAGAATCCATATTTTTTAACTTCATCAAGGTTTATCTTAACATCATTCGGATTCATACTAAAATCTATATCTTTCTCATCTTTTATTCTAACATCATCATATAAACATCTAAATTTTCTTTCTAGCATTAAATAATATGTATCTATGAACCAAAATACAATTAATGGCATTAAAGTTACAATTACAGCTTTAACGTTTGAGTTCCCAGCAAATGCATAAACAGCAATCATAATTCCAACTGCCCATCCTTTTAAAGCGAAAGAGTTATTTCCCATCCTAGTAATAATACTTTGTATCATATTTAAATGACTTATTTTTTTCTCCATAAAACACCTCAAAAGAAAAAAGAATATCATAATGATATTCAACTACAATAATTATAGCATATTTTTTGATATTATTTAACAATATTCTTTAAAAAAAATAAATATATGATATAATAAATATAGATGGGTGATTTATATATCATCCTCATGTGAGAAAAAAGTTGTGTACTCACTCAACTATCGCTCCAAAGAAGAATCTGCTCAAACTTTTGAGCATTATGATAAATATCAAATTCAGAAATGGATTTGATTTTTTTTCGAACTTCTATGCAACTTTGGAGTACATAAAAATCATTCTAAAAATAAAAATCATAGCATTTTATTGCTACAATTTTTCTGTTCTAATTATTTTCTATCAATAACAATCCATTTGCCATTTTTATCAGCGCCAATATAGATGATACCACCATCTTTATTTAAAAATGCTATAACTGTTTCTTCCAAGTCATCCACTAATTTAACTTTAAATTCTGTTCTTGAGTCTTCAATGGATTCTATCATCTTTACACCTCCAATTATTGTCAAATTAATCATATCACATTTCCTAGTAATTTCCTAGTAATTTCCTAGTAAATTTTCTGATAAATATTTATTAATTTTACAAGGAATGATAAAATAATTTATAGGAAGAGATTACATTGAAAAAAATTGATCTTCATATTCATACAATTTCAAAAGCGGCTGGAGAAAATTCTGTTTTTTCTCTTGATACACTAAAAAAATATAATTTTGAAAAAAATTTTATAAAAGGTGATTGATATGAAAGAAATTATTAGAAATGAAAGCAATTTAAAAGAAACAGATGTCACAGAAGTAGTAAAAAGAGTTAAATTATTAATAACCAATTCTAAGAAAGAAATTTTATTAGGTTATTCTCATAGTGATTACCAATTTCCAGGTGGACATGTTGAAAAAGGCGAAAATTTAGTTCAAACAATCAAAAGAGAAATAAAAGAAGAAACAGGAATAGTCTTAAATCATTTGAATATTAATCCTTTTGCCAAAATGATAAGTTACTATAAAGACTGGCCAGAAAAAGGTAAAAACCGAAAAATGGAAATATATTATTATGAACTTAAAACTGATGAAAAACCAAACCTAAATAATACCGAATATACTGAAAGCGAAAAAGATGGAAACTTTGAATTAAGATATATTCCTGTAAATGATGTTGAAGAAGAACTAAAGGAAAATGTACAAAAATATGGTGATAAAAAAGGTATCACTAAAGAAATGCTAGAAATCCTTAACCTTTATAAGTCACTAAATTAATTATAGGAGCCTGGAAATGAATCAAGAAAAGAAATATTATGTATATGAAATGAATGGAGTAACTCTCCAAATAATATCAGTTATATTTTTAATTATTATGCTATTTATAACTTTCTATTTCTCCAATGAGATTACTATGACTGATAAAGATTTTGAATTAATATTTTTACTTATCATTCCATATCTAATTCTCCACGAACTACTGCACAGTCTAGCTTACGTTATTAATGGCGCCAAATTCAAAAACATTACCTATGGTGCTCATCTAGAGAAGGGGATACTATGTTGTTTATGTAAACAAAATATCAGTAAAAGAAATATTTTAATTTCTTTATTATTCCCATTCGTCATAATTGGTGTTATTACTTATATCATAGGAATTCTTACAAACAATACTGTCTTAATTTGGTTATCCATTTTAAATATATCAGGATGTTCAGCTGACTTAATCATGTTTTTGGATCTATTAAAATTAAAAGACTTTGAATACTCAGAATATGATAATCCAATGGCTTTTGGACTATATACAAACAAAGATTTAAGTAAAACCAAACTATTTGGTCTAAAATATATTAAACAAACAAAGGAATTAGAAAAACATAACTTAAAAAAAGTAAGCATCAGTAAAACCAGTATAATCCTATTCATCATATTTATAGCTTTAGGAATATGGCTTATATTTTTGATATAACAAGGTTATCAAAAGATAATCTTTTTTTGTAAAATTTTTCCAAAGTAAGAAAAATTATTCAAGAGAACAAATGTTTGTGATAAAATATAATTGGTGATATAAATGGAGAAGACTTATATATGTATCGATTTAAAAAGTTTCTATGCTTCAGTAGAGTGCGTAGAAAAAGGATTAGATCCTTTAAAAACAAACCTCGTTGTTGCCGATGAAGAAAGAACTGAAAAAACCATTTGCCTTGCTGTAAGCCCATCATTAAAACAGTATGGAGTAGGTGGTAGACCAAGACTATTTGAAGTAATATCAAAAGTCAAAGAAATAAATAAACTAAGAAAAAAACAAAATAGTTATAAACCATTTACTGGTCAATCCTCTAATGATGATGAATTAAAAAAAGATAAAACCAAAGAATTATCTTTCATAATAGCTAAACCCAGAATGGCTCATTATATAGATACATCAGCCAAAATCTATAGCATATATCTAAAATATTTATCAAGTGATGACATATTCGTATATTCAATTGATGAAATTTTTGCCGATATAACTAATTATTTAAAATATTATAACCTTGCCCCAGAAGAACTTGTCACCAAAATAATTAATGATATTTATAAACAAACAGGTATTACTGCCACCGCTGGCATAGGTGCCAATTTATTTCTAGCTAAAGTTGCAATGGATGTTGTAGCAAAACACACTAAGCCAAACAAATATGGAGTTAGAATAGCTAAGCTTGATGAAATGTCTTATAGAAAACAAATATGGTATCATAAACCAATTACCGATATTTGGCGGGTAGGTAAAGGAATCGCCAAAAGATTAGAAAAATATGGCATCTATACCATGGGAGATATTGCTAGATGCTCCATTCAAAACGAAGACTTACTTTATAAACTATTCGGTATAAATGCCGAACTATTAATCGACCACGCTTGGGGATATGAACCCTGTACAATAGAGTCTATAAAATCCTATACTCCAAATAATAGATGTATAACCTCAGGTCAAGTACTTGATTGTCCATATAATTATAAAGAAACTAAATTAGTAGTCTGTGAAATGGCTGATTCACTTGCCCTTGACCTTACCGCCAAAAGCCTTGTCACAGATAAACTAACCTTAACTATTGGCTATGACATTCAAAACATAAATAATAATTATGAAGGAGAAATAACCACTGACTTTTATGGAAGAAAAATTCCTAAACATGCTCATGGGACCATAACCTTAACCCATAAAACATCATCTTCTAAAATAATCATGAATGCTCTAATAAAACTATATGATAAAATTATTGAGCCCAAACTATTAATCAAAAGAATTAACCTAACCGCCATTGATGTAACAGATGAAAAATTAGAAATTCATAAAACAAAATATCACCAACTAGATTTATTTTCAGATTCAGAAAAACAAACTAACATTTTAGAAAATGAAAAAAAAGAAGAAGCAAAAGAAAGAAAACTCCAAGGAACCCTTTTAAATATTAAAGAAAAATATGGCAAAAATTCCATTTTAAAACTTATGGATTTAGAAAAAGCTGCCACCACCAAAAAGCGAAACGAACAAATAGGAGGTCATCATGCCTAACTATGATGATATTATAAATATGCCTCATCATGTATCAAAGAAAAGAAAACCAATGTCTCTTAAAAATCGTTCCGCTCAGTTCGCTCCCTTTTCTGCCTTAAAAGGTTACCAAGAAAAAATAAACGAAATCACTAGAATAAATAACAAAAAAGCGAATAAAAAATCCAAAAACTAATATATTGAATAGCCCACTTTTTTGTGTTATCATTTAAAGTGTTAAGTAAATAAGAGGGAGGCTAAAAATGGAATATCTAATTACATTTATCGAAGGAATCGCTTCTTTCATCTCGCCATGCATATTACCTGTAATTCCAATTTATATTTCTTATTTTGCTACCGAAAGTAAAAGCATGAAAAAATCCATCATTAATTCATTAGGGTTTGTTTGTGGATTCAGTATAATCTTTATCCTCTTAGGTGTATTTGCCGGTACTTTTGGCAAATTTGTTCATGAGTACACAGATTATATCAATATCATCTTTGGAATATTCTTAATCATAATTGGTTTAAATTATATCGGTGTCTTATTCATCAAATTTTTAAATAAAACAAAAGGCACAAATCAAGAAAAGAAAAACTTAACATTTATAACATCAGTCTTATTTGGCATAATCTTCTCATTATCATGGACACCATGTGTTGGAGCCTTCTTATCATCCGCTTTAATATTAGCCAGCACCACAGGCAGTGTTTTAAAAGGCGCAACCTTATTATTAATCTATTCTCTAGGACTTGCCATCCCGTTTATTGTAACAACCTTATTCCTAGAAAAAATGAAAAGCACCTTTGACTTCATAAAGAAACATTATAATATCATAAACAAAATATCGGGAAGCATCTTAATTCTAAGTGGAGTTTGGTACACCATCACAGGAATTATCGGCATAATTGGTTAGGAGGTATAACATGAATAAAAAAGTAAAATTAATAATTGAAATCGTAATTTTTATAGCTATATTATGTGCATTCACCGGCATCTATTATTTTAGTCAAAGTAACTTAGAAGAACCAGAAGAAGCTGCCAATGTCGGAATAGTTAAAGTCACTGATGAGAACTTTTCAAAAGAAGTTTTAAGTGCCGATAAACCGGTTGTCTTAGAATTTACATCTAAATCCTGTCCACCTTGTGTAGCTATGTTAACTACATTAATAGATATTGCCAAAAATAATGAAAATATCAAAATAGCAACCGTTGACATGGATGCTAGTGAAAATGATGAAATCATAGAAAAATATGAAATCAGCGCTACTCCAACACTCATAATATTTGAAAATGGCAAAGTTAAAGAAACATTAGTTGGAGCCGTAAATGAAGATAAAATAATGGATGCCTTAGGAAAGTAGGAAATATATGAAAAAAATAGATAAAAAGTTGATAGTATTTATAGTATTATTACTCATAGCATTTGGAATTATAGTTTTTCTAATCGATTCTAAAAACACCAAAACTTTAACCTGCACAGCCGAAGGCACCTCATCTAATATTAAAACAAAATCAAACCTAGAAATAAAAGTTAATAATAAAAAAATAAAAGATATGGTATTTACCGTTAATATGATTTTCCCAGAAGACCTTTTAGATCAAAGACAAAATTACGTTAATATAATAAGACAAACTAAACCATATATGAGCGCCTCTGTAACCGATGATGGAATTAGATTTGTAACCAAAGAACATGGTGGTAGTTTCATAGGAATAGACACCACCCAAGAAATAACCATCTCCGAATTAAAACAAGTCTTAGAAGTGCAAGGCTATACATGTAAATAGTATATATAATCAACTAAATATTGATTTTTTCTGCTATTATAATAAAAAGGTAGATGTTTATAAAATGAATTTAGACGAATTAGAAAAAAATTAAACAAAATAGAGGAAGTCATTAAATATACCAATGAAGAAAAAACATCAAAAATAAATTGGACTAATGACTTGAGTAAAAAAATATTTCATATTAGACACTTACCAAAAATAAGTAGATACATCTAAATAAATAAAAAAAATCAGAAAAGTTCTTAATAGTCTAAGCAATCACTACGGGTGTAACCAGTTAGATAGTATGTTAGTTTTAAAAGATATCTTGTATCACGAATGGAAAGAAAATAAATAACATTTGAAAGGATAAAATATAAATGATAGAAGAAAAATTAAAAGAAGTATCAATTGCTGAATATAATAAGCAAAAAGTAATTAAATTAGTAGAAGATGAAGAAAAAAACAAATTAGTAAGTGATTTAATTAATTATCCTCATGCCTTTGTACTAGCATGTGCCATGGATAGGCAAATAACAGCCGAAAGAGCTTGGTCTATCCCATATCAAATAAAACAAATTTTGGGAACATTCTCTATTGAAAAATTGTATAACGTATCACTCGAAGAATATAAAAAAATATTTCACGAAAACAAACTTCATAGATTTAATGACGATATGGCCAAAGTATTTTATAGTACAGTTCATAAAATTGTAGAAGAATATAATGGTGACGCTTCCAATATTTGGAACGATAATCCAAGCAGTGCAACCGTTGTTTCCAGATTTTTAGATTTTGACGGGATGGGCATAAAAATATCTACTATGGCTACTAATCTATTATCAAGAGATTTTAAAATCCCATTATCAGATTATTATTCAATAGATATTTCACCAGATGCACATGTGAAAAGAGTATTCAAAAGAATGGGGCTAATAAAAGAAAAAGATATTCAAAACATCGATAAAATAGTTTATAAAGCAAGATCAATAAATCCAGAATTCCCAGGTATATTAGATTTAACGTGCTGGAAATTAGGTAAAAATACATGTAGACCAAAAAATCCAAAATGTAATAGTTGTATTTTTGAGGCTGAATGCCCAAAGATAATTGATAATGATATATAATAAATATTTATAGAGGTGCTTATGAAAAAAATTATAATATATGGTTCTTGTTATGGAACTACAAAAGAATATGCTATAGAACTATCAAAGAAAACTAATATAGAAGCCATGCCTTATCAAAGCATAAAAAACATCGATGACTATGACCAAATTATTTACATGGGTGGACTTTATGCAGGCGGAGTACTAGGAATGAATAAAACTCTAAATAAAATAAATAGTATTTCAAACAAAAAAATCATCATAGTAACCGTTGGACTTGCTGACCCAATTGATAAACAAAATCAAAATAACATAAGAAATAATATAAAAGTCCAGCTAAAAAAAGAAATATTCGAAAATGCTAAAATATTTCATTTAAGAGGTGGAATAGATTATTCAAAATTAAAATTCACCCATAAAACAATGATGAAATTACTTTATAATGCCATAAAAAAATTACCAAAAGAAAAACAAAGTACTGAAGACAAAGCAATGATTGAAACATATAATCAAAAAATTAATTTTGCTGATTTTTCTAAATTAGATAGCATCATTAATGAAATAGAGTAGATTAAAAAAGACAATTCTAAATCCTAGAATTGTCTTTTTAATTAATCTCATCAATAATTTCTAACCCAGTCATTTCACACGGAATATTAAATCTTTTTATATAACTTTTATCAAAATCTTTAAAATTGTTCATTCCAATATCATACACCTGCATATCCACACCATGTAATTTTAAAACAAAAACACTTTCCTTTGTATAAGCACCATAAGGATAAGCAAAAATCTTTAAATCTTGTTTTCCTAAATGCTTTTCAATTTCTTGATACGATTCATTAACATCATCCTTAAGCTCTCTAACTGGTAGTCTATCATAAAACACATGTTTCGTACTATGACTAAAAATCTCTACTAAACCACTTTCATACATAATTTCACACTGTCTCCAAGATAAATAATTTTTACCATCAATCATCTTCCCAATATTATCCGTAACTATAAAAATAGAAGCCTTCACATTATACTTCTCTAAAATTGGAAAAATATATTTGTAATTACTATAATAACCATCATCAAACGTAATTAAAATCGGTTTGTCAGGAAGTTCTTTCTTCCCGTTATAAGCATCATTCAAATCTTTAAATGATAAAAAAGTATAATCATTATCTAATAATGTTTTAATATTTTCTTCAAAACTTAAAGGTGTATTTATATAATTAAAATCATCCGGATTTTCATCGGGGACCCTCACCACAAAATCATGATATAAAAGTATCGGAATATCTTTATTTTCTCTTTTGTCTTTCTTTAAACACAAAAACCCAATAACAATAATTAAAACAAGAATAATTAATATAACTATCTTTTTCATAATCATCACCACTTTATCATATTCAAACCCTTACAAATAGTAACCATCCTTTTCCCAGCCTCATAAGATAGAGTAAAGGTGATAGAATGATTATAGTATTAATTATTTCACTTTTGTATCTTGTATTTGCTATATGTATTAATATTAATTGGATTCAAGATATTGCTTGCTATTTCGGTTATCCAATAGCCATATACCTTGTAACCTTTGTCGCCTTAATACCAGGCTTTATTTATATGTTCACACTTTTAAGCTTACTATTTATGAAAAAAGAAAGAAAACATTGTCAAAAACAAGAATGCGATGTAACCGTATTAGTACCAATATATAATGCTAAAAAGGCCATCAAAAAAACCGTCGAATCTATTACATGTCAAAAATATCATGGAAACATACACATAATCGCCATAGATGATGAATCGGCCGATGGTTCATTAGAACTATTAAAGAAAATAAACTGTGATAACCAAATAACTATATTAGAAACAAAACATAGAGGAAAATCATATGCCTTAAACGAAGGATTAAAACATGTCCAAACAGATTATGTCATCACCGTAGATAGCGACACCACACTTCATCTACTAGCCATAAAAAACATCATGAATAAATTAGTTAATTCAGAAGAAAAAGTAGTAGCCACCGCCGGAAGTATATTTGTCAAAAATGATCAAAAAAACTTTGTCACTAAACTGCAAGAGTGGGATTACATTCTAGGCATATTTGGTGTAAAACTATATCAAGGAAGCTATCATTCTACTTTAGTAGCCCAAGGTGCTTTCAGTGCCTATAAAACAAAACAAATAAAAGAAATAGGCAGCTGGAGACCATGCGTTGATGAAGACATTGTCCTAACGTGGAACTTACTATCAAAAGGTTATCAAACAAACTTTGCCAAAAACGCTGTTGCTTTTACCGAAGCCCCAGATACATTTAAAGGACTATTTAGACAAAGAAAAAGATGGGCGAGAGGTATGATTGAAGCCTTTAAACAAACAAAAATCATAACCTCAAAAAAACTAAACCTAAAATCAAAATTTTTAATGTGCATGAATATATTTTTCCCATTTGTCGACTTCGCACTCTTAATATTTATCCCTCTAGGACTCATCTTCTTACTATTCCATAATAATTTATTCATGGGCCTTCTAACTCTATTAGTAATATTACTTGGTATGATATTATGCTTAGTTATAGAAATAAAAAGACAAAGTAACGATTTCTTCAACTAGACTTTTTCACATATTAGGTCTAGAAGAAAAAGTCATCAAAGCCAATATGCAAGAATTTGAAAGTGTTTTCAATCACTCTGATAATATAAAATCATTAATGACTGATAGAAAAGATTTATTTACTGTCTTAGAAAAAATACTAGCAAATGAAACTAGAATTATAAATGCAGTTTTAGAAGGAAAACTAAATCATACCTTTAACTTTCCAAAAATAGAAATGAAAAATTATGCATTTGAAAGAATGGGAATGTTAGAACATTCTTCTGGCGTTATATTTTATGATAAAATAATTGATACATCACTAGAAGCCAAGACTTCTCATTTAAAAGCCGATTTGTTTTTGCTAAACGATTTCATTAGAAATTATGATTTAGATTTTGTATTTTCAGCTTATAGACCATATAAATTTAGTAGAAATTTTTCTATGATTAATAAAAAAACTAACATACAAAATAATTTACCAACATCAGATGCTGAAAGCCTATTTATCAGTAGTAAAGGATGGGAAAATAGTAGATTCTTAAATGGGCAACTCTCATCAATATCAGAAAGTGTTGGAATATATCATAAAAACAATTTTGACTATACCATTTCTTTAGAAGATGAGAGTGAATTACCACCAGTAGACCCAGACGAATACATTGAATTTTCAGATGAAGATAAAGCTCGTATGGCAAATGTTATTATTGAAAACTTATCAAATTTGGATAATTCCCACTTAAAAAGTTTATACGATGAATTAACAAAAGGAAATAAAAAAAGATAAATATAGAAACCACCATAACGAAATTAATGGTGGTTTAATTATAGTAGTTTACTTTAAGAAACCTTTATTTTATAAATCATTTATAACACACTCATGTGAAAAAATATAAAATCGTGTTGATATTTACCGTAATAATTCTCATAAAAGTTGGATTATGATATACTTGATATAAAAAAATAAAATATTCTATTTTGCTTTAACGATGACAATGTCAATAAAAGCAGGAATGAATGCCGAGTTTTTGTCACTAGAACAACACAAGCAATTGCATTAATAGCTCTATTTAAAACCCAAACTTGAATTAAAACTACCAATAATATATAATTTTATTAGAGGTGATAACATGCATCAACAGTCACTATTTGAAATACCTAAAAATGAACCACTCGCATCTAGAATGCGCCCAAGAAACCTAACTGAATTTGCCGGTCAAACTCATTTAATAGGAGAAGGTAAACTACTTAGAAAAATGATTGAATCAGATAACATATCTTCCATGATTTTCTGGGGACCACCAGGTGTAGGTAAAACTACATTAGCCAGAATAATTGCCCATGAAACTAAATCTGAATTTATTACATTCTCGGCTGTAACCTCAGGTATCAAAGAGATAAAAAAAGTTATGGAAGATGCCGAAAATAATAAGAGACTAGGTATAAAAACCATTGTCTTTGTCGATGAAATTCATAGATTTAATAAAGCCCAGCAAGATGCCTTTTTACCATTCGTTGAAAAAGGCTCAATCTTCTTAATCGGAGCCACCACCGAAAACCCATCCTTTGAAATAAATAACGCCTTACTTTCAAGATGTAGGGTATTTGTCTTAAAAGAATTATCTAGTAATGATATTTTAACCTTACTTAAAAGAGCCATTACTGATGAAAGAGGTTTTGGTAAACAAAAAATAAACATTAGCGAAGAAAACCTAAAAATAATTGCTAACTATGCCAACGGTGATGCGAGAAATGCCTTAACTACCTTAGATATAATCATCACCAATACCAAAGAAGACAAAAACGGGACTATCCAAGTATCTAAAGATATCATCGAAAATTGTATTTCAAAAAAAGCCTTACTTTATGATAAAAACGGGGAAGAACACTATAACATCATCTCTGCCTTACATAAATCCATGAGAAATTCCGATCCTGATGCCGCTGTTTACTGGCTTGCTAGAATGTTAGAAGCTGGTGAAGACCCAATTTATATTGCGAGAAGAATCACGAGATTTGCCTCTGAAGACATCGGTCTTGCCGACACTAACGCTCTAAACGTAGCTATTAACGTCTATCAAGCCTGCCATTTCATCGGTATGCCCGAGTGTAATGTTCATCTAACTGAAGCCGTAATTTATATGTCACTGGCCCCAAAATCAAATGCTTGTGATGTTGCTTATAGACTAGCCTCATCTGATGCTAAAACCACTTTAGCTGAACCAGTCCCATTAGTAATAAGAAATGCTCCAACCAAACTAATGAAAGACTTAAACTATGGTAAAGGCTATCAATATGCCCACGACACTAAAGAAAAACTTACAAATATGGAGTGCTTGCCCACATCTCTAAAGGGTAGAGTTTATTATAAACCAAGCATTCAAGGCAATGAAGCTAGATTCAAACAAAGATTAGAAAAAATCAAAGAGTGGAAGAAAACTCATAAACAAAATAATTAATTAGAAAGGAAATCTATATGAAAGAAATAGAATTAAAAGTAGAAGGAATGACTTGTGAAGGCTGTGAAAAACGTATTCAAAATGTCTTAATGGATATTAATGGTGTTGAAAACGCTAAAGCAAGTCACACGGACAAAAACATTAAAATCACATTAAATAAAGATGTTGACATAAATACTTTAAAAGAAGCAATCGAAGATTTAGACTTTAAAGTAGTAGAGTAGGTGAAATTATGAAAAGAATAATTTTATCTATCGATGGCATGACTTGCTCAGCTTGTTCAAATGGCCTAGAAAAATATCTAAATAAACAAAACGGTATCTATAATGCCTCAGTTAACTTAGTTATGGCAAGTGCTACCATTGATTATGATGAAAAAATATTAGATATTCCAAAACTAGAAACATTTGTCAAAAAAGCTGGCTTCAAAAGTCTAGGTGAATTTAAAGAAATAAAATTAAAAACTAAAAGTAAAAATGAAAAAACAAAATTAATCATCTTTACCATTCTAGCTATAATTCTAATCTATATCTCTATGAGTCATATGTTAAACCTACCCTCCATTCCTTATTTAGATCCGCATAAACACATATACCCATATATGATTACTTTACTTTTACTAACTATATCCTTCTTAATTTATGGATTTGATATTATCAAAAATGGTTATAAAAACCTAATCCACAAAACTCCAAACATGGATACTTTAGTTGGAATTGGTGTTATAACGAGTTTCTTATATAGTCTTTATAATATGTACTTAGTTTTCAAAGGTAATCATGACGCTGTAATGAATTTATACTTTGAATCATCGGCTATTGTTATTTACTTTATAAAATTAGGTAGATTCATCGATGGCGCTAGTAAAGATAAAACAAAAGAAGCTATCAGTAAACTAGTAACCATAACTCCAACCAAAGCCACCATCAAAAAAGAAAATACTTATAAAGAAGTAACTTTAGATGAAATCAAAAAAGGGGATATTGTCATTTGTAAAGCCGGTGAAAAAATAGCTGTCGATGGTGAAATAACATTAGGTTCAGCTCATTTTGATGAATCATTTATAACAGGTGAAAGTAAACCCGTAAATAAAAATATAGAATCTAAAGTATTAGCTGGTAGTATGAACTATGATGGATACATCGAATATCAAGCTGAAAAAATTGGTAAAGATTCCACTATATCTGAAATTGTTAGATTAGTTATTGAAGCTAGTAATACTAAAGCACCCATTTCTAAAATAGCCGATAAAGTATCTGGAATCTTTGTTCCAATCGTTATCTTAATTGCCATCATCACTTTAATATTATATTTACTTATAACTAAAGACTTAAGTGAGTCATTAATAACATTTGTTACCATTTTAGTTATCGCTTGTCCTTGTAGTTTAGGATTGGCCACACCCCTAGCAATCGTTGTAAGTGAGGGAAAGTGTGCTAAAGAGGGAATTCTAATTAAGAAAAGTGAAATACTAGAAAATATTCAAAAGGTCGATACTATAGTATTTGATAAAACCGGAACTTTAACCTATGGCAAATTAAAAATTGCTAAAGTTATAAACTATAGTAATTTAGAGGACCAAAAATTATTGCAGTTAGCCGCTAGTCTCGAGGCTAAGTCAAGCCATCCAATCAGTAAAGCTTTTGAAGGTTATATGTCTGAAAATAATGTAACCCAATTAGAAGTATCGGACTTTGAAAACATTCCAGGTTTTGGTATTAAAGGCAAAGTAGCAAACGAAGAAATAATGCTTGGTAACTCTAAATTATTAGATAAATATAACATCGAAAACAATCACACAGGTGATGAAAATACCTTATCTTCAAATGGTAATTCAATAATATATGTTATAAAGAATAATGAAATTATTGCTTTAATCGGAGCCTGCGATATCATTAGAGAAAACGTCAAAAATGTAATTAAAGAATTGCAAGAACAGGACATTACGACCGTTATGCTCACTGGAGATAATGAAAAAGCAGCTAATAAAATTGCTGAAGAACTAGGCATAACCATAGTTTATAGTAACGTTATACCTTCCGAAAAAGCCGAAGTCATAAAAAAATTAAAAAACGAAAACAAATACGTTATGATGTGTGGCGATGGTATCAACGATTCACCAGCTTTGTCTTTAAGCGATATTGGTGTTAGTATCAGTGGTGCTACCGACATCGCCATGGATTCATCAGACGTTATCTTAACTCAAAATAATTTAAATAGTATTTTAAAACTAATAAATATAAGTAAAAAAACATTTAAAATTATCAAACAAAATTTATTTTGGGCTTTTTTCTATAACCTTATTATGATTCCTGTTGCCATAGGTTTGTTAAAACCAATAGGTATATCCATAACACCTATGATTGCAAGTTTAGCAATGGTATGTAGTAGTATCACTGTTATTTTAAACACCTTAAGATTAAAAAAATAATGAAAAAACAATCATCAAAGTGATTGTTTTAATATGGAAGTGCGCAAACTAAAATTAAATTAATAAACGCTAAAATCATAATTATAAACGACTTAAAATTCATATAAGTTTTAAACCTTCTCGTATAGCTTGTAATAGTAGGGCAGGCAAGTAACGCATAAATGAAAAACATACCCCCTGAGGCCAAATAACTAATTAGTTTTGTATCATCTATATAAACTAATATAAATATCAAACTTATAAAAAGTAAAAAACCAGTCAATATCCACTTAAAAACCCTAACACCCTTGCTATCTTCCTTGATAACTTTAGATGAAGATTTCTTTTGAACATTTACTTTAGTCTTTTCATACTTAGAATACCTAGAATTATCAAATGCAAGTAGTGGCCAAAAAATCATCGGTAGTAACATAAGCAGTATTGAGTATCCAGTATTTTTTCCAAACCTTTTTCCAAGCATATAGAAAAGTACAAAAGAAAATATTACATTCACAAACGGTACAATATAAAATAGTATTGCATACCAGCCACTTCCAAGAACATCCTTAGCTAAACAAACTGTATTATAAATAGGAATAAGTGCGGCGTTCTTATTTCGTCCAGTCTTTTTAAAAGTACCCCATAAACAAACCGCATAAAATATATAACTCAAAATAGCAAAACTACAAATAATTAAAATTAAATTCTCATGGGGAACATATCTGTATCCAAAATTATCCAAAAGCTCATCAATCTCATCTTTTTGTGTATCATTACCAGATATATATAAAACAGAATCACCATTAAGTGTCACTACCTTGTAATAATCTCCGCTAGTCAAATACTCATAAAACTTAGAAAACACATTAATCTGTGAACGCTCAGTTAATTTTACATTTTGATTATTATTTAAAACATCATCTCTAGTTTGCTTAAAATAATCATCGCGAACATAATCATCATTAAAAATTGTATAACTAACTAAATAAGGACAACTTTCGACATTACTAACCAAAAATGAATCTACACCATCATATTTTTTCTCAGCCTGTAAATCTGTAAGCACACATCCCTTACTTTTCATATAAATAGTAAAATCATCAACACTTATTACCTTAGGTAACTGACTTCTCATAAACAAAACACTAAATATTATAAACACTACCATAACTACATTAAACAAAATTGTAAACAATACTCCAAACTTTGAAACCTTGCTTTTCATCCACATTCACCTCACCATTCTTCTTAAATTATATCATACCAAGGAAAACATGAATAATAAAAAAATAAAATTGTGTCAACATTTGTCGTAATATCACTCATCAAAGTCAAAATATGGTATACTTGATATAGAAAAAAGATAGTTGACCTATCTTGATTCGACAATCAGTTTAATAGCTGTTCGCTCCTCACCGTCGATAATAATATCGGTAAATGCCGGAATGCATATTAAATTTTTTCCGCTAGGAGCCACAAACCCCCTCGCAATTGCGACCGCCTTAATCGCTTGATTCAAAGCTCCAGCTCCAATTGCTTGAATTTCAACAGTTCCTTTCTCGCGAAAAACATTAGCTAAAGCTCCAGCTACTGAATTAGGATTACTTTTAGCCCGTACTTTAAGTGTTTCCATGTTTATTTCCTCCTTTATACTTAAATATATGAGGATAAACTTAAAATATTCCAGTAACCAATATTGTACAAAATAAATATACCATTTATAAAAAAAGGAGAGTCCATATGATTAAAAATGTAAATCTTGAAAATGATCAAGAAAGATCAATCTATTTTCACGATATGGCCGAAGACTCACGTTCTTTAGAATTATTACTTCATACGTGTTATAACAATGGAATCATGCCCACCTTAGCTAGTAAAGGACATGGTAAAAATAAAGTAGCCTATATCATCTTAGCCTTAGACCATGCTCATTTAAATACTATCGGTAGATTAATTGATCTTACCTTAGAAGTGCCTGATTGTGAATTTAATATCAGATCACATCATGGTAAAATATTTGCCGAATTATCTTGTGAAAGCAAAGACGATGACCAACTATTTACGCGAATAAAAGAAATAGTTGAAGAAACTAAAATTGAAAAACAAACTCATAACTTAACCCTTATGAATACCATATATAATATTGCTAAAATAATAAATAACATTACCTCAGCCGATATCTTATTTGCTACAAATGAAACCCTATATAGTCAAGGTAAATGTGGCATATCTATTTATAAAGATAAACAAATAAACAAAATAAACACAAAAAAAGCCGACAACATCAGCGATGTCATCAAAACATTAAAAGAAAAAGCCACATTAAACCTTCCAACAATTTTCTTTTGTTCCTTTGAAGAACTAAGAAACTTTTACTTTGAATTAGATGAAACTGTATATGGAGAAATTGAAGGTGATATTAATGGATAATAACATAAAAAGAGAAATCATTTTAGAAAATTATCAAAATCCAAAAAACAAAGGACTATTAAACGACGATTCATACCTAAAAACCAATATGAATAATGAAAGCTGTATTGATGAATTAAATCTTGAGGTAAAAATCGAAGATGACATCATTAAAGATATTAGATTTGATGGTGAAGCCTGCGCCATATGTATCTCATCCGCATCAATAATGACAACTACTTTAATCGGAAAAACGGTCAAAGAAGCCGAAACTATCCTAGAAAACTTTCTAAACATGCTAGATGAAAAACCATATGATAAAGAAATTTTAGAAGAAGCCATCGTTTACGATGATATTTATAAAAATCCTAACCGTAAAAAATGTGCCTTACTTTCATGGTGGGGTATTGAAAAAATATTAAATCAATTAAAAGCTAATGAAAAATAGCTTTTTATTTTTGGCAAAATCTAGTATAATGTTAATAGGTGATAAGCGTGAGTAAAGAACTGGGTTTAGACGAAAATAAAATAATCGAAATATCTAAACAAAAACACGAGCCCAAATGGATGACAGAATTTCGCCTAAAATCATATCAAGCATTTAGAACAATTTCAAATCCAAACTTTGGTCCAGAGTTAAAAATAGATTTCGATAAAATAAATTATTATAAAAAAGTTACAGATAAAGTAGAATCAAATTGGAATAATGTCGCTTGTCAAGTCAAAGACACCTTTGAAAAGGTTGGCTTAATTGATGCCGAAAAAAAATACCTAAATGGTGTCGGAGCTCAGTATGAAAGTGAAGTTGTTTATCATAGTATGATTAAAGAACTAGAGGAAAAAGGCGTTATCTTTTGTAGTACTGATGATGCTTTAAAAAACCATCCAGAACTATTCAAAAAATACTTTAACCATCTAGTAAAATACGATGAAAATAAATACACTGCTTTAAATGGAGCTGTCTGGAGTGGCGGGACTTTTATCTATGTTCCTAAAGGTGTTACCATAGATAGGCCGCTTCAAAGCTACTTTAGACTAAATACCAAAAACATGGGTCAATTTGAAAGAACTCTAATCATTGTTGACGACGATAGTCATATCCACTATATGGAAGGATGCACTGCTGTATATCATACATCTAGCTCATTACACGCCGCCGTCGTTGAAATATATGTCGGTAAAAACGCAAGCTGTAGATATACCACAATTCAAAATTGGGCTAATAATATCTATAACCTAGTAACCAAAAGAGCCATTGTTGAAGAAAATGGCACCATGGAATGGATCGATGGAAATATTGGCTCTAAAACAAATATGAAATATCCATCATGTATTTTAAAAGGAAAGAACGCTAGTGGTAATTGTATTTCAGTAGCTGTTGCCTCTAAAGACCAAATTCAAGATGCTGGAGCAAAAATGATCCATCTTGCTCCTAATACTACTAGCAATATCATCAGTAAATCAATTGCCGCAAATGGTGGTATCAGTAACTACCGAGGTACTGTTAAAATTGCCAAAGAAGCAATTAACTCTAAAAGTATCATAAAATGTGATACTATTATATTAGATAATAAATCTAAAAGTGATACCATTCCAAAAAACATCGTCGAAAACTCCTCATCATATTTAGAACATGAGGCCACAGTTTCCAAACTAGATGAAGAAAAATTATTTTATCTGATGAGTAGGGGCTTAGATGAAGAAAAAGCTAAAGAACTTTTAATTATCGGTTTTATCGATGAATTTAGAGAAAACTTACCAATGGAATATGCTGTTGAACTAAACGCATTATTAAAAAATTATTTTTAGTAGAAGGGGATAAAAATGAAAAAGAAAATATTTGTTATAATTGTATTAATTTTAATTGTAGCCGCTGCTATAGCTAGTTATTTCTATTTCCAAACCACAAAAAGTGAAACTAATGAATTAGAAAATAAAATAGATACTGCTAGCCGCGATTACTTTGAAAAATATGTCAGTGCTAACGATAGTGCCAATAGTTATAAAGTCACTTTAGAAGACTTAGAAACCGCTAATCAAAATGGTGAAGAATATGATTTAAAAGGTTTAGAAAAATGTGATAAAACAAAAACATTCGCTAATGTTACTATCGATTATAAAACTGGAAAAGCAAAAAAAACACAAGTTGAACTAAAATGTTAAAAACTTGTGTTTTTTTATTTTGTAAATGTTTTTTCCTCTAAAATCCCAAAATTTGCTAAGCAGATTTAACAAAATTAAAAAATAAAAACTACCAAAATTCCCATTTTAGACTTTTGCTTTTAAAATAAATACCTAGTATAGTACCAAAGCGAAAGGAGGGAACTATGTTGAACCAAATAGTTTTAGTAGGCCGTCTAGCCAGTGACCCTGAATTATTTGAAACAGAAACAGGCAAAAAAATGGTCCAAATGACTTTAGCAGTACCAAGAGCTTATAAAAATTCAGCTGGTGAATATGAAACAGATTTCATATATTGTAAACTTTGGCAAGGAATTGCACAAAGAACTAGCGACTATTGTAAAAAAGGCGACCTTGTTGGAATTAAAGGAAGAGTTGAAACTTATAATTACGATACCGAACATGGTCGCAAATATATTACCGAAGTAGTTGTTGATAAAATTACATTTCTATCCTCAAAAAAATAAAAACAAAAAGTACACTCCTATAACAAAAACTGTTTTAGAAAATTAAATCTAAACAGTTTTTTAATCGCAATTTTTAAACTCATTATAGAAAATATCATCGGGTTTACACCCAAATACCTTCGCAATTTTAACCGCCATCTTGTAAGAAAGGCGTCTTTTTCCATTTTCAATTTGCCAGTAAAATGGCTTACTAATTTTTAAGTGACTTGCCATATACTCACAAGTAAACTTATTTTTTACACGCATATCCTTTAATTCTTTCATTTTCGACACCTCCCACATAATAAAATAATTGTGTAATCTAAATACATTATATATTAACTTGAAGTTAATTTCAAGAAAAAACTAACATAAAGTTAGAAAAGATGTATTGTTTGCTAATTGTTGCTATAATGCTAGTTAACGAAAGGATAACGATAATATGGTTGCAGGACAGAGATTAAGAGAAGCCAGAAAGAAAGTAAATTTAACCCAACAAGAACTTGCTGATATGCTAGGAATTAAAGCCGCAGAAATTTCACAATATGAATCTGATAAAAGAACTCCTCGTTGGCCAGTATTCAGAAAAATGCTAGACATTTTAAACATAAGTGCCGACGAAGTTTTAGGTAGAGAAATCACTGTTAATGACGGAGAAGAATATCAAGTAAGATTATCTAAAGAAGATTTAAAAATTTTATCATGCATTAAAGATAATCCTACTCTTTATAAAGCATTAATAAATAATCCAAAGCGCAATATTCATCTTATAAATAGTAATCTTAAAAAACTTATTCCCGAAATAGATAGTTAACTACAGGTGGATTTAACTGTAATAAACATCATATCTTGTTATAATTCATGGTATGGTGATGGATAATGTTAGGCACAGAAATAAAAAAAGCTAGAAAAAACAAAGGACTAACTCAAAAAGAATTAGGAGAATTAATTGGTGTTTCTAAATCATCTATAAATTACTTTGAACGAGATGGGCGTAATCCCACCTTAGATCATCTATTAAAACTAAGTAAAGTTTTAAACTTGCCAGTAGATCTATTATTAGGACTCGACCAACCAGTTGACATCATTGCCGAAGATGAAGAATATAAAGCCAGAATTTCTAGTAAAGACATGCAAATACTAAATGAATTAAAATTATATCCAAATCTTTATAGACGTCTTTGTAATGACACAAAACGAACAGTTAAATTAATTAATTTGCGTTTAAAATAGTCTAAAAACTATTTTTCTTTTTGCCAAAATCTTGTAAAATATAATAAAGGAGGAAAAATATGAATATACTAGATATCATTGATAAAAAAGAAAAAGGAGAAACACTCACTAAAGAAGAATTAAAATATACTGTCGAGGGCTACTTAAATGGCACTATAAAAGATTATCAGATGTCCGCTTTTTTAACTGAAATAGACCTTTTAGGTCTTTCCGAAGAAGAAACCATAAACCTGACAGACATCATGCTTCATAGTGGTGAAACCTTAGACCTAGGCATTAATAATCTTTCAGATAAGCATTCAACTGGAGGTGTTGGTGATAAAACCACAATCGTTCTTGCTCCGTTAGTTGCATCACTAGGAGTTAAAATAGCTAAAATGAGTGGTCGTGGTCTAGGCCATACAGGTGGAACAATCGATAAATTAGAATCAATTCAAGGCTTTCAAACATCCATGACTTTAGATAAATTTAAAAACCAAGTAAATGAAATTGGTCTTGCATTAGTTGGCCAAATGGGTAACTTAGTTCCTGCCGATAAAAAAATATATGCCCTAAGAGACGTTACAGGCACAGTTGACTCAATACCATTAATTGCCTCATCAATAATGAGCAAAAAACTAGCTAGTGGTGCCTCTAATATCGTTATTGACCTAAAAGTTGGTAGTGGAGCTTTAGTAAATAGTTTAGATGAAGCTAAAAAGCTAGCTAATTTAATGGTTAAAATAGGAAAAAACAATAATAAAAAAACCTCCTGCGTTTTAACAAATATGGATGAGCCACTCGGTTATGCTATTGGCAATTCACTAGAAGTTATCGAAGCCATCAATACTTTAAAAGGAAAAGGACCAGAAGACTTAACCAACCTTGTCATTAAATTAGGCGGACTGATGACCCACATGGCCTTAAACATCGATGAAAAAATAGCCGAAGAAAAAGTTAAAGAAAACTTGTATAATGGTAAAGGTTATCAAAAAATGCTTGAATGGATTCAAGCTCAAGGCGGTAATATTGAAAATATAAAAATAGCAAAAAATAAAAAAACAATTCTTGCAAAAAATGAAGGTTATATTAGTAAAATAGATGCCTTAGAAATCGGTAAACTTGCCCGAAAAATAGGCGCCGGTAGACTAAATAAAGATGATCAAATTGACCTTACTGTTGGTATAATTTTAAACCATAAAGTAGGAGATTATGTTCAAAAAAACGAACCCTTAGCTGAAATTTTATATAATGATAAACAAATTACCGATGAAGAGTTTTTGTCATGCTATAGTTTTACCAATCAAAAAATTGATAAGCCAAAATTAATTATTGATATTATCAAATAACACTTATTTTAAAAAATCAGAGAAATCTGTTTTTTTTCTAAAATAAAAAAAGAAAATCATCAAAAATCTTGTATAATTATTGTAGAAAACAAAAAAGGAACAGTTCCCCCTGAAGGACTGTTCCAAATAAAAGAATAAAAAGGGGCTGGCTAGTTTACACTAGCGCCAATTCAACTAAAATTGAATTGGTGTTATATATAATATCAGAAAATTAAAATATGTCAATAGGTTTTTATAAAAAAATTAAAAAGGAGGATAAAAAATGCAATTGCAAGATATCAAAGGACTAGGACTTACCACAACGAAATATTTAAATGAACTAGGTATATACACCGTAAAAGACCTAGTCGAATATTATCCATTTAGATATGAAATCATTGAAAATTCAGATCTCAAAACCATAAATGATGGCGATAAAATAATCATTGGTGGCATCCTAGAAAATATTCCTTCAGTTTTTCATTTTAATCGTAAATTAAATAAAATGAGTTTCCACCTAAACATAGGCTCTTTCATCACTAATGTCACCATTTTCAATCGTGCTTTTTTAAAAAGCAAACTGTTAATCGGTTCACAAATCACCGTCATTGGAAAATTTGATAAAAAACATAATAGTATTACCGCTAGCGATATCAAATTTGGACTTATAGATAAAACCTTAATAGAACCAATATATCACTCATCTTTTAAAATAAACAGTACTAAAATCTCAAAAATCATAAACTCAGCCTTAAAAAAAATAACTATTCCAAATTTTCTTCCAGAATACCTAATAGATAAATATCACTTCATAGATAAAAACAAAGCTGTTAATATTGCTCATAATCCAAAAAACAAAGAAGAACTAAAAAAAGCCTTAGACCTTTTAAAATATGAAGAGCTATTTACATTTATGCTTAAAATAAATAATCTGAAAAACACCAAAAAAAAAGATAATGGCCTAACTAGACAAGTACCTTATGCAAAAATTGAAGACTTTATTCAAAAACTTCCTTTCAAACTAACCAAAGACCAGTTAATTTCCGTTAAAGATATATATGATGATCTAACTAGCCCAAGAAGAATGAATAGGCTTTTGCAAGGTGATGTCGGTAGTGGAAAAACAATCGTCTCATTCATCAGTTTGTATATAAATTATTTAGGTGGATATCAAGGAGCATTAATGGCCCCAACTGAAATACTAGCCTCCCAGCACTATACCAACTTTATCAAATTTTTCCCAAACTTAAACACCGTCTTATTAACCGGCAAATTAAAAGCCAAAGAAAAAAGAGAAATCAAAAAACAGATTGAAGAAGGAAAAGCAGACATCATCATCGGAACTCATGCACTTATCAGTGAAGATGTTAAATATAATAACTTAGGTCTTGTAATAACTGATGAACAACATCGCTTTGGTGTAGCTCAAAGAGGTAACCTAAAAAATAAAGGTATCACTCCAGACATATTATACATGAGTGCTACCCCAATTCCAAGAACCTATGCTTTAACCCTATATGGTGACATGGATATATCAAGTATTAGAACCATGCCAAGTGGTCGTAAACCCGTCAAAACGTACGTTAAAACAAATAAAGAAATTAAAGATGTTCTATATATGATGTTAGATCAAATCAAAGCCCATCATCAAATATATGTCATCGCCCCTTTAATCGAAGAAAGTGATAAAATTGACCTTGAAAACATTTATAAGTTAGAAGAAAAAATGCAAAAAGCTTTCGGTAAAATATGCCATATTGGTATTATGCATGGTAAAATGACTAATCAAGAAAAAGAAAAGGTCATGGATGCATTCAAACAAAACAAAATACAAATTCTAATCAGTACAACCGTCATTGAAGTTGGAGTCGATGTTGCTAATGCCACTATGATTGTCATATTTGATAGCTTCCGCTTTGGCCTTTCTGCTCTTCATCAATTAAGAGGAAGAGTAGGTAGAAACGACTTAGATAGTTACTGTATTTTAATTAGTGACAAAGAAACAAAAAGACTAGAAGTTCTAACCAAAACAAACGACGGTTTTAAAGTCAGCGAAGAAGACTTCAAACTAAGAGGAGGTGGCGATATCTTTGGTCTAAGGCAAAGTGGGGACATGAACTTTAAACTTGCCGATATTAAAAACGATTACGATTTATTATTAAAAGCCAAAGAAGATAGCCAGTACTTCCTAAAAAATAAAGAATATAAACTCGAAAAATATAGTTATATCAAAAATAAAATTAACGAATCTACAAATTTAGATTAAATGTGTAAAGTATACAAAAATCACCAAAAAAATATTGACAATAATCTTTAAAAACAATATACTTTTTAATGCATAGGTAAAGGTAATCTATGCCAGCTACTTATTACCTAAAGAGTAGCTAACCAACCCCCTGAAAAGAAGCCATTTGGCTTCTTTTGGCGTTTATATTGAAACTTTATGAAAAAGGCTGTATAATTAAATAAAATAATTAAAATAAGGGGGGTATATATGACATTCAGCGTCAGCCGAGAAGTTTTGGATTTAGGACTAAAAATTGTAGCCATTACCATCGATGATATTGATATTAAAACACAAACAAAAAAATTCTTAAACTTTCAAAAAACTGCTTACACTGCCTTAAAAAAGAAATATAAAAACTTTGACATAGAAACCGATTTAATTCTAAGAGGATTTAATAATATTCATAAAAAAATTGGTGTTAAAAGAAGAAAACATACACCAATTAATGAGCTACTTTTAAAAATGTTTTTAAAAAGTGAAAAATTACCGTCTGAAAACAAATTAATTAACCTATATAATATTGTTATCCTAGATTCTAGATTACCAATATTTATTTATGATAAAGATAAGATAACTGGAAACCTCACTTTAACCATAAGTAAAAAAAGTGAAGCATATATAAGTAAAAATAGTGAAACAAAAATAACTGGTCCAAACGAATATATATGTAAAGATAAAAAAAATATAGTTCAAAGATTAGAAATCGATCAAAATCCCAATACAAAAGTAGATGATAATACAAAAAATATTTTAATTATCATCGAAGGAAATGAAAACACCAGTGCCGAATACTTAATAGAAGTCGCCAGTGAAATAATCGACTTAATAAACACATACTGTGGTGGTAAAGCTCAAATAATTTATAATTAAGACAAAATTCCGCAAAATTCGTCATAAAACATAAACTATAATAAAATTGAATCATAAAAAAATAAAAAAAATAAAAACTGTCCAAAAAAAGTAAAGTGATTGACAAAAAACATTGTCAATCTAAAAAGCGTATGCTATAATTATTGTTAGAATGGAGGGGGTTTGTATGGATACAAAACAAATTCTTAAAGTAAAAAAACCAAGTGGAGAAGAAGTAGAAGCTGAAATCTTACTATGTTTTGAACTAGAAAAAACTGGGAAAAAATATATTTTATACACCTTTAATGAGATTGATGCTAATGATATGGAAACAATACATGCAGCTATATTAAATGAAAATGAAAAGGGTTATCAATTAGACAAAATTCCAGATGATGAATGGAAAGAAGTCAAAGAAGTAATGCGTGAAATTATTAGAAACGAGGAGTGATTAAAATGGAAATGGATCAAATTCAAGCGGACTTAAATGAAGATAGAAAAATAAACATAAAATCTAAATTTACTAATGCCTTTAGAAAGATTGCTACAGCTCTTAAAGAAAAAAGAGACACAATGCATATTCCAAGTGTGAAATTTGTAGTTGTCAAAGCCTTAAAAAAAGTTATAAGCGCTTTAGAAGAAGCGCCAACAATAGAAAAATCTTCTACTGTAGAACCTTCTATTAAAACAGTGCCAATTATCGAAACAGAACCGGCACTTACAAATATTCAAAATGAGGAACCATCTATTAAAACAGAAACAACTATCGAACCTGAATCAGCACTTCCAAATAGTCAAAGCGAGGAACCTGAGCAAGCTGCTGAAACAACAGAGCAAGATGATAAAGAAAAAGGCAAAATCGATGAACCAACTGAACATAAAACAATTTTTGGAAATATCATAAATAGTTTTATAAAAAATAAAGATGAACAAGATGAAAAAGAGAATGTAGAAAACAACGATAAAGAAACTGAAAATACTTCTAAAAAAGTTATTTCTGGTAAACGTGTAAGTAAAGATGATATAATGGATAAAGCAAAACCAGCTAAAACTGCAATTCCAATAAATTTGCATATTATACCAGCTAAAAGGAATGATATAAAGGAGGCAAACCAAATAGATGAGCCTAAAAAATCAGATCCTGAAACATTAAAAGATTTAAATGAGAAATATGGAGATTTAATAAGCTTTAACACTTGGGAAGATTATTATAATTCATTTTCTGATGAAGAAAGAGAAAATAAAACAAAAACTGGCGAATTGCTTACTGAAGAACGCTTTATAAGTGTTAGACTTGAAGAAGCACAAACCATTAAAAGGATTACTCAAGCTGAAGAGGCTGAACGTCAAATCGAGAAAGATAAATTAAATAGAGAAATTGAAGGCAGAAGAGAAAGAGTTAAAGAAAATAGAGAAACTATCAGAAATGAAAAAGATGATATTGCTAGGCTTGAAGCTGAAAATGTTGATTTAAATAAACAAAACCAAAGAGCTGGTTCTAGTCTAAGAACTTTAAATAATGAAAGTGATAAAGCTAATGCCAAAATAGACGAAATGGATGAAATCATCGTACAATTAGCTCCAAAAAAAGCTGATTCTAACTTCGATTCAAAAAAAAGAGTTGACGACATTCTTAAAGAAGAAGAGGCAGAATTTGCTAAAAAGCGCAAAGCTAATTCAGAACAAAAAGCATCTAAACATGTAGAAAAGCCATCAACCACCGTAGAGCCTAAAGAAGAAACAACTACAGTAGAGCCACAAGTAGAAGAATCATCATTAGTCGATGAAATATCAGACTTTGATGATACTAAAATAAATAATGGTAATATAATTTTAGAATCAACAAATCCAGATTATCCAGGTACACTTACTGCCTCTAATGATGAAGTAACAGCTAATTGGAAAACGTCACCTATTATTGAAGAGACAAATTCATTTATACCACAAGATAGTCAACCTAAAGAACAAACTAGTTTAAATAATAATCAATTTGACCTTTCATCTTATTTAAATAGTCTTAACACCCAGCCAATGACTGAAACTCAAGAACAAGTCAAAGGAAGAACAAGATAATAATTTTACGCAAATATTTATGTAAATAAAACAAAAGCACCGAATAACTTTTTCGGAGCTTTTATTGTAATTTAATAGTCACTATGCTATACTATATAAGTAGGAGGCGATAAGTTTGGAACAATGGGTAGTATGGTTAATAATCGTTATTTTACTCGCTTTAATTGAAATCACAACAGTCAATTTAACAACCATCTGGTTTGTTGCAAGCGGTATATTAGCTTTAATAATATCATTATTTGTCGACAACTATTTACTTCAATTTGGTACATTTGTTGTTGCCGGCGTCATATTATTAATTACCACCAAGCCATTTTTAACCAAATTCATTAAACAACACAAAATACATACCAATATAGATAGAATTATTGGTATGACTGGTGTTGTCACTGAAAAAATAAGTAAAAATGAAAATGGCGAAGTTAAAGTTGATGGTAAAAGATGGACCGCCTTTGCTGATAAAACAATTCAACAAGGTAATTTAGTTAAAGTGTTAGAAATAAAAGGGGTAAAAATAAAAGTCGAAAAGATAGGAGAATAATATGTCAGTATTTATCGTTATTTTAGTATTAGTATTATTTATTGTCATACCAAATATAAAAGTAGTGCCACAATCAAAATGTTATATCATTGAAAGATTAGGTTCTTATTACACAACCTGGGCTAACGGACTTCATGTAAAAATTCCATTTGTTGATAGAATAGCTGGAGTAATTAGTCTAAAAGAAAAAGTTAAAGATTTCCCACCGCAACCAGTAATTACCAAAGATAATGTTACTATGCAAATCGATACCGTTGTATACTTTCAAATAACCGATCCAAAATTATATACATACGGTGTTGAAAATCCAATAAGCGCTATTGAAAACCTAACTGCCACAACCCTAAGAAATATTATAGGTGAATTAGAATTAGATCAAACTTTAACATCAAGAGACATTATAAATTCAAAAATGCGTTCAATCCTAGATGAAGCAACAGATCCATGGGGAATTAAAATCAACCGTGTCGAAGTTAAAAACATCTTGCCACCTCATGATATTCAAGAAGCAATGGAAAAACAAATGCGCGCTGAAAGAGAAAGAAGAGAAAAAATCTTGCAAGCCGAAGGTGAAAAGAAATCAAGTGTATTAATTGCCGAAGGACAAAAAGAGAGCTTGATTTTAGAGGCAGAAGCAGCTAAAGAAGCGCAAATTAAAAAGGCCGAAGGTGAAGCTGAAGCCATCCTAAAGCGTAGTGAAGCCGAGGCTACTGCTATTAAAAACTTAAAAGAAGCTGGTGCTGATAAATCAGTCTTAACCCTAAGAAGCTTTGATGCTCTAGCTAAAATGGCTAATGGCCAAGCAACTAAAATAATCGTTCCATCTAACCTGCAAGACTTAGCCACTCTAGGAACGACAATTTCGGAAATGTTTAAAGATAAAAAATAAGATAAATTTTAAAAAGCAAATAAAATTGCTTTTTTTTGACATTTTTTATAACTAATGTATTTTAAAATATACTTAGGTGATAAAAATGACTTATAAATTACATGTTTATGACGAAATAATAACTATTTATTAGTATATTTAAAAACTCATCCCCATAAAATTATATGGGTGATATCATGTTGAATAATCTTCGCAGTTATATTTTAGAAGATAAATTTAAAATAACTATCTTAACTGACCGAATAGACATTGTAAACTATAGCGAAATTGATCATTTTGACGATACCAAAATTATTGTCAGATTTCAAAATGGTCTAGTCATCATAAAAGGAGAAGACCTAACAATCTCAAAATTACTCAATGATGAACTTTTAATCTTAGGGAAAATCAAAAACATCGAATTTCAATGATTGATAAATTAGTAAGTAAAATTTCCTTAAATATCAAAGGGAAAAACATAAATAGGTTCATCAAAAAATTAAGAACAAATAAAATCGAAATCTTATCTTTAAAATACATTGACAAAAATCAAGTAGATATCATCATTTATAAAAAAGACTATGAAACAGTTTTAAAAATAAAAAGTATCTATGAAGTAACCGAACTAGACGTCTTTGGCTTAATTAAAATAAAAAGAAAATTAAAAATTTCTAGACATTTAATCATTATAACAGTAATAGCCTTCATCATATTTCTAATCTTCACCCATATAATCTTTAATGTTGAAGTCATTCATTCTAATAAAGATATTAGGAATCTAATTTTATCCGAACTAAAAAAAGAAAACATCAAACCATTTTCCTTAAAAAAATCATATAGCAAAATAAGTCAAATAAAAGAAAATATTTTAAATAAATATAAAGACAAAATAGAATGGCTCGAAATCGAAGAAAACGGAACTAAATATACCGTCAGAGTAGAAGAAAGAACCATTGTAAAAAAAGATAATGATAATACCCCTAGAAACATCATTGCCAAAAAAGATGGTGTTTTAAAAAAAGTCATCGCCGAAAAAGGTGATATCGTTAAAGATATGAACGACTACGTCAAAAAAGGAGACTTAATTGTTAGTGGAGAACTAATATTTAACGATGAAGTAAAAGGTAAAGTTAAGGCCGAAGGTAAAGCCTTTGCTGAAGTTTGGTATGTCACTAAAACTGAATATCCCATATTTACCTTTAAGGAAACAAAAACCAAAAACACAAAAAATGTCTATGCTATAAAATTCTTAAATCACACTTTAGAACTTACATTTAATAAATTTAAAACCAAGCAAATAGAAGAAAAAGAAATATTAAAACATAACCTAATTCCATTTAAAATAGTCAAACAAAAACAAACCGAAACAAAAGTTAAAGACGAAATTCTAACTGTCGAAGAAGCAATTTATAAAGCTAAACAAAAAGCTGAAAACGACATCAAAAAAAATTTATCCAAAGAAGAATACATCATTAGAAGCAAATATTTGAAAAGCACCGTAAAAGAGAGTATAGTAGAAGTAGAAATGTTTTTTGCAGTTTACGAAAACATAACTGACTATGCAGAAATTGGGTGATGTACTTGATTAGAAGTAGTATTTTAGAAATACTAGGTGAGGTTTGGCCAACCATCCTAATTAGTAGTGTTATTGCTATCAGCATGCGACTAGTTTATCTCATCAAAAATAAACAAAAAATAATTTTATATAGAGAACTTCTTGCTTTAATATTCATAATCTACGTATTGTGTTTGTTCTATGTCGTAACCTTTCAAGATGTCGGTTGGTCTAGCTCTAACTTTGTTCCATTTAAAGAAATGTTTAGATATTCCTTTGGTAGTAAATTATTCATAAAAAACGTTTTAGGAAATATCATCATGTTTATTCCTTATGGATTTTTCGTATCTTATTATCTCAAACTAAAAAAACCACTATCGGCTTTTCTTTTAATCTTATTAGTATCTGCTTCCATTGAAACAACACAATTATTAATCGGTAGAGTATTTGATATTGACGATATCATCTTAAATATCATTGGCGGAATCCTTGGATTTCTCATATATAAATTTTTAGACCTTATTAATGTTCACTTACCAGAAATGTTGAAAAATCCTATTGTTTATAATATAATTATAGTGTTATGTGCCATTTTTATGGCAATGTACATGTTTAACTTAATAGAATTAGGAGTGTAGTAATGAACAATTTTGAAGTATTTAATGAAACAGATGAAAAAATAGACATCGAAGAAGAAAAAAGAATAATTGATTTTGCCTTAAAACACGAAAACTTAACTAACGTTACTTTCAATGTCATCTTTGTAGATAGTGAAAAAATAAGAAAATTGAATAAAGATTATAGAAACATTGATAGAGAGACTGATGTCATAAGCTTCGCCTTAGAAGATGGTGATGGAAATATTCCCTTTGAATTTGGCAGACTCTTAGGAGATATTTATATATGCGTTTCAAAAATGAAAGCTCAAGCTAAAGAATATGGCCATAGTGAAGCAAGAGAAATGGGTTTCTTAACCATTCATGGCTTACTTCATTTACTAGGATATGATCATATGACTAAAGAAGAAGAAAAAGTAATGTTTCAAAAGCAGGAGGAGATTTTAAATGCCTATGGTCTCAAGAGATGATTTAAAAAAGAAAGGCTTCAAAAGACTATTCAAAAGCTTTACTTATGCTTTTGATGGTCTAAAATATGCTTTTAAATATGAACAAAATATCCTAGTTCACACTTTAGCTACTATTTTAGTCATTATCGCCGGCATCTTCTTTAAAATATCTCTAATAGAATGGCTAGTTTTAACTTTAATAATTGGTTTAGTTATCGCAACTGAACTCATAAATACAAGTATTGAAGCCACAATCGATTTAGTTACTAAAGAAGTTCATCCACTTGCCAAAATAGCCAAAGATACCGCAGCTGCAGCCGTCTTAGTTTTTGGCCTAACAGCCATAGTAATTGGATGTATCATCTTTATACCAAAAATTTTACTATTTATAGGAGGATAATATGAGAGCAGGATTTGTAAGTTTTGTAGGAAGACCAAATGTCGGTAAATCAACATTAATAAACCAAATTATCGGAACTAAAATAGCCATAACTTCCGATAAGCCTGGAACCACTAGAAACATAATTCAAGGTATCTATAATAACGAAGATACTCAAATAGTTTTTGTTGATACCCCAGGCATCCATAAACCAACAAATAAACTAGGCCAAATGCTAAATAAAGGAGCTTACTATAGTATTGATGATGTAGATGTTATCTGTTTGTTAATCGATGCTAAAGCTGGTTTAGGTAAAGGGGATAAATATATTATCGAAAGATTAAAAAATATAAATAAACCAGTCATTTTAGTAATCAACAAAATAGATGGACTATCTAAAGATGAAATATTCTTAAAAATAAACGAATATAAAGACTTATATGACTTTCAAGAAATAGTCCCAATATCTGCTTTAAAAAATAAAAACATAGATGAATTAATCAAAGTAATAAAGGATTATTTGCCAGATAGTATTAAATACTTTGAGGATAATACAATCACTAATAGAAGTATACAGTTTATGATTGCTGAAATCGTCAGAGAAAAAATACTTTGGTTAACTAAAGAAGAAGTGCCACATTCTGTAACGTGTGTCTTAGAAAAAATTGTCAAAGACAAAGATAAAAATATAATAAATGTTGCCATTATTGTCGATAGAGATGCCTTAAAAAAAATCATCATTGGTAAAGGCGGTAGTATGATTAAAAAAATCGGAACTATGGCTAGAAAAGATTTAGAAAAAATTTTAGGTACCAAAGTTTATTTAGAACTATATGTTAAAACCATTGAAAAATGGCGAGAAAAAGAAAAATACCTTGCTGAATTTAACTTCAATGACTTTACTGAATAAAAAATAACTAATATTACCACAATATTAATAGGTGATAACATGGAAAAGCAAGATTTATGGAATCTATTTAGATTAACTGGTAAAATTGAATACTATTTAAAATACAAAGAAAAAGAGGAAGAAGATGAATCTAGAAGAAGTAACGGGAATAATCGTGAATGAAACTAGCTATGGTGAAACTAGTAAAATAATAAATGTCATAACCAAAGAAAAAAGTTTAATCTCACTAATGGCTAAAGGCTGTAAAAATATAAAAAGCCCACTTAGAAGTGTTTCCTCAAAATTAACCTATGGAACATTCATTATCTACTATAAAGAAAATAAAATATCTACCCTAAAAGAAGTAAGTATCCTAGATAATTTTAAAAACTTAAAAAAAGATATTGCTTCAATTAGTTATGCAGCTTATATTTTAGAACTAAGTGAAGGAGTTATCAAACAAAATAATAATCCTCATATCTTTGATTTATTAATTCAAAGTTTAAAAAAAATTGATGAAGGATTTGACCCACTAGTTATCATGAATATTCTAGAACTTAAATACTTAGAATTTCTAGGTGTCATGCCAATAATTGATTCATGCGCTATATGTGGTAGAAAAACAGGTATCGTAACATTATCTAGTTATCGTGGTGGTTACGTTTGTAAAGACTGCTATACTAATGAAAATATGGTCAGTGATAAAACCATTAAGCTAATTAGAATGTTTTATTATGTCGATATTGAAAAAATTTCTAAACTAGATATAAGTCCCAAATCTAAAAATGAAATAAATCACTTTTTGGATGACTACTATTCTAGATATACTGGCTTATATTTAAAAAGTAAAAGTTTTATAAAAAATTTACAAAAATTAACAAATTAACTTGACTAAAATAAAAGAAAAACATAAAATAAAAATATATATTGAAAGGCGATGACGGGCTTGGAAACCCAGAGTCATATATTAGAAAGTGATTCTTCTAGAATAAATAAGGTGGAACCGCGGTAATACCGTCCTTATATATTGCTAGGAGTTTTTTTAATTAGGAGGTAATTATGGAAAAATTAACAATGGAAAAATTAGTAAGTGTTTGTAAACAATATGGATTTATATTTCAAGGTAGTGAAATATATGGAGGACTTGCAAACACTTGGGATTACGGACCACTTGGAGTAGAACTTAAAAACAATTTAAAAAAAGCTTGGTGGAAGAAATTTATAGGGGAAAGTAAACATAGCTATGGCGTTGATGCCGCCATTTTAATGAATCCAAAAGTGTGGGAAGCATCAGGCCACGTTCAAAACTTCTCAGATCCACTAATCGATTGTAAAGAATGTAAAGCAAGACAAAGAGCTGATAAATTAATCGAAGAATATAACCCTGAAATCGATGGGGACTCCATGAACGATGAAGAATTATATAATTATATCATCGAGCATAACATCAAATGTCCAAAATGTGGTAAATCAAACTGGACCAAAATTAGACAGTTTAACTTACTTTTTGAAACAAGTAGAGGAGTTATTAAAGATGACTCATCTAAAGTATATTTAAGAGGTGAAACAGCCCAAGGAGAGTTTGTCAACTTCTTAAATGTTCAAAAATCAATGCGAGCTAAACTACCATTTGGAATTGGTCAAATAGGTAAAGCCTTTAGAAATGAAATCACTCCAGGAAATTTTACCTTTAGAACCGTTGAATTTGAACAGATGGAACACCAACTTTTCTGTAAAGACGAAGATTCAATGAATTTTTATGAAAACTATAAACAAAAAGCTTGGGATTTCTTAATTAATTTAGGTATCAAAAAAGATGATATTAGATTTAAAGACCATGAAAAATTAGTTTTCTACTGTAAAGCCGCTTGTGATATTCAGTATAGATTTCCATTTGGCTTTGATGAACTTTGGGGAACACATCATAGAGGGACATATGATTTATCTAGACATGAAGAATATTCGGGTAATTCAATGCGTTATCTTGACCCAGATACTAATGAAAAAATATTACCAACTGTCGTTGAATCAAGTGTTGGAGCAGACCGCCTTGCTTTAGCCATCTTATGTAATGCTTATGAAAATCAAACACTAGAAGACGGTACCACTAGAGAAGTAATGCATTTTCATCCATTCTTAGCCCCTTATAAAGCCGCAGTTCTACCACTTGTCAAAAAACATCATAAAGAAAAAGCCGAAGAAGTATACGATATGCTTTCCAAAGACTTTATAATAACATATGATGAAACAGGTAATATTGGTAAAAGATACAGAAGACAAGATGTAGCTGGAACTCCATTTTGTATAACAATAGATGATGAAACAATTAATAATGGCACTGTAACAGTAAGAGATAGAGACACCATGAAACAAGATGTCATAAAAATAAAGCAGTTAAAAAATTACTTAAACGAAAAAATCAAATTTTAATAATTATTCAATATTAGAAAGGAAGAATGCTTGTGAGAAAAATTACATTATCCCAAAATGATTTTATAAAAGCAATATTTACTAATATAAGTGCATATGAAATTTTCGGGTTATTAAGTTTAAACACATCCATAAGTAATATTTCTATAATAATATTGAATAAAAATTTAACATACTTAACTGAAAACGATTCTGGTGAAAGTGGGGCCGCAGTATTCACAATTATTGGACAAAATAAACATTTAAAAAGTGAAAATAACAAACATCAAAAAGGTATTGGTGAAATCCCAAAAAAAGAATTATCTAAAGTTACAACTTTAAAAAATGAAAGCCAAAAAGAAAATATAAATCAAAAGAAAAAAATAGAGATTAAACCTTCAAAAGAACATGAAACTAGTCGCATCTCAGAGCAAAAAAAACTATTTACTAAAGTTATTACTATAACCCCATATATCAGTCCTAAACACAAAATGATTATGGGAGAAATGAAAAAAAATCAAATAAATAAGCTAAAACAGTCAAAGGAAAAAGAAAAACATTCAAAAGCGGTAGCTAAAACAGTAAATCTCACTATGAAAAAGAATAAAATAATTAAAATAAATAAACCGGCTGTTACATATATTTCTAAAACAGAAAAGGCAAAAGAAAATACTAATAAAGTTACCAACAATCAAAAAACAAGTCAGCTAAAACCAAAACAAACAGGATATAGCCTTCAAAAGAAAAATTCACCAGGGTTAGTCGCCTTATTTAGCGCTACTATCGCATCAGTCATATTTAGTATTGGACTTGCTGGAATAATTGGCCATAAAAAATCATTTCCAAGTGTATTAGCTATCTCATCCCTTGCTATTATAGGTCTTGGAACGCTTGCTAATAAAAAAACACATAACAAAAGGCTTGTAAAAAAATAAAAGATATATCAAAAAATGATATATCTTTTAAATGCTCAAATATTCATCTATTGCTAAAGCAATTCCTTTCGCATACCCATTTGAATTATCTAAAATATTTTCAAGCTCTTTAACATTATCAATATAACCAAGTTCTAATAAATATCCTTCAGCAGTATTATTAGAATTATAATAAGGATTTTCGTCATATTTAGTATTACTTCCATCCACATAAGCGTGGGTCGCAATACCTCCAACTTCTCTAATCATATAATAGTAAGGTGTTATACCGTCATCTGAAAATCTTTGATAAATTCCATCTTCAACCTTAAATTCTTCTTTAGTAGAAGTAGAAGTTTTTCCATATTCGCATACCTTTTCAACAAATAATTTAGCTAAATCAAACTTACTATCCCCAGCCACATAAACCTCTAAACCATGAGTAGATGACATACCACCAGGCACATTAGTTGAATTGTGATGAAGAGCTATATTAAATTTAGATTTTGTCGCATTAGCTGTCGTTCCACTACCCATTTTTCCATAAGTAGGTACTGTATCATCTTTACTATCCCTAGTTAATTTAACTTTATACCCTAAATTTTCTAGTTCGCCCTTCAAAGCCTTAGAAACCGTAAAATTAATATCAGATTCTTTATAAGCTTTACTTCTCGAACATTCTCCCAAACTATTAGGAACATCTCCATTCGCACACACAATCATACCCGCATCATTCCCATCATGCCCAGGATCAATTGTAATATCATAAACATCCTTAGGTAACTTAGTATTTTTAATATGAAATCCTAAAACCTCATTACCTTGATACTTATCCCAGTTAATATCAATAACCTTATTACTGTCATTCTTTGTCAAAGTATAGTATGTTAAATCACTATACTCAGTTTTATTAATAAGAGGAAAATATACATCCTTACCATCCTTATTATTAACCTTAATCAAAAAATAATAAGTACCATTATCTAAACCTTCCAAATTAATTCCATCATTTATATAATCACTCGTTTTAAATGTGTACTTGCTATTTTCATTTTCTAAATTCCATGAAATAACCTTTTCTTTAGATGCGTTTGCTAAAACAAGCTTAGGATTACTAAAACCATCATCTAATTCAAAATCACCTTCAAAATTCATATGAATACCATAAATATCATAATAAGTAATATTTCCACTAATTGTATAATTGATTTTACTTAAAAAAGCTTCTTTATTTAAAAACATATAACCTATGATAATCACACAAATTATGATTAAAATAAACGTAAATATTAAAAATTTCCTTCTTGTCCTTTTTTCCTTTCTTTTTGCCATAAATCATACATCCTTTAAAACAATTTTACCTAAAAAAAGAAATAAAGTGTAGTTTAAAATCAAATTTTATCTAAAAAAATAGTATTTAATGGTTTACTTTACACAAAATAACAAAAGAAAAACAAAAACCATTTTCTTTTTCCCAATTCTATGATAAAATTATCTATAGCAAAGTATTAAAACTAAGGAGGATAAATATGGGTTTGATAAAAAAAATCATTGGTGAAGAAGAAGATGTCTTTTCCGCACCATCAAATGATCAATACTATGATTTAAAAGCTGAAGAAGCTTTAACTGAAGAGGGCGGCGCTAAAATGATTTTATTAGAGCCAAGAGCTTACTCTGAATCACAACAAATCGCTGACCATCTAAAGAAAAGAAATACAGTAGTTGTGAATTTAAAAAGAGTAACCCCTGAACAAGCAAAAAGAATTGTTGATTTCTTAAGTGGAACTATTTATGCAATAGGTGGGGACTTGCAAAAAATAGGTGGCGGAATTTTCCTATGTACGCCGAATAATGTTAGTGTTCAAGGTAAAATAACTAATGATACTGAAGGAAAAGGTATTCACGATAATAACAATATAGATATAGAGTGGTAAAAAAATGGGCGAAAGCGCCGAGGTGAGGTTGAATTTATGGAAAAATTTACAAGAGTCATGAGAGGTTATGACCCTGATGAAGTTAATAACTTCTTAGATCAAGTTATTAGAAGGGTCGAAAAAATGATAGCTGATATTGATAAAAAAAATAAACTGATAGAAAATCAAAATGAAGAAATAAAAAAGCTTAAAGCTAGTATTGAACAGACAAGCGCCATGAAAGAAAAGCTTGAACAATACGAAAGAATGGAAAACACTCTAAATAGAGCTATCATGATGGCTCAAAAAACATCTGACCAATTAAAAATATCTGCTCACCGTGAAAGCGAAATAATCTTAGATGACGCCAAAAAAAACGCTAGCCGAATCGTTAATGATGCCCTAATTAAAGCCGAAAAAATAGAAAATGATGCTGAAACCATGAAGCGCAATATCAATGTTTTAAAACGTAGACTTAAAAATATTATTGAATCGCAGCTTGAAATAATCGACGATATTGATGATTTAGAATTATAAACTTTTCTATTAAAAATTATTAATATAAAATCGTCCTAAGACAAGGGCGATTTTATATTAATAAAAAGTATATCCAACAAACTAAAAAAACAAATAAAATTTGGCCTTTGTTCTTGATATTATTGCCCAAAATGTAAATGATATGCTATAATTATGAGTAGGTGACAAAAATGTTTAATTATAAAAACACTAATATAAATTATATAAGGTACGGTAATATAAATAGTCAGACAGTTGTCCTATTACACGGTTGGGGACAAAATATCGAAATGATGAAACCAGTAGGCGATAATTTAACTGACTATGACGTTATCATCATTGACTTTCCTGGTCATGGTAAAAGTGAAGAACCTAAAGAAATATGGGACTTAATAGACTTCACAAATATGATTCATGAATTACTAAAAAGTTTAAATATTGATAACCCAATTTTAATTGGTCATTCTTTTGGTGGTAAAATAAGCTTACTTTATGCCAGCATGTATCAAACAAAAAAACTAATTTTATTTGGTAGCCCATTTAAAGTAAAGAAAAACCCTAATAGTTTAAAAATTAAAACCTTAAAAAAATTAAAACAAATTCCAGGGTTAAATAAACTTGCCGAAACTATGAAAAAGCATATAGGCTCTACAGATTATCGAAACGCTAGTCCAATGATGAGAAATATATTAGTTAAGCACGTAAATACCGACATAACTGAAAACGTCAAAAAAATAAAATGTCCAACAATCATCATATGGGGTACCAATGACATCGCTGTACCAATTGAAGATGCTTACGAACTAGAAACCTTAATTAATGACTCAGCTGTTATTCCATATGAAGGATGTACTCATTATGCATATTTAGAAAGGATAAACCAAACCGTTTCCATAATAAGAAATTTTATAAAGGAGAAGTAACATGACAAAAGAATTTTTAATATCTTCGGTTATATATTTTGTATACATTTTCTTTAGAAGTGAAGACTCTATGCACATGCTTCAACAAAATAAATATAACCGAAAAAAAACCTATTTAAAATGGTTGAATAAAAATAAAACTAAAGCCTTTAAAAATCTTAGTATTATCTTTATATTACTATCCGTATTTATTTTTATAGATAATACCTTTTTACTAATATTATGTTTTAATTTTATATATCTATTTTTAATAGCAAATTTATTATTAGAAAGAAAACAATCACAAAATAAATTGCCACTTAAATATACAGCTAGAGTTAAACGTTTAACCTTTACTAACATATTAGTAGTATTAATACCAATAATTGTTATGTCCTTATTTGTAAATAAAAGTAATTTAGTTTATTGTTATTTAATTTTAGGATTATTTGCTTACTTGAATAATCTGTATATTTTACTAGCTCTTTTAATAAATACTCCAGTCGAAAGCTTAGTTGGTTTTTATTTCAAAAATAAAGCCATTCATAAAATAAAAAGTATGAAAACATTAAAAGTCATAGGCATCACTGGAAGTTATGGTAAAACCAGTAGTAAAAATATTTTAAATGACATTTTAAATATTAAATATAACTCCTTGCCAACTCCCAAAAATTTCAATACCCCATTTGGCTTAATGATTACCATAAATAATTACTTAGATAAATTCACGGATGTCTTCATTGCCGAAATGGGCGCTTGTCAAAGTGGTGACATTAAAGAACTTTGCAACTTAGTTCATCCAAAATACGGTATCATTACTAAAATAGGAGTTGCTCATCTTGCCACCTTTGGCAGTAGAGAAAACATTCAAAAAACCAAATTTGAATTAATAGAATCATTGCCAAGTGATGGCCTCGGTATTTTAAACGGTGATGATGAATGGCAAAGAAACTATAAAATAAAAAATAATTGTAAAATCAAATGGATTGGTATTGATAGTGAAGATGTCGATGTTAGAGCCACAAATATTAAATTAAGTCCAAATGGAACAAAATTTGACTGTTACTTTAAAGATAGTAATAAACCATATCAGTTTGAAACAAAATTATTAGGTTATGCTAATGTCTATAATATTCTAGCCGGTATTGCTTTAGGGCGTGAATTTGGTATGACAATAGAACAACTAAAGGCTGGCGTTGCTAAAGTTAAAGCTGTCGAACATCGTTTAGAGCTAAAAAAAATCGGTAATATAAATATCATAGATGATGCCTATAACTCTAATCCAACTGGAGCTAAAATGGCCTTAGATGTTCTAAAAATGATGCCAGGAAAACATATAGTTGTAACTCCAGGTATGATTGAACTAGGCGATGAAGAATATAAAAAAAATAAAGAGTTCGGTACCCAAATAGCTGAAAGCACCGACGAAGTAATTTTAGTTGGAGCAGAAAAAACTAAACCAATACTAGAAGGCTTAAAAGAGAAAAATTTTGATGAAAGTAAAATTCATATCATAAATGATGTGTTAAAAGCCTTTCCATTAATTCAAACATTAAAAGAAAATGAAACCTACGTTCTTTTAGAAAATGATTTACCAGATATATTTAACGAAAAATAAAGGAGTGATTTATAATGATTAAAATTGGAGTATTCTTTGGTGGTGATTCAGTAGAGCACGAAGTAAGTATTATCTCAGCTCTCCAAGCCATGGAAAATATTGATGAAGAAAAATATGAAATTATACCTATTTATATTAGTAAAGACCGTCATTTTTATACAGGCAATGCCTTAAGAGATATGGAAACATTCAAATACTTTGATAGTATGAAAAAATATGTCAAAGAAATAACCATATGTCGTAAAGGAAATGACATTGTTTTGCAAAAAATCAAAGGTTTATTTGGCAGAAACGTTAATACCATTGATGTCGCTTTTCCAATTGTTCATGGAAAAGGTGTTGAAGATGGATCTTTAGCTGGCTATCTCGAAACATTAGACCTTCCAGTAGTTGGGCCTTCAGTCTTAGGAGCTGCTTTAGGTCAAGACAAAGCTGTTTTAAAACAAGTTTTAGAAGCTAATAATATAAAAACACCAAAATACGTATGGTTTTATGATTATGAATATAACATGAATAAAGAAAATATCATAAATCAAATAGAAAAACTAGGATATCCAGTAATTGTTAAACCAGCTAACCTAGGCAGTACTATTGGTATTGGTGTGGCTCATAATAAAGATGAATTAGAAACAAAAATAGAAGAAGCCACCGAATATGAAAGAAAAATAGTTGTCGAAGAAATGATTCCAAATCTACAAGAATTAAACTGTGCAGTTTGTGGTAACTATGAATATTCTGAAACAAGTTTCATAGCTGAAATGAAAATGAAACATGAACTTTTAACTTTTGAAGATAAATACCTAGGTGGCGCAAAAGGTAAAGGTCTAAAAGGTTCAGTTAAAACTCCAAATTCAATGTCAAATAGTGAATTTGAAGTACCTGCCAATATTTCAGAAGAAATGGAAAAGAAAATATATGAAATATCAAAGAAAGTATTTAGAATGCTAAACCTAAAAGGTGTTTGTCGTATAGACTTTTTAGTTAATAGAAAAACTAAAGAAATATACGTTAACGAACCAAACACTATTCCAGGTTCACTTGCCTTTTATTTATATACTCCAAAAGGCAAAGACTATAAAACGTTGACCGATGAATTAATTAAATCAGCAATCAAAGACTATAAAAATGAAAAAAGAAAAACCTCTAGTTTTACATCAAGTATTTTAAGTGAATATAATGGTGGTGGAATAAAAAAAGGAGTTAAATAATGCTCTTTATCACTTATGATAAATTAAATAAATACTTATATGAATTAACCCATAATAACTATAAAAACAAAGTAACAAAACATCCTGCCATTGCATTTTCACCATGTGGCTTTCCTATAGAGCATTACTCAATTGGTCATGGTCATAAGCATTTAGTTGTTATTGCTGGCACGCATGGCACAGAAATAATTGGTATTGACTTTGTTTTAAAATTAATGAAGGCTATTGCTCAAGGTACCGGAATATATAAAGACTTTGCTCAAAATGAAATCACCATTGATTTTATTCCTTGTCAAAATCCTGAAAGTTTTATCATCGTAACAGAATCTCTAAAGCAATATATATATGAACAAAACTTTCAAAAAATATCATATGAATATTATTTAAATTATCGTAAAGATGATATTATCTACACTAAAGTTAATGAATTTTTTAAATCATTAACTCAAGATAAAAAAGTTATAAATAATTTTTGGGATGAATTTAGACAAAAAAACATTTCTTCAAGTGATTTAGAACAATTTTTAAATAATTATCAAAAACTTATAAATGATAAAATTAATTCAAAACAAAACAAAAATAAAATAAGGAGATGTATTTTATGGATTATAAAGACACATTATTAATGCCAAAAACAGAATTTAAAATGCGTGGTAATTTAGCTGAAAATGAAGTTAAACAGCGTGAAGAGTGGAATGAAATGGATTTGTATAACCTAATTAAAAATAAAAATAAAAGTAATAAACCATTTATTCTTCATGATGGCCCACCGTATGCTAACGGAAACATTCATTTAGGTCACTCTTTAAACAAAATTTTAAAAGACTTTATTAATCGTTCTAAAATGATGGAAGGATATTATGTTGAATATATTCCAGGATGGGATACCCATGGCCTTCCAATTGAACAAGCAGTTACTAATAGTGGCATTGATAGAAAGAAAATGAGTACTTTTGAATTTAGAGAATACTGTAAAGAATATGCCCTAAAACAAGTACAAACCCAAATGGATGATTTCAAAAAATTAAACGTTATTGCTGATTGGGAACATCCGTATATCACTTTAAAACCAGAATACGAAGCTAGACAAATCGAAGTATTCGCTAAAATGGCTGAAAAAGGTTTAATCTTCCAAGGACTAAAACCAGTATATTGGTCACCAAGTAGCGAAACCGCCTTAGCTGAAGCTGAAATCGAATATAAAGATAAAACTGATCCTTCAATTTATGTTGCCTTTACAGTTGTTGAAGGAAATAAACATGTAAAAGAAGGAGATAAATTAGTCATTTGGACAACTACCCCTTGGACTTTGCCAGGTAATTTAGGCGTTTGTGTTGGTGAAAATTTTGATTATTCCAGAGTCAAAGTAGAAGAAGAACATTATATTGTTGCCACTGACTTATTAAAAGATTTAATGAACGAATTTGGCTTTGAAAATTATAAAAAAGTTTCAACATTTAAAGGTAGTGATATAGAAGGAGTAAAATATGCTCATCCATTCATGGATAGAACTTCACCAGTTGTCACAGGTGACCATGTAACCTTAGATGCTGGAACAGGTCTAGTTCATACCGCTCCATCATATGGTGAAGATGACTTTGTCATTGGCAAAAAATATAACCTAGGCATGGTTAATGGCGTTAATGATCAAGGTATTTTAAACGAAGAGTCTGGGATATTTAAAGGATTATCAGTTGAAGAAGCTAATAAGGAAATCCCAAAATGGTTAAAAGAAAATGGTTATTTATTAAAATTAAAGAAAATTACCCACTCATATCCTCATGATTGGCGTACTAAAAAACCAATCATCTTTAGAGCCACTAAACAATGGTTCTGTAGTGTCGATAAAATTAGAGATGAAATTTTAAAAGAATTAGATACCAATGTTAAATTTCATACTGATTGGGGTAAAACTAGAATCTATAACATGATTAGAGATAGGGGAGACTGGTGTATTTCTAGACAAAGAGCATGGGGTGTTCCAATTCCAATTTTCTATAATGAAGATGGCTCAGCCATCGTTGACTATGATGTCATGATGCATGTTGCCTCACTATTTAGGAAATATGGTTCAAATATTTGGTTTGAAAAGGACGCTAAAGACCTGCTCCCAAAAGATTATACTAACCCAGCTAGTCCAAACGGTAAATTTACCAAAGAAACCGATATCATGGACGTTTGGTTTGATTCTGGAACATCTTGGGCTGGCACTTTGCTTGAAAGAAAATTACCATACCCAGCTGATGTTTATCTAGAAGGCTCAGACCAATACCGTGGTTGGTTTAACTCATCATTAATTTGTAGTATGGCCTATAGTGGTCATAGCCCATATAAAGAATTAATATCTGCAGGCTTTGTCCTTGATGGTAAAGGTTTAAAAATGAGCAAATCAATTGGTAATATTGTAAGACCAATGGATGTCGTAGGTAAACAAGGAGCTGATATTCTAAGACTTTGGGTTGCTAGTGTTGATTATACCGAGGATGTTAGATTCAGTGATGAATTGCTCGCCCAAGTAAAAGAATCATATAGAAAAATCAGAAATACTTATAGATTTATGCTTGGTAACTTGTTTGACTTTAACCCAGATACTGATAAAGTAAATTATGATAAATTACCACCAGCTGATCAATATATGTTAGTTGAACTAAATAACATTATCTCTAAAATAATTAAAGAATATGATGATTATAACTATGATGAAATTTATAAAATCATTAATAATTATGTAAATTCACTTTCAAACTTCTATCTAGACTTTACTAAAGATATTTTATATATTGAAAAAGCTGATAGTTATGTAAGAAGAAGCGTTCAAACAGTTTTATATGAAATTTTAACTTCATTAATTAAATTAATGGCTCCAATCTTGCCATATACTAGTGAAGAAGTATATAAATTAATTCTAGGTAAAAAAGAAAAGAGTATTCACCTAGAAAATTTCCCAGAAGTAAAAACATATAAAAATGAAGTAGAATTAAAAGAAATGTTTGACTTGTTCTTTGGAATTAAAGATGATGTTTATAAAGCTTTAGAAGAAGCACGTAATGAAAAAATAATCGGTAAATCTCTAGAAGCCAAAGTATTCTTAAAACTAAGAGATGAAGATAAAGAAACATTAAAGCCAATTCTATCTCATTTAAAACAATTATTAATTGTCTCAGACGTTATTTTAACCGCCGAAGAACTTTCAAAATATGAATACTCTGGAGTTCAAGTTCAAAAATTTGAAGGCGAAAGATGTGAAAGATGTTGGAATTACTTTAATGAAATTGACTTAACTAATCATCTATGTCCAAGATGTCACGAAATTGTAGAAACATTAAACGAAAAAGAAGACTAATCAAAAGTCTTCTTTTTATTATATATTTAACTTGCTGTATATGGATTATTTTCTGAACCATCACCCTTAATTGAATTTGCTAATAGATTCGATTTAAGTTTAGATTATTTATTTGGCCTAACAAATACAAACGAAAAATATAAGCCACTTAATATTGATTTAAAGGTAGTAGGGAAGAATCTAAGAAACATTAGAATTAAAAACAAAAAAACGCAAAGCGAAGTGGCCGAGGTAATAAACACCAGCCAATCAGCTTATGCGCATTATGAAAACGCTATTTATTTAATTCCAACAAGCTTTCTATTTAATTTAAGTAAAATATATAAAAACTTTTCCATTGATTTAATTTTAGGCAGAGAAAAAGCCTAACTTTTTTTATCGCGAATAAACTCCCTAAGCATCTTCGTAAGTGCTCTTTTTTCTATTCTAGATACATAACTCCTAGAAATACCAAGTTCTTTCGCAATTTCCTTTTGAGTTATTTCATCCTTGCCATCTAACCCATATCTTTTAATAATAATTTCTTTTTCTCTATCAGTTAAAACTTGAAAATACTTCTTTAATAATTTAATATTATCCTGAATATGTAAATCAAGTGCAAAATCGGGTTTATCCGTTTTTAATATATCTAAAAAAGTAATCGCATTTCCTTCTTTATCAAAACCAATTGGTTCATCAATACTTATATTCTTGCTATTTTTCTTATCCGACCTAAAAAACATTAAAACCTCGTTTTCAATACATCTCGCACAGTAAGTTGTCAGTCTTGTTTTGTGCTTAAAAGAGTAACTATCAACCCCTTTAATAAGGCCAATTGTTCCAATACTTATTAAATCATCACTCATCTCTGAACCATGATCATACTTTTTGACTATATGAGCTACTAATCTTAAATTATGTTCAATTAGTTTATTTCGTGCCTCCTTATCTCCCATATTAGCTAGTTTGATGTATTTTTCTTCATCTTCCTTAGACAAAGGGTCGGGGAACACATTATTAGAATAAGAAGCTGTAAAAAGATAAAAATCTTTAAATAGCTTTTTTAAAAATTCAAACATCAATCACACCTCAGTAACAATATATGTAATTTTAAAATAAAAAAGAAATAAAAAAAAGGCCAAAGCCTTAAATATGTGTCATTATATACATAAACATTCCATAACCCATAGAAGCAGTTATAAAACATAATACTACACAATCCAAAAATGTTCTTGTCATACTTCCATTAGAGAAAGCAATACCTTGTTTTGTCGCTTTAACGAGTGATTTACCTTTATTTTGACTTTGACCTTCACTAGCTGTTTTTTCTTCAACTGGCTCATCATATAGCTCATGTAACTTAGCTTGTAATTCCTTCATTTCCTGCAAATTAACATCTTTAATTTCCATTGTTTTTTCTAAAGGATCATCACTTGGTGTATACAAAGAAGGCTCACTATCAAATGAACTATCTTGAATAGCTGGCGAATCATTAAAATCAAAGTTTGAATTTACTTGACTATCTAAACTAAATTCTCCTGTATTATTTTTATCTTCATCGTCCCATTCTCCAAATAAACTTTCAATAGCCTCTAAATTTTTTCTAGTTCTTGCCTCCGACTTTGAATCAAACAAAAAATTGTTATAAGAAGTTTTAGAACTATCTCCATTAAAAAGATTTTTATCGTTCATTTTCATAGCCTCCTATTAAAATAAGTATACTACAAATAAGAGGTATTTTCAATCATTTTTCCCTTAGTTGACAAAAACATAACTACTTTTTATAATTTAGTACTTGACAATACAAGGTAGTTAGAATATAATGTCACTGAAGAGGTGATTTATGAACTCACAATTTAAAAAAGGCGTTTTAGAATTAATTGTTCTTGTATCAGTAGATAAAAGAGATATGTATGGCTATGAGCTAGTATTAGAAGTATCCAAAGTAGTTGATGTTAACGAAGGCACAATTTATCCGCTTTTAAAAAGATTAACCAATGAAAACTATTTTGAAACATACTTACAAGAATCATCCGAAGGACCATCAAGAAAATATTATAAAATTACAGTTTTAGGACAAAAAAGACTCAAAGAATTAAAAAAAGGATGGACTGAATTTAGTGATTCTGTAAATAATTTTATCAAGGAGAGTGAAAAAAATGACTAAAGATGAATTTCTAAAAAAATTAGATAAAGAATTATCTATTTTAAATGAAAAGGAAAGAAAAGATATCATTGATGAATATAAAGACACCATTGAAGAAAAAGTCAAACATGGTCAAACTGAAGAAGAAGCAGTCAAAGACTTTGGTAATTTAGATGAACTTGTAAGCGAAATTCTAGACGCTTATAAAATTAATCCTGAATATGGTCAGAAAGAAAGCAATATTGGTAAAATTACTGAAGAAGGAGAAAAACTTATAAAAAAAGGTGCCAGCAAATTAGCCGATATGACTAGAGACTTTGCTAGTAACATCAAAGAAAATGACACTGAAAGAAACCTTAACTTAGTCTTTGAGATAATCATTAAAATTTTTTGTACATTTATTATATTAGCTATATTAACTATTCCTTTTAGAATATTCAAAGATTTAGGATTTTCATTTGCTGACACATTTTTCTCCCCATTTAGTGGCCTAATTAAAGTAATTATCTTACTATTATTTGTCGCCCTTTATCTAGGCGCAGGTCTTCTTATAATTATCGCTTTATTTAAACAGTATTTTAAAAAAACAACCGATGATACAAAAGAAGATATCACCGAAGAAAATAACAATACTAAAGTAAAAGAATCTGAAAAAAAGGATAAAACTGTTAAAATAATCAAAAAAAATGGTCCTACCGTTGGTTCAGTTCTATTACTGATTGTTAAAATATGGATTACCTTGTTTATATTATTACCATTTTTCTGTATTGATTTAGCTACCATATTTGGATTATTTATATCAATATTTTACTGGATTAAAGGTATTGATTTATTTGGCCTTACCTTACTTCTATTAGGTGTATCCACTTTATTTATTTGGTTTACCATGCTTATTTATAATCTAACATTTTCTAAAGGAAAAACCACGATCATTCCATTTTTCATTGGCTTAATTATTACCGCATTTGGAACAATGTTTTTCATTGATATGATAACAAATATTGAATATATTGATAAAGCCCCAAATTCTTTTAAAACCGAAACTGAAACTAAAAGTTACACCACAGATAAAGATGTTTATATTGACTTTCGCCTAGGTGGTGAAATAACTAAAACTATTGATGAAACCATGCCTGATAATCAATTTAAAATTAAACTAACTTATGATAAAGATAATATTAAAATAGATTCATATAATGACCCAAATTATAATTTTTCAAGCACCTACTGTGAAACACTAGAAGATAAACATTTATGTGAAAAAACGTATAACTATTATTCCATAACCTATGCATATACCGGTGGTTATAATAGTGAAAAACAAAGATATAAAGATTTTATTAATAACTTAAAAGACAATAAAATCTATGATTATACTCACCTAAATGACGTCAGCGTAGAAATAATAGCAAGTTCTAAAACCTTAAATCATATTGAAATCAACTAAGAGCAAATCGCTCTTTTTTTTATCTGTTTTTTTTGCTATAATGTTATATAGTAAAGAAGGGGTTAAACATGACAGATGAAGAAATATTAAATTTAAAATTAAAACTAGAATTTGAAAATCCAGTATATGATATTGTAGATGAAGCTATAAATTATGCTATAAAGACTCAACATTTCAAAAAATACGATTTAGTAAAATTAGTTATGATGATATATAAAAAAGATTATTCATGTATTAGTAATACTAATGATTATCGTGACCAAGTAAAACTATTAGATGAATATTTTCAAAAAGAATATAATCATAGTATCATCACTTTTATGATGATTAAGACAGTTTTAGCTTATAGGCAAACGGATAAATATAATGCAATTACCTCAGATATAGCAGTCTTAGAAACCGCTTTAAGAACTAAAAAAAATATCGAAGCTGAAGATTTATGCATATTTTCTTATCCTATAGAAAATGAAGAATATAATGATTTAATGATGAAAATAGAAGCCAATCCAAACTTTAAATACGCTATGGCAATTACTTATGACAAAATAAAAAATCAAAGCCAAAACACCCTAAATTGACAAATTATCAATATCGATATATAATAATGCGTAAATTTTTACGCAAAGGGTGATTTTATGAAAAATTCTTATTATAATGTCGTCGAAACATTATTACTTATTTTATCATCTGATGAAGGAAAACTAAAAATTTATCTAGAAAAAAAGAAAGAAGAACCATATAAAGGATATTGGACTATTCCTGGTAAATTTCTAGATAGAGAAACTACCTTAGAAGAAAATGCTGAAGCAATTTATAAAAATACTACAGGACTTGATGAAGGTACTATCTTTCAAACTCAAGCCTTTAGTAACCTAAATCGTCATAATAGTGAAAGAGTAATTGCAATATCTTTTACTGCTATCACTGATAAAACTTTAACTGATATTAAACAAAATACTAATGATAAATCTTGGTTTCAAATAGATGAACTTCCAAAACTAGGTTTTGACCATGAACAAATAATTAATGCAGTAATCAATGATTTAAGAAATAAAATAACTACTAATTATGATGATATACTTATCAAATTTTTCCCAAGCGATTTCACACTTCCAGAACTTCAAAACTTTTATGAATATGTATTAGAAAAACCAATTGACCGCCGAAACTTCCACAAAAAATTCGTTAATCAAGATTTAGTTGTTGATACTGGCTTTAAACAAGCAAAATCTAGTGGACGTCCAGGTACTCTATATAGATTTAATATTGATAAAATGAAAGGCAAGAGAATATGAATCAAAAAGGATTTGGTTTAAAAGAATTTGTTATCGTATTTGCTGTAATCTTTATTTGCATAATAATTATTGCCTCATTATATAGAAGTATCATTCCAAGTGCTGATGTTACTTCAGATGTCAAAGAACAAACTAAAAAAGTTACTTATCAAGATTTAGAAAAAGAACTTGAAAAAGCTGCCGAAAGATATCAAAATGATACTTATTCTGGTAACTCTAATGATACTGAAATATGGGAACTAAGCTACTCCATGCTAAGAGAAGCAAACTATTTAGATAAGCTTATAGACCCTAATGATAAAAACACTGAATGTACAGGCTATGTTGAATTTATTCAAGACAAGGCTCAAATTTCTTATAAGCCATATTTAAAATGTGGTACAAATTATGAAACCGAAGGATATAATGGTAACAATAAAACGTTAGACTAAAAATCTAACGTTTTTAATAAAAATTAACATATTTATGTAACTTATAAATTTTTCCATTAATTCTTAAATAAATATAATATTTTCCTTTAATACCATCTTCACTAATATATCTCGAAGTAGTAGTTTTTTTGCTAGAATCCTTTGGCAACAATAAATCATATGTCTTTTTATCTAAAACATTGTCCAAAATAATTTGAACCTCATCACTTTCTTTAAATGTTCCATTAACTTTAAGCCCATAAACATCCTTATAAAGCGAAATAGCATACTTATCTAAAATAGAATCATCATTTTTTGCCCCTAAAAGTAAATGGTTATTAGTAGTTTTAGATTCACCTAAACTGCCAAGTCTAACACCATAAACTCCTGTATAAACATCATTCGCATATAGACTCATTTTTTTAGTATTATATAAAGTAGAATTGACATTCATACTTATAACCGCTTTATTATTTTGAACTTCCATAAGTGTATGCCCTTGAGTAATAACAAAATCATTTTCGCCTAAAATTTCCAAATAGGTCTCTTCATTAGTCGGTAATTCAAAATCATCAAGCTCTTTAACCGTTCTATTTGAATAATCTATTCTGTATGTAAGTAAATGTTTTTTTCCATTGACTTCGCTAGCAAATAACAGCTTATTATCGTTAAGTAAATTAACAGATTCTGGCTTATTAGGATAGTCGATGTTACCATCCACATTTAATAGATATGGCTTATAGTCACTATCAACTTTATCTTTATCAGCAATAATCCAGTTAATATCTAAAGTAGGGTAGTCCAAATTCACTATCATATTTCCGTTATACCCAGATATTGTAATAGAATTAGTATTTATATCGTAATTGATTGAATTCATTCCAAACCAATTACCTTTCTTCTCACCAGGTAAAATCTTATACAAATCAATTTCTTTAACAATATTACCACTTGCTCGATCAATTTCTATCGCAATATCTTCAAATGTCGAGCGACCAATTTTATTTGAGGCTAAAAGAAAATTTCCATTATTAAGTTCATACACATCATGATGGTAACCACCAGGTACCGTATATTCATAATATATTTTTCCAAGCAAATCCATCTCGATAAGGCCAATACTATAATTTCTTCTTAAAATCTTGTCACTACTAAGTAAAATATGCCCATTATTTAGTCTTTGAATATCCCATTTGTAATCACCAATTAAATACCATCTAACTTCACCATTTTCATCATAAGCTGCTGTATAACCTATCTCTTCTGGTGTCGTAAAATAAAATTCATCAGTTTCAAAATCAGCATTTGATAAGTCAGTTACCTTTGAAAAATCATCCGGTAGTGAAGAAGTTGTAATTGTAATTTCTTTAGTAATACCACTAGCTTCAATAATTACTTTATTATCATAGCCTGCATAAAGGCCATAAATTGGTAAAATATGTACCTTAGTTGGTGTAAATGTATGTTTTAAATCATTCGCACCATCTTTACCTTTAATCGTAACTGTAGTTGTAGTTAAATCTTTAGTTTGAAAAACAATTAAAGCAGAAAGCGGAGAATTACCATACGGATTCAAAATAACATTTGGACTCTCAATAGTATAATTTGTATTACTTAAATATTGCATTTCACTTTCATGTTGAACTGCAAATATATCACTTTCTGTATCAATTGGTTTGTTATCCATCACATATTCATAAATAAAAATTGATACTGCAAAAGTAATAATAATTAATATCAAATATTTCGCAATTATTTTTTTCAAAGCAACCACTCCTAAATCAATCTAATCTCATTTTCGTTAAAAAATGGTTTATTTTTATCTATTCTATCAAAAAATAAAATCCCATCCAAATGATCTACCTCATGTTGAAAAGCCACTGATAAATCTTCTCTAGCTCTAATTGTTATTTTCTCACCATCTGGATCATAACCAGTAATTGTAATTCTGGCATACCTAGGTACATGTCCTTCAACCTCACGGTTTACACTAAGGCAACCTTCTCCCGTTTCTAATGCCACTTTCTCTTCAGAGTGACTAATTATCTTAGGATTAACAATTACATAATTTTGAAATTTACCATCTTCATACTCATATACAATCACAATTATTCTTTTAAGTTGTCCAAGTTGTGGGAAAGCAAGTCCCATACCAGGTCTTAAATCATACTTTTCCGCATATTTTTCTATTTGACTATATGTTAAATGTTTAATAATTTGGTCAATTGTCTTTTTATCTTCTTTAGATAGTGGAAGCATAACTTCTTTACTCGTCTGTCTAAGAATCTTGTGCTTCTCATCTAAAATATTTAAAGGTTTAAACATATTCCACCTCCATATATCTATTTTACCATATTTAATAATAAATAATTAATGTTTTTATATTTATTTACACCTTAAAAGCAATGAGTATTATAAACTTATAAAGATAAATTGTCAAAATAAAAAGTCTTTTAAAGACTATAATTTAATTTTTATATAAATCAACACGCTTTGGCAAGCTTTTAGCTAATTTAGCTGTTTTTTCATCAAACAATAAATTAACTTGTATTCCAAATGTTTTAGCAATATTATCTATATTTTTACAAGTTAAATTCGCATCGCCATTTTCAATAGTACTAATATATGCCATTTTAAACTTAGTTTTATTGGCAAATTGCTCTTGGGTTAACCTATTTTGATATCTATACCACTTAGTATTTAATCCAACTAATTCCATCGCTTTCATTTTCTCACTCTACCTTTACTATATTAAGACAAAACTTAATTATATATAAATTATAAATTTAAAGTATAAAGAACTTAATACCACTAAAAATTATTAAGATATATCTTAACAAGGCATCAAAAATGTGTTATACTTCATATAGAAAGTAAAGGAGAGTTAATTAATGAAAAAAATAAAAGATTTTTTTAAATGTTATTTACCAGGATTCATATTAGGAATAATTTCCGTTAGTATAATAACTGTGTATGCTGAAACATTTTTCCCAAGTAACCAAACCACTTATGATAATACAAATACCGAATTAAAATCAGAAAATGTTCAAGATGCTATAGATGAATTATATGGAGTATGTTTTCCGAGTGCAGGAGATCAAATAATAAAAGATAATAACTTAGAAAAAGATGAATATGAATGTAGATATTTTTTTACTGGAGCAAGCCCAAATAACTATATAACTTTTAATAATGAAAGCTGGCGAATAATATCAGTAGAGTGTGATAAAACAATTAAAATAACAAAAAATACTGTTATTGATAGTATGAAGTGGGATAATGTGTTTGGAACTGATGGAAATAATAATTGGGCGCGTCCATCTACATTAAATACATATTTAAATGAAGAATATTATAAAAATTTAACTGATATTGCTAAAAGTCAAATAGTTGCAAAAAATTGGAGCATAGGAGCAGTAACATACAATAATAATAATATAAAAACTCAAATAAATAATGAAAATTCTAATAAATGGCATGGAAAAATTGGACTAATTACTGCTAGTGAATTTATAAGAGCTAACTCCAATAAAGAATATTGTGGTTCTTTTAATGCATGGCCTGAAACATGTAATAATACAAATTGGCAACATCTTGGAATAGCTTGGTGGTTATTAACACCAAGTGATAAAAATGATTCAACAGTTTTTTATATTTATAATAGAGGTTATATTTATGAACAGTATGCTGGTGAAAACGCGTTAATAAGACCTGCTTTATATTTAAATTCTAAAATTAAAATTGAAGGAACAGGCACAGAGTCTGATCCATATACCATTGAATAGCAAAAAGGCCGTTATTAAAATATAACAGCCTTTTTAAAATCAGTTATTACCCCAAGCTCTAGCTCCGATAATTATTACAAGTAAAATAAATAGAACTAAAATGATTGCTGCGCCATAACCTGTTCCGTATCCGCCACCATAGCCATAGCCACCACATGGATTGCCACAGCCATAGCCTTGATACCCACCATAGTAATACATATAATACCTCCTATCTATTCTAATATAGTTTATGATAAAGTAAAAAACCGTATATTAAAAACACCTAATTTTAATTTTTAAAAATCAAAACTAGTAAAAAAACTTAGAATATGCTATGATTATATAAGGATAGGAGGCGAATCATGAAAGAAAAATCTTTATTTAAACTTTTAAAAGACATAGATAAACCATTATTATTCGCCTCAGCGGCTTTATTTATATTTGGGCTTTTAAATATTGTTACAGCTTCTTCAAGAGCAGCCGTTGTTAACTATGATGTTTCTATATACTATTATTTTTACCGTCAACTAGCCTTCATCATCATTGGCTTAATTGGTGGCGCAATCATTCTTAAAACAGATACTAAGTATTATAAAATAATTGTTCCAGTTCTATTTGTCGCAGTTATCGCTTTAAACCTTTGGGCTTTAACCTTTGAAGAACTATCGGGTTCTAAAAACTGGATTGACTTAAAATTCATCAAACTTCAGCCCAGTGAATTTTCAAAACCAATTATTATATGTTTACTTGCAATATTATTTGAAAAAAACTATCGTAAATTAAGAACTGTTAATATAAAACATTATGACACTATTGCAACAATGCTCTTGATTGCTATGATTATTCCTGCTACCATTGTACTTCAAAAGGACTTTGGAACCTTACTTATAATTTTATTTATAATTGGTATGATGTTTTTAGCTAGTCCAATTCTAAAAATAGATAAAATAAAAACATTTTTATTTATGGTAGTTTTAGGTAGCTTAGCTTTACTAGTTATATATAACGTTCAAGGTTATATTTTAAATGACGCTAGAATTAGTAGATTCACCTCATTTCTAGACCCCTGTGGTAATTATGAAAATGGGGGATATCAAGTATGTAATAGTTATATAGCCATAAATGATGGTGGACTTTGGGGACTTGGTATCGGTAAAAGTAAACAAAAATATTCTTATATTCCAGAGCCTCATACCGATTCAGCCTTTGCTATTATTGCTGAAGAATATGGTGTTTACCGTACAATCTTCATCTTCATTTTATATGGTATTGTTTTATATCGTATATCTGTTATTGGTTCTAAAGCCTCTAGTTTAAGAGGAAGATATATTTGTGTTGGTATTGCTAGTTATATATTCATTCATATATTTATTAACTTAGGTGGTATGTTTGGCATTATTCCATTAACCGGTGTCCCACTTCCATTCTTAAGTTATGGTGGTAGTTTTGTACTGTCTTTATTATCTTCACTAGCCATTGTTCAAAGAATTTGTGTTGAATCAAAAAATAAAAAAATAAAAATTCCTCAAAAATAAAAAGGAATTTTTATTTTTTGGTCGTATGTTTATATATAGAGGTGATTAAATGAAATTTTTAAAAAAACATAAAAGTAAAATATTTATCTTAATTTTTATTTTTTTCACTGCCTTTACTATTTATGATACCTATAGTATGGAAAACGAAACCGAAAACGATATTAAAACAGAGTCTGAAATAACTGAAAAAGAAACAAAAGATGATGAAAAAGCCAAAAGTCAAACAGAAAAAGTCTTAGTTGATGTCAAAGGTGAAATAAATACTCCAGGTGTCTATGAACTTACATCTAATAATACCGTTATTGACGCCATCAATAAAGCTGGAGGTTTAACTAAAAATAGTGATACCAGCAATATTAACTTAAGCAAAAAACTAGAAAACGAAATGGTTATCATCGTCTATTCAAAAAGTGAAATTCAAAAGATGGAAGAACCAAAAATAGAATGCCCACCATGTAATGACGCCTGTATAAAAGAAGAAGATGAAAAAGCTAAATTAGATAATTCGGAAAATGGTGAAACATCGTCCGAAGAAAATAGTCAAATAAATGGTAAAATAAATATCAATACTGCCACTAGTGAACAACTCCAAACATTAGATGGTATAGGCGAATCAAAAGCAAAAGCCATCATCGACTATCGTGAAAAAAACGGAAACTTCAAAACAATAGAAGACCTTAAAAATGTCTCAGGCATCGGTGATAGTGTATATGAAAAAATTAAAAATAATATTACCGTTTAGTATATTAGTTATCCTATATGTTCTATTTGCCATAAATAATAAACCATTAAGTAAATATTCCTTAAATGATAAAGAAATAACCGGTTATATCTATGCTTGTCAAACTAAAGAAGGAAAAACAACTCTTAAAGTAAAAGGTAAAGAAAATATTTTAATTAACTATTATGAAAACTTTAACTGTAAATTAGGTCAAAAAATAAAAGCCATAGGCGAAATGAAACTTCCAAACAAAAATACAAATTTTAATCTTTTTAATTATCAAAACTACCTCTTATCCGAAAAAATATACTATACCTTTACAGCTAATAATATAAAAATATTCAATAATAAACCAAACATATTTTATCAAATAAAAAATACGCTTTATAATCATACACAAAAATATAAAACAGAAAACTACCTAAAAGCCCTAGTATTAGGTGATGATAATGGATTAAGTGAAAATATTAAAGATAGCTATCAAACAAATGGTATTAGTCATCTACTAGCTATATCAGGTACTCAAATAACCTTTTTTTCCTGTATATTACTTTTTATCTTTAATAAAATATTTTCTAAACCAACTTCTTATTTATTAATAATTATCTTCCTAGTATTCTATCTTTTTGTAACAAACTTTCAAGCATCTATTTTAAGAGCCACAATTTTCTTTATAATCTTAACAATTAATAAACAATTCGAACTAAAAATAAATACCATTAATTTACTTACTATAACCTGTGGTATTCTTCTAGTATATAACCCATATTATATATATAATTTAGGATTTCTTTTATCTTTTACAGTTTCTTTCTTCTTAATATTTTTTTCTAAAATAATTAGTAATAAACATAACTATTTTGCTAAAAACCTAGCCATATCTTTAATAGCTTTTCTATCAAGTACTCCTGTATTAATAAATAACTTCTTTCAATTAAACTTGTTATCTCCACTGATAAATCTTTATTTCATTCCCTTTATGACATTCATAGTCTATCCCGTCGCACTATTAACTTTTATTTTTAAACCATTAGATAACCTATTATTCATATTAGTTAAAACCATGGAAAATGCTTCCTTAATATTATCTAAAATAAACTTTTTAAACATATCACTATGCCACATAAATATTATTATATTTATTGCTTATTATATATTAATTATCTTTATTTTATATAAATGGTCTAAAGGAAAAAATTATATAGTCATATTTTTTATAGTATTAGTAATTCATCATAATATAAACTATTTAAATCCAAACTCAAGTTTAACCATGCTAGATGTTGGACAAGGTGATTCAATCTTAATTAAACTAAAAAATAATAAAGGTAATATCTTAATCGATACTGGGGGACAAAAGTCATACGACGGTAAAGAACCCTTCGATATTGCCAAAAACATAACTATACCTTATTTAAAATCTGAAGGCATAAACCATATAGATTATCTAATACTAACTCATGGTGACTTTGATCATGCTGGAATGGCCTTAAATTTAATTAAAAATTTTAAAGTAAATCATTTAATCTTAAATAAAGAAAATAATGATTTAGAAAAGCAAATCACAAAAACATTTAAAGGAAAAACCACAAATATTTCAAAAGGCGTAATTACAATTAATAATATAAAATTATTTTTTTTAAATGGTATAAATAGTCATGATGAAAACAACGATAGTCTGATTATTTATACGAAAATAGAAAACCAGAATATATTATTAATGGGAGATGCTTCAAAAGAAAGCGAAAATTATTTATTAAATACATATAATTTGCCTAAAATGGATATACTAAAAGTAGGACATCATGGGTCAAATACTAGTTCATCAAAAAAATTTATCAGTGTAGTATCTCCTAAGATATCTTTAATTTCCGCCGGAAAAAATAATGTATATGGTCACCCCCACCAAACAACTTTACAAACCTTACAAAATAGTAAAATTTTTACTACTAAAAATGATGGTGCGATTAAAATAAATCTTAAAAATCTCACCATCAAAACCGCCCGCTAATGCGTTAGCGTTTTATATAGATAGGCTGCCAATAGGCAGTCTTTTTTTTATTTACTAGGAATTTGCTTTGTAAAAGGTAAAAGTTTGCAAAAAGTTATTTGCAAATATAACTATTCGTGATATAGTGAAGAGCAATGATAGAAGGTGATGGCCTATATAAGGATAATTATGAAGATAGATATATTTACAAAGGAGCCAATCCAAATAATTATATTCGCTTCAATGATGAACTTTGGCGAATAATTTCTTTAGAAGCAGATGGAACATTAAAAATAATGAAAAATGAAATTTTAAAACAAAGTAATTTTGGTAGTTTTTCTGGTGTGGCATGGGGTGGATCTAATATCTATGAAGATTTTATTTTTAATTACATCAGAACCTTAAAAGATATGGATAAAGTTGTATATCATAGTTTTAGTGTTGGACCAGTTACAACATTCAATAATGATTTGTCAGAACAAATAAAAGATGAAAATAGCGAAAAGTGGAGTGATTTGATGGGACTTGTGACAGTTAGTGAATATTTGAGAACTAATTCAAACGAAGAAGATTGCGGAGTACTTAGTAGGTATGATGATAGACTAGTGGATCCTGAACATGAATATTGGAATTGTTATAAAACTAACTGGATGGATTCAATTGCCACTCAATATATCTGGACTCTAAATTATAATGATACAGAAGAATTTACTGTTGGTGCCAGTTATGTATATTTAGCTAGTACAACTAACATAAATGCTGGAGTTGTCCCAGTAGTATATCTTTCATCACATGTAAAAATATCTAACGGAGAATGAACAGAGTCAAATCCATATATAATCGAATAAAAGCAATATTAATTTATTGTTTTTTTCTTATATATATTTTTTCTTAAAAATGTAATATAATGAAAATATAGGAGTATGTTATGAATGCAGTAAACAATATCAAAGTGGATTTCAGAACACTCAAAACATCTGAAGAAGGTAACTTATACAAAATAACCATCCAAATACCTATGGACTTAGGTTGGATAGAGGATGTTAAATTCATTTTAGAAGATGAATTTAATAAAAGAAAAATAAATATGAAATATTTTACTCAAAATGAAAATATGGCTTATTTTATAGCCGAAACATTCATCGAAACCAAAGCCATATATCATTATTACTTTTCTTGTAAAGCAAATGGTAATTTCATATATTTAAAACATAAAAATAAAGGAAATAATAAGTTAATAGATAATGACGAAAAATGGAAATTATCCGTTAATTTTGATGTTCCTGACTGGGCAAAAGGTAAAATTATGTATCACATATTCTTAGATAGATTTAACCGTGGTAGTAATGAACCCATGAAACCAATAATAAGAAGAAATATTCATGAATCTTGGGATGAGGATATGCAAATAGGGCCTGACCAAAATGGCATTTGGAATAACGACTTTTATGGTGGAGACTTAAAAGGTATTGAAGATAAACTAGATTATATCAAATCATTAGGCGTAGATATCATTTATTTAAGCCCAATAGTTCAAAGTCAGTCTAACCATAGATATGACGCTGCTGACTATGAAGTAGTAGACCCATATGCTGGAAATAATGATGATTTAAAAAATCTATGTGAAAAAGCTCATAATCTAGACATAAAAATCGTCTTAGATGCCGTCTTTAATCACACCGGTAATGACAGTAAATATTTTAATGAATATGGTACTTATAATACTGTTGGTGCCTATCAATCAAAAGACTCAATTTATAGTTCATTTTACCGTAAACATGAAGAAAATGGGCAAATAGTATATGATTATTGGTGGGGCATGAAAAACCTCCCTGAATGCGATGGATATGCTAAAAAATGGATAGATTATATTACTGGGGTAGGTGGTATAATTGATAAATGGTTTGAACTAGGTATTGATGGCCTAAGACTAGATGTTGCCGATGAACTAAACGATGATTTCATTAAACTCATAAGAAAAGCCGTAAAAAGAAATAAAAAAGATGGTTTCATTATAGGTGAAGTTTGGAAAAATCCTATGCGCATGAATAGACAGTATATTTCATCCGCTAAATCTATGGATACCGTCATGAATTACCTTTTAATCGATGCTTTACTTAGATATTTCAAATATGCCGATGTAAATAAATTAAAAGATATCTTAAATGAAATATTAACTGAGTACCCAGATGACACTATAAAAACCTTAATGAACTTTACCTCAACACACGATATAACAAGAGTCATAAACCTACTTGGTACTGACGAATTTCAAAAATATGGTGAATGGGCTTGGGACTTAAATAATAGTGACTATAATTGGTGTAAAAATTATCATTTAAATGATAACCAATATAACCAAGGAAAAAAACTATTAGAACCTTACATCTTTACCTTAACCTTTTTCCCAGGAATTTTATCAATATTCTATGGTGATGAAATAGGTCTAGATGGTATGGGCAATCTCCCTAATAGAAAACCTTTTCCTAAAACTAATCACGATGACCAAATACTAGACATATTCAAAAAATCAGGTAACATTAGAATAAATGAAACCTTTCTCAGAAATGCCGATACCAATATAAAAAACATAAATAGTAAACACTTTATCTTTGAAAGAAAAGATCATAACCATAAAATGTTAATATTTGTAAGTAGAGTAGAAGAAAACCAAAATATAATTGTTCCAGAAGAATATCAAAATCCTATTAAAATATACAAAATAAATAACTCATCATTAAATAATCTTACACCTTATGGTGCAATCGCTATAAAAAAGTAAATGGAGGAAATCATGAAAAAAATACTAACTCTAATTATCACATTTGTTATATTAACCGTTAAAGTAAACGCTGTAAACCTAAACATAAGCTCTAAAACTGCGATTTTATATAACCTAGATAATGGAGAAATTTTATACGAAAAAAACGCCGATGAAAAAGTATCCATAGCTAGTTTAACTAAAATCATGACCGCCTTAGTAACTCTAGAAAACATTCAAGATTTAGATAAACAAGTAGTATTAATAAATCAAGACTTTCAAGGATTAGTTCAGGCTAATGCCGTAACTGCTGGTTTCACTAAAGGAGAAATAGTTACCTATAAAGATTTACTTTATGGCCTTTTATTACCATCAGGCGCTGACGCAGCCAAAGCCTTAGCTAGAAACATCGCTGGCAGTGAAGATAGCTTCATTAAAATGATGAACGATAAAGTCAAAGAATTAGATTTAAAACAAACAAACTTTTCGACAGTAATAGGCTTAGATGATGAAAATAATTATTCAACAGCTAGAGAACTATCCCTAATATTTAAAGAAGCCTTAAAAAATAATGATTTCAAAACTATAATCAAAGCCAAGCAATATACCACATCTGATGGTAAAATCAAATTCAAAAGTACCATTCAAAGTAATGCGAAAAAATTTGACATCGATATACCTTATATATTAGGCGGTAAAACAGGAACTACTACCGACGCCGGTCTTTGCCTTGCCACCATCGCTAAAGCAAATAACGTAAATTATATGCTCGTAACCACTGGTGCCTTATATGATAAAAAAGCTCCGCACCATATCGAAGACGCCAAAATAATTTATGATTATTTTATAAATAACTATGGTAATCAAAAAGTAGTAAATAAAAATAATCCATTCAAAACAATCAAAACTAAATATACAGATAAAAATACCCTAAAACTATACCCAAATAAAAACATCACCATGTATTTGGAAAATGATTACAATAAAAATGATATAAAATATACATATCAAGGTAAAGAAGAACTGACTCCATTAAATAAAAAAGGAGAAACTATTGGAACCTTAAAAATATATTATCAAGATAAACTGTTAGATACACAAAAAATAATCCTAAAGGAAAATTTAAACTTCAATATTCAAAGTTTTTTAAAACAAGAAATAATACCTATAATATCAATCACCAGTACCATTTTATTAGTTATAATTATTATAATAGTGAAAAAAAAGCGGGCTAACCATTAGCTCGCTATTTATATAATTCATTTTTAAGTAACTCTAAATTTGCATTCATAAGAGTAAAATAATCCTCTTTTTCCGTTCTCTCAGTCTCCGTTAAATTGGAAAGCATATGCCAATTTTGAACTGTCACATTTGTATTTTGAACTAATCTTTGAACAGTCGAATTGTATTCCTCATTTCCTTTTACAAATATATACTTAATTCTTCCTCCATTAATCATTCTTAAAACCTCATTGTAAACTGCATTTACATCACTATTACTTTCATCTAATGAATAAATCTTAACTCCATATTTTTCTAAGTACTTAAAACAATTATCTGATACAACAATTTCTGTACTATTTCCATTCGAAACAACATTCTTAATCTTCGCATCTAAATTGGAAGCTTCAATCTTTAACTCTTCATACATCTCGTCAATCTTATTTTTCAAATAATAGCTATCAATATATTCATTAAAACCAGTTTTAACATTCTGAGCCATCATCAAGAAATTAGAAGGGTCTAACCATAACTCCTCAATACTGTTATTATATTCCATGGATAAAGTTGTATCAATAATCTTTAAATCCTTATTAATCTCTCTCATTGGTTCCACATAATCTTTTTCATTACTTAAACCGTTAAAAATAAACAAATCAGAATTACTGTAATCTTCTAATTGTTTATTTGTTAACTTGTATGTACCAATATTAATTCCATCTGGATAAATACTTTTTACCGTACTAAATTCGCCATATAAGCGTTCTGTAATATACTCTGTTGGATAATTGGTTGTATAAATTGTAATATCTTCCATATTATCACGCTTTAAACATCCAGTTAAACTAAAAGCTAGAACAAATAAAATAAGCAAACTAAAAATTTTTTTCATTGTGAACCTCCTTAATTACTGGATCGTATCCACTAGTTCCCCATGGATTACATCTAAGAATTCTTTTAAAAGCCATCATTCCACCTTTAAAAGCCCCATATGTTTCAATCGCCTCAATCGCATAATTAGAACATGTTGGAATATGCCGGCAAGCACTATGCCATGGGCCTGGAATACTTTGATATATTTTAATTAACCATATTAAAAATTTTTTCATATACTCTCCCTAATAATTATACTAAAAATAAAAGCAAATGTAAAAGGGATTGAATTAAAAAGAAAATTCCCGTAAAATTATAAAAGAACATTTAAAAGAGTAAAATCCCAAAATGAAAAGGAT
>CALVRH010000002.1 GCA_944358535.1 uncultured Bacilli bacterium | reverse complement strand
ATAATTCTTATTTACAGTTTTTTATATGTTATTTTATCTAATTTTTTTATTTTAATTTATTTACTCTTTTTTACTGAAATTTTTACTCATTTTATCAATAACTCTATTAGCAATTCTCTCATAATTTTGACCATTTATTTCACTAATATCACTTAAATCAACATATATTATATCATATTCTCCGCATACATCCTTATATTTCTCATTAAAATACTCATAGACATCTAATTTATCAGAAGAATCACTAAAAGGATTATAAGGTCCAACCATCACAATATCTTCCTTACAATATTCTCTCATAAGTTTAAATAAATTATCTAAATCATAAGCTAAATCATCAATATAATCATATACATCATTATATACAATATTATTACCTTTTAACTTATTAAACACATCATTTGAACTTATATTTACCGTGATTAAATCAGCTTTTATCAAAGCATTCTTTAAACTAAAACTTCCTTTATTAGTAGTTATCTTAGTATTATTATTAATATCTTTAATAATATCTGTAATCCTTGTATCTGCTTTTGCAAAATCATCAGAATACCTCTCAAGTAAATCATCTTTTTTTAAATAATTCTTTATATAATAAGAATAACCATATACCTCTTCATTAGAAACATATTCTCGTTCTAATGAATCTCCTAAAGCTACATAATATACTTTTTTATCCATATTGGCTAAATAAATTAAAAAAATAACTAAAAAAACTAAACCAGTAATTAATATTTTTTTCATAAAAACCCCCAAAAAAAGTAGATATAAATCTACTTAAATATATTAATCACTAAAATCATTTATTCATCTTCAAGCCAAATTTTCGCACCCACATTAGTCAATTTTTTTATCAAATCACTATAACCTCTAAGTAAATGCTTAATATCCGAAATAGTAGTCTCGCCATCAGCTGAAAGTGCCGCTAAAACTAAAGCTGCCCCAGCCCTTAAATCACTAGTTCTAACAAACTTACCACATAACTGAGTAGGTCCAAAAACTTTAATTGTATCACCCAAAACCTCAATATGTGCACCCATCTCATTTAAATACTTTGTATTTTGAAATCTATTTTCATATATTGTCTCACGAACCGTACTCACTCCATCAGCCCTCAAAAGCAACGTCGTAATTGGTTGTTGTAAATCAGTTGGAAATCCAGGATAAACAGCTGTTTCTATATTAACTGGTTTTAAATTTAACGACTTATTTGTAATAACTTTATTACCAACAATTTTATAATTTGCACCCATCTCATCTAACACTTCAAAAAAACTAGTCAAATGATCAGCTCTTACATCACAAATCTCTAAATTATCGCCATTCATTACCCCAGCTAAAATATAAGTTCCAGCTTCAATTCTATCTGGAATAACCTTAACTTTCCCACCACTTAATTTAGTAACTCCATCAATTTCTAATCTATTAGTATTAGCGCCCTTAATCTGAGCTCCCATACTTATCAAAAACTCTATTAAATTACCAATCTCTGGCTCGCTAGCAGCATTGTTAATTATTGTTTTACCATTCGCCAAAACCGCTGCAAGTAATATATTAACAGTTGCTCCAACACTTGGAAATGGTAAATTAATCGTCGCCCCTTTTAACTCCTCTGCTTCAATAATATACAAATTATCTTTAATCGTTACTCTAGCCCCCAATTTTTCAAAACCTTTTAAATGAAAATCAAAAGACCTTGCTCCAATATTACATCCTCCAGGAAAACTGATTTCCACTTTCTTAAATTTTCCAAGCATAGCACCCATAAAATAATAAGATGCCCTAAGCTTACTAGAATAATCCTCTGTAATTGGAACATTAATCATCTGTCTACTATCAATATGTATTGTTCCACTTTCTAAAGAAAATTTCACATTCAAATATCTTAAAATCTCTTCTAAATTTTCTACATCCGAAATATGTGGTACTTTCTCAATCACAGTTTCATCAGAAAGTATTGCCGCAGGAAGTAATGAAACAACACTATTTTTAGAACCACTAATATATATTTTTCCACTTAAGTCATGTTTGCCAATAACTTTAATTCTATCCATAAAATCACCCTTCTTTTTATTTTAACACATAACATGTAAACAGCAAATATCTATACATCTTTTTACACATTATAAGGCAAATAAAATTCCAATCAAAGTCAAAATAACTCCACCAATTATTGTAGCTGTTTTACCAAGTATTTTTTCGATTTTATTACCTATAGACAAACCAACAAAGGTAAATAGTGAACTAACTAAAGCAAATATCAAAGGAGATAAAATCTTATTAACTCCCAAATTTGGTAAAGTTATGCCAAGTGTTAAACTATCAATACTTACAGCTAGTCCAAATAAAAATAAATCGGCAAGCTTTAATTCATAAACATCATCATTACCTTTAAATGAATCAACTATCATTTGAATACCAATAAAACCTAAAATTAAAGCCACTAAAATATCATAATTAAATTTAAATAAAGACAAAATTACTTCTCCTAAAAACATCCCAATTAATGGCATAACAAAATGATAAAATCCAACAATTATAGATAAAAATATTTTATACTTTTTATTCATACCTAAAGTACCATAAGCAAGTGCGAGTGAAAAAGCATCCATACTTAAACTAATAGCCATTAAAAAAACTAGCGCCAAAGTATCACCTCTTACAAAATCTTATGGCACTAGTTATAATCTTACGACAAATATTTGTCCAAAATTTCCATTACAATAGATTTATATTCCACCTCTGTATTCTCTTCACCCTCAATCAAACATAAAGGTGGAAATAAAACACACCACCAATTATCCCCTTCACCTTTACCTAACGTAATAAGCAAAGACTCATAATATCCCGATTCATATGTAATGCCTTTATATGTTTTTTCGGGAAAATAATTTTCTCCAAAATTAATCTTATAACCTTTATCATAATCTTCTTCACTCAAAATTTTTTTAACATCCTTATCAACTAATTCTAAATTATTTTTAATAATTTCCTCCGCTTCCTCTGAACTTTTCGCATTTTTAAGTAAATCATACATTGTAATTTCTATTTTATCTTTTACCTTAGCTTTAATATCTTGGTCAAAAGCTGAATTACTATTAGGAATAATTCTAATCCTAATTGCGTCATCCGGAATAGTAAGTTTTTTAGCTAGTGCATCACTTACAAAAACATAAAACACCCCAATTACCATTAACAAAATAATAACCTTTTTCACTTTAAAACCACCCTTCTAATTAATATTGGGTGGTTTTTTATTTTTTTATACAAAACGTAGCATATAAAGGCACGGATTTAATATTATTATCAAATCCAAAATTTTTAGACGAAATTCTAATCGCGTAACTTGGTTTATACTTTTCCATATAATAATTTAAACTAGTAAATAAAAAAATAGACATTTTAGGAATCACACTCCCAAAACGTCCAAAATATCATTTATGATAATTTTCATTATTTTTTATTTTATAAGCCCTATAAATTTGTTCCATAAGCATTACTCTAAACAATTGATGAGGAAAAGTAAACTTCGAAAAAGATAATTTATAATCACTTCTATTTTTAACATCTTCTGATAACCCGTAAGAACCACCAATCACAAAAGTTAAATTTTTATTACTATTAAAATTAGTATCTATTTTTTTTGCAAACTCTAAAGAAGATAATTCTTTACCTTCTATCTCTAAAGTAATAACATAATCATTATCTTTAATTTTAGAAAGTATTCTCTCACCTTCCTTTTTCAAAGCTACACTCTCATCTGCCTCATCTAAAACCTCTATAATATCTAACTTTGTATACTTAGAAATTCGCTTAAAATATTCTAATATAGCATCCCTAAAAAACTTTTCTTTAATTTTTCCAACACAAATTATTTTCATAATTCTACAAGCTCCGTAATTTCCTTCTGCATAGCAATCTCAATATCTGGAATTTTAATATTTTTATCTTCCAAAGTATCAAGTAATGTCTTTAAAGCAAGCTCTGGTTTATTATTTTCCTCACTTAAGTGAATCAAAATAATCCTCTCTGTCTTATCTCCAATAAGTTTTGATAAATAATATGCCGAATCTTTATTAGATAAATGGCCTTTATCACCAAGAATTCTTTGTTGTAAATAATAAGGATATTTTCCTTCCCTAAGCATTCTTACATCGTGATTACTTTCAAATACATAAACACTTTTATTTTTCATTTTTGTAAAATTTTTCACATGAATATAACCCGTATCTGTAATATAAACTATCGATTTGCCTAAAGAAGTAAAAATATAACCATTACTATCAGCCGCATCATGTGATGTTTTAATCACCGTCACATTCAAATCTTCAATAGTCATATTCTTATCAATATAGACCTTATCCTCAATATCAAAACCTATTTCTTTTTCCATTTTTTCAGTTAAATAAACAATAGGATGATATTTCTTTAAAAATACCTTTAATCCTGCCACGTGGTCACTATGAGCATGCGTGATAAAGACCCTCTGTATAGAAGAAGGGTCTACATCAATTTGTTTCAAAGCTTTAGCAATATAGCCAGCACTCATACCAGCATCAACAAGTGATCTTGTTTTTTCAGTTTCAATATAAGCACAGTTGCCTTTACTACCACTAGCTAATACACAAATTTTCATTAGTACATACTCATTGGATTAATTCGGCAATAATCGCAACCTTTCCAAATTTCATAATGAACATGTGGCCCTGTTGCCACTCCAGTCATTCCGACTAAACCTATAACATCTCCTCTAGCAACAACTTGACCAACTTTAACTTTTATCTTTGACATATGTGCATATAAAGTCAAATAACCATTATTATGATCAATTATTACATGATTACCATAACTATAATGATATCCAGCTTCCTTAACACGACCATTATTAGTTGCATAAACATTTGAACCATATCCAGTACCACTAATATCTAAACCACCATGTAATTCACGCTTACCACTAACTGGATTAGTACGCCATACATAACCACTACTTAGACGCCAACCACTATCAGTAGGCCATCCCCAACTTGTCGTACTACCAACATCTGGAATATACTTATTACCTTTAACAATAATCCTGTTAACTGGTTCTTTTATAACAGTTTTTCCTTGTGGATCAACATAACTAATAACACCATTAATTTTTCTAACATTTTGAGCAACTCGTTCTAATCCATTAACACCCTCTTGAATAACCTTATCTTGCCCAATAACTACATTATTATCATAACGTTCTTCTGTTGTATATTGACTTTCCATATCTTCAACCAAATAAGATTCTTCAACTACACTGATTTGTGGATTAGTTTCGACAATTCTAAGTTGCTGGCCAGGATATAATAAATTAGCTGTACTAGTAAGCGTTTCATTAGAAAGTAATAATTCCTCTGGACTAACCTTATTATTGAAAGCTACACTTTCAACTGTATCTCCAGCTTTAACAATGTACGATGTACTTTTTTGATTTTCGCCATATAATAAATAATTTGCCAAAGTATCTTCATCAGTATATATTGTCTCATCAACAGGTATTTTAGTTTCTCTAACCGTAATATCTTCATTAATATATACATTTTGAATATTTTCACCAGTAGTTTCAATTTCAACCTGCGTTCCATCCAAATAAGTTTTATAAGCATCTGCCCCCACAAAAGTTTCAGTTAACTTTTCTACTGCTTTTTTAAATATACTTTTATCTAAAACATAAATACTTTGTGTTGATAAAGTTGGACTGCTATCTTCATTATTTTCTTCAGATTGCTTTTTAATAACAAATTCATATCCCTTAATAGTAAATTTCTCATTTTTAGAAATTTTATTATAAATAGAAGATACTGAATCAACATCACCATCATATGTCGTTAATTTTCTGACTTGTAATCCCTTAGGAGAATAAACTTTATCAACATTAAACTTTCTCTTATAATATGCTCCATTTTCATCAATATAATCTTCAAGTTCTTGCTCAGACTGAATTGTTCCTAAAGCCTTATCATTTAAATATACCTCATAATAATTGTTAGGCTCAGGTGAAGCCTTATATCCAAAACCCAAAACAAAAACTCCAACAACTATTATAAAAAGCATAAACATAATTGAAATCTTTTTCATTTACTCACCTACCTGACTATTTTCCATATTAAAAAATGAACTCGTATCTCGTTTAAAAATCAAATTAACTGTTGCAGTAGGACCACTACGATGCTTTGAAATAATAAATTCACTTTTACTTGTATTTTCATCTATCGCACTTTCTTTATTATAATAATCATCACGGTATAAAAATGCGACTATATCTGCATCTTGCTCAATAGATCCGGACTCTCTTAAATCAGAAAGTAATGGTCTTTTATCTTCTCTTCCCTCAACACTACGTGAAAGTTGGGCAAGAGCAATAACCGGAATATTAAGCTCCATCGCCATAGTTTTTAAAGATCTAGATATTTCAGATACTTCTTGTTGCCTTTGACCAGCATATCTTGCAGAACCACTAATTAACTGCAAATAATCGATAATAACAATATCAAGACCATTTTCTGAATTAGCTAATCTCCTGCATTTTGCTCTAATCTCACTAACAGTCATACCTGGAGTATCATCAATAAATATTCTCGTATCAGCTAATCTACTAATAGCTTCATTCACCCTTTTCCAATCTTGATGCTCTAATTTTCCTGTACGAAGTTTAGAAGCCTCAATCTGTCCAACAGAAGAAAGCATACGACTAATAAGTTGTTCAGCTCCCATCTCCATATTAAATAAAGCCACAGTTTTTTTTGCATTCATTGCCATATTAACCGCCAAATTAACTGCAAACGCTGTCTTACCCATAGCTGGACGAGCAGCAATAATTATAAGTTCATTTTCATGAAAACCAGCTGTTAATCTATCAATATCATAATATCCAGAAGGAACACCCGTAATCTCACCTTTCATTGAAGAAAGTTTCTCTAAATCAGCTTGTGCTTTAAACAAAACATCTTGAATACTTTTAAACTCAGAACCTCTTCTGTTTTTAACCACATCAAATATTTTCTTTTCAGCTTCGTCTAAAATATCTCCAATATCTTCTGTAGAAGAAAAACCCGCATTCGCAATATCTGTTCCTGCCTCAATCAAATTACGTCTTAAATATTTTTCTTCAACTATTTTAACATATTCTTCCGCATTAGCGGCCGTTGGAACAATATTAATTATCTGGGTTAAATATTCAACCCCACCAATTTGATTAAGTAGTTTCTTTCGCTCAAGCTCCGCTGTAACCGTTGTGATATCAATTGGAATCTTTTTATCAGCCAAATTTTTAATAGTCTCAAATATTTTTTTGTGAGAATCTAAATAAAACATATCTTTATTTAAACGCTCAATAATTAATTCAAGCGCTTTCTCACTTAAAAACATCGAACCTAAAATAGCTTGCTCTGCATCTATCTTCTGCGGCATTGCTCTTTCATTCATCTAATCACCTACTTCTCCAAATGTATTTTTAAAGTAGCCTCCACCTTTTTATGTAAAATAACTTTAACATTCGTCGTTCCTAAAGTATTAATAGGTACATCTAATTTAATTTTTCTTTTATCAATATTAAATCCTTTTTCCTTAAGTTTATCAGATATTTGTTTAGTACTAATCTGACCAAATACCTGACCATTTTTACCAGTATTTACTTTAAAATTCAAAGTCATTTTTTCTAACTTAGTTTTAATATCCTCGCAATCTTTTAAAAGTAAAGACTCCTCTAAAGCCGCCTCTTCCTGCTGCTTCTTCAAAACCTTACTGCTACCTTTAGTTTCTAAAACTGCTAATTTATTGTTAATTAAATAATTTCCATAACCATCTTTAACTTCTATTATATCATCTTTTTTACCTTGTTTCTTAACATCTTGAAGTAATATAACTCTCATTTTATCACATCCTTAATAACTTTTTCTAAATCTTTTGCCACCTCATCTACACTTTTACCTTTAATTTGAGCGGCCGCGTCCGTTAAATGACCACCGCCACCAATCTTTTCCATAATCTCTCCAACATTTACATTTCCCATAGATCTTGCACTAACTCCAACAATACTTTGTGATAACCTGCCAATTGCAAAAGACGCTTTAATATCTTCAAATTTAAGTAACTCCTTAGCTAAAAGTGCAATATCAACATTACCATGTATCTTATCATCCATCTTACACATAAGTACATCAGGAACCACTTCTACACTATTACTTATAAAACTATACCTTTGAACCATTTCTTCTCTTGGTTCCTTAAGTAAATCTTGAATAATAACAAAATCTGCACCATTACGAGCTAAATAAGAAGCCATATCAAAAGTTCTAGCGGTTGTCTTAATGTTAAAACTACTAGTATCAACCACCATTCCAGAAAGCAAAACTGTCATAATTAATGGTTCTATTTTTAAATCTAAATAATTTAAATACTCGGCCATAACTTCAACAATACTAGACTTATTGGCATCGCTATATTTGTAAATGGTATCATCAATCGAATCTAAACTTCCAATATGATGATCAATAACAATTTTATCATCTATCAAATCAAGTACTTTTTCTGACTCAACTAATTCAGTTTTTTGCGTATCTAAAACAACAAGCAAAGGCTTATTAAATTTATTATTTAAAATATCATCTTCACTTCTAAACTCAAAATTGATATCATTTTCTGAAAGCAATTTCATTGCCTTATCCAAAGAACGATATAACTTTTCCTTAGGAGATACAATAAAACATTTCTTTTTCATAGAAGAAATAATTTTATATAAAGCCAAACTAGACCCCATACCATCTAAATCAGGTCTAGCATGGGTCATTATTATAATTTCATCATGCTTTTTTATATTTTCATTTAATATTTCAAAGAGTTCACGCATAATATCACCCTCTTATCATTATACTATAAAATGATAAGATTGTCTTGTCAACCACTATCCAAAATAATAAAAATCTTGTGATATATTTTTCCACAATAAAACTTGAAACATTACATTTCAAGTTTAAACCATTATACAATAATTAAAAAGTAATATTCTGATTAGGATAAAATTTAGCTAATTGACTACAATTACTACCATCTAAATCACATCTATTTAAGTTACCGGAATATGGTATAAAATAACCAAGATCATTATTTGCCGTATAGCTAGTAATGGCATAATACAAATAGTCACTAGTTACATATATACTATTAATATTCTGATTAGAACGATCATTAGCTAATTGACTACAATTACTACCATCTAAATCACATCTATTTAAGTTACCGGAATATGGTTAGGAAAAGCATTAAAATATATGAGAAAAATTAAAACAAGATGTATTAGCTAAAGAAATAGGTATTTCCCAGCAAAATCTTTCACGTTATGAAAACGAACAGAGGATTATTTCTTTTGATACAATTGAACAAATTGCAAACAAATGTTGATATGAAATATACTTTATTAATAAGAAAAACAAAGACAAATTTAAAACCAATGATTTAACTAGAAAAGACATTTAAAAACTGAAGTTTTTATTCTTCAGTACGTTTTTTGATTTCATCTATGGTTAAAGAGGCTATTTTAGAAATTGTATTCAAATCAATATTTTCTTCAAGCATCTTATCTGCAATTTCTAATTGTTTTTCCTTAATTGCATTATTTTTTTTAATTTCATATTTTTCACGTATTCTCATTTTCCTATAACTTTCTTTTTGCAGCATATATTCTATATCATTATTACTACTCATCTCTATAACGTAACTCATAAACATATATAATAATCGGCTATCTAAAATTTGATTCATCAATTCATATAACTCTGTATAAGATTTAGGATCTAAAGCAGCCAGCCATATGGTTTTTTTATTTCTATAACCCTCTTCAAAATATAATTTTCTATAATGAGAAGTATATACAAAAATAGATATTTGATGAACACCTCTTATAATATCGCTACCAACATCTTCCATTTCATACATTACTCGTATATAATCATTATCAAAATCATCTTCTTCCACAGTTTTACGTAATTTTTCTTTTTTATCATTATTTAACTTTTCACCTTTTCTTTTCAAATTATTAAACCAATCATTTTCATGTAAATTATTTTGAAAATAATCTTTTTCAAAAAGTTCACGATTAACTCTGACAACTAAATCAATATGATCATCTATAACAATATATATACGTACAAATTTGCCATACTCATCTGCTTTTTCCTTTAAATAATCATCTTCAAAATATATGTCACACTCATTTATAAAACGTAAATCTAAAATATCTCCAACAAATTCTCGTAAAAGCCAAGGGTGATTTTTAAAAATATCTTTAAACGTATAATCATAAGTCATAGGAAATACATTATAAAATTGATCTAACCATACAAAAAAATCTTTATTTAGCTTATTTTTCAAGCTATAACCTCCTTCTAAGAAGATAAAACTACCTTCTATATATAAACATACGACGTAAAAAACGTATTTCCTTTTTTTCATGAAAAAAATACTGAATTTCTTTAATTTTCAGTATTTTTAATTTTTTTAATTTCTTCTGCAGTTAGACCAGTTGCTTTTGAAATATCTTCTATACTCATTTTCATATTGAGTAATTTTTTAGCTGTTTCAAATGTACTCTCTTTAATTTCTTCATCTTTGACTTCTTTTTTTGCTCCTTCAAGTTCATTATGTTTAACTAAAGCATCCATCTTTTCTTTCTGCCACTCATGAATAATAACCTCATCTTTACTCATATTTATAACCGCCTCCATTAACTTTTGAACCTTCGTCTCATCCATTACATTCTTAGCTAATTCATATAACTCACTAAATGTCTTTGCTGTAAATAATGTATACCATATAACTTCTGGTCTTCTATCACCTTTATTGTAATATAAATTCCTATAAAGTTTTAAGGCTTTAGTGAATGTACGACTATTAGGAATATATATTTTATGAGTTTTTTGACCATATAAAACTATTTCATCTTCTAAAACATCTTCATACGAACTTTCATTTAAATCAAGATGATATACATAATTATATATTAAACAATTTAGATATTCTTTTGTATTAATAACTTTGGTAAATATTATATCTCTATATGAAAAGTTATGGTCAGATACATATTCTAATTTGCTTTTATCCACTTCTACTTCAATATATATTTTATTATTAATGACTACTAATATAAAGGAATTTTTTTGATATTCATTTTTACTTGTGACAGATATTTCGCTATCCAAAAGATTAATACTATCATCATCGTTTATATTTGTAGGGATAGCTACTTTTAAGAAATCTTTTAAAATATCTAAATTAATTTTAAAAACACTTTTAAAAGCTCTATCATAGCTGAGTGGTATTAAAGATAATTTTTGATCTAAATCTGCAAGATAATTTTCGTCTATTTTCATAGTTCTCCTTTCTAAGTCCCTTTTTATCCCTTCATATATAAACATACGACGTAAAAAACGTATTTCCTTTTTTCCCATGAAAAAAATCAAAAAACTTTTAATTTTCTGATTTTTTCTTTTCTTTAAGTTTTAAAGCCAACTGTCTAATTTTGTTAAGTCTATGATACACACCAGATTTGGTAATTTTATTACCTGTTTCCATACTAATTATTTGACTAAGTTCAACAAGCGAAGCCTCTGGATACTTAACCCTATACTCTGATACTTCTTTCTCTTTATCACTAAGTAAATCATATACATCCATTTCTTTTAAAAACAAAATATCCTTTACTTGATCATTAGCTGTTTCAATAATCTTATCCACATTAGCTTGCTCACAATTATTAAGCCTATTCGTCATATTTTTATGATCTCTATAAATACGAATATCCTCAAAATAAAGAACCGCTTTAACTGCACCCATTATTCTAAGAAAATCTCCTATTTTTTCAGCTTCTTTAATATATACGACATATCTATGTTCGCGATGTAAAATCTTACTATTTAAATTAAAATGATTTAAACAATTCGAAACAAACTCCGCATACTTAAAGTTATCTAAATTAAACTCCAAATGATATCTCGAAGTCTTAGGATCATTCACACTTGCTTTCATTAAAAACAAACCCTTCAAATATGCCATCAATAAATCCTCATCTGCATATATAAAGTTTTCTGGAACATCCGAAGAAATACCTAAACTTCTCAAAATGTGTGAAATCTTTTGCCTAACTTCTAAAGTATAAAGCATATTCTTATTATAATTATAACCTCTTCTAACACTAACTTTTGGATAAACATTAAATATATCTTTAAAAAGAGAATAAATAAGTCTAGCAACCGTATTATTTTCTGTAACAATTTTTATTTTATTATCATGCTCACTATTTTGAACAATAGCTGAAAGTTCAGAAATTCTCTCCGTTTCTGATATATCTAATCTACTAACCTCATCTTTAACTAAAGCTGTAAAGGACATCTAATCACCCCTAATCAAGCAAATATGAAAGTATATCAAGAGCCACTCTAAGCGTATTATGTCTTATCATATCATTTTCAATTGAAATATAATCATTTTCAATAATATCAAGATTGTAATTTTGTAAATTATTACGATCAACTTCAACCAAATCCTTTTGTTCCGTAGTTTCGTAATTTTCAACAATAGCACTATCAATTTCACCATTATTTACAATAACAGCATCAATCTTTCTTTTTCCTAAATAACTATTTAAAAGTTTAACATGGTCACTAACAGTAAAATTATCCGTCTCACCAGGCTGTGTCATAATGTTACAAACATAAATTATTTTAGCCTTACTATTATCTATTTCTTTTTTTACTTCCTTACAAAGCAAATTAGGAATAATACTTGTAAACAAACTACCCATACTTAAAATAATTGCATCAGCCTCACGAATCGACTTCAAAACATCAGGATTAACCTCTGGAGTTTCTTTATAATAAACTTTTTTTATCTTATCATCATATTCTGTAATAAGATGTTCACCCATAACCACTTTGCCACTAGCCATCTTACCCATAAGTACAACATCATCTTCAGTAAGTGGCATAACTTTACCTTTCAACTTCAAAAGTGAATTAACAAGTTCTATGCCATCAGAAACACTTCCAGTAATTTCTGCCGCTCCAGTAAGTAATAAATTTCCAAGTGCATGACCATCTAAATCGCTAGAAGTATTAAACCTATAATCAAAAAGTTTTTTTATTTCCTCCTCATTTTCAGATAAACTAATCAAAACTTTTCTTATATCACCAACTGCTGGTGTATGAAATTCTTCTCTAAGTCTACCTGTACTACTTCCATCATCACAAACCGATACAATAGCTGAAATATCAAACGGTAATTTCTTAAGTCCGCGAAGTAACTGGCTCATTCCAGTACCTCCACCTAAAACTGCTACTTTCATACTTATACATCCTCCTTAATACTAAGAGCTGCAATCGCTCCATCACTTGCCGCAGTAATAATCTGATAAAAATCTTTATCTCTAACATCGCCGGCAGCATATAACCCCTTAACACTACTTTCCATATTATCATTGGTTTTGATATAACCATTTTTTAAATTTAAATCTAAGTTAGCTAAAAAATCTAACTTTGGTATGCCACCTATTGCAATAAACATACCACTAATATCAAGTTTATTACCATCTGATAAAATAACTTGCGATAACTTATCACTATAATTAAGTGCACTAACTTGAACATTTTTTAATAAAACAATATTTTTCTTAGCTTTAACCCTGTTTTGTAAAATCTCGTTAGCTCTTACATCTTTACGAACAAGCACATACACCTTATTACATAAATCTGCTAGATATAAAGCCTCAGTCAAAGCACTATCTCCACCTCCAACTACAGCCACATCCAAGCCACGATAAAAAGCTCCATCACAAACAGCGCAATAACTAATGCCTCGGTTAAGCATATCATCCTCACCTAAAACTCCTAACTTTCTTGGTGTCCTACCAGTCGCAACAATTACATAATCTGCCTGTATTGTACCTTTTTTAGTCACAATCTCAAACTTTTTTTTCTTAGTAATATTCAAAACCTCATCTTTTATAATAGGAACGCCTATTTTTTTTATTTGGGCACTCATTTTTAATGCAAGATCACCACCATCGATTTCTGAAAAACCTAAATAATTTTCTATCTTGTTTGTCTTAAGCATCTCTCCACCAGGAATATTTTTTTCAATAATTGAAACATCAATTCCTGCTCTTTTTAAATATAAAGCCGCATTCATCCCAGCTGGACCTGCACCAACAATCACACACTTAGGCATTTCCTTCACCACCTTCATATTTTATTTTCTTTCTAAAACTATATATAAATACAATAAATCCAATTACTATCATACATAGTGATACGATTTGAGCCACCTTAAGCGTTAAAAACATCAAACTATCTGTTCGCATTCCTTCGACATAAAATCTTTCAATTCCATACCACACTAAATAAAAACTAGTTAAATATCCAATTTTCATAAACTTTCGTCTTCTCAAAATAATCATAACAATAAAACCTATTAAACACCATACTGATTCATATAAAAATGTTGGAATATAATAATTACCACCTATATTCATTCCATCAATGATAAACTGTGGTAAATGTAAACCTTCTAAATAAGCAAGTGTTGTCGCAGGCCCATGAGCTTCCCCATTAAAGAAATTACCCCATCTACCAATAGCCTGAGCAATAATAAGCCCAACCACTAAATAATCTAAAATACGAAGTAAATTAACTTTTTTCTTATAACAAATTATAGCAATAGTTATAAAGCCAGCAATTATTCCCCCATGAATTGCTAAACCGCCATTCCACACCTTAAATATTTCTATTAAATTATACTTATAATAATCAAAATTAAAAATAACATAGTAAATGCGAGCTCCAATAATTCCTAAAATCACTCCTAAAAAAAGCAAATTAACCACAAAATCTTCTTCATACCCGTGCCGCTTTGCCTCTTTTATTGCTAAATTAGAGCCAATCAAAATAGCCACAAATATAATTATTGAATACCAGTGAATAGATATAATTCCTAAATCAATTATTGGCTTCATTTTTTGCCTCCTTAAATGTCAAACGTTTAAATACAGTCATATCTAAAATAACATTTAAAACAGAAATTGAAATTGCCACTAATACCGCAAACCAAATACCATATAAATTAAAATGATCTCCCAATATAAAACTCACTATTTTTAAAATAATTAAATTAATAAATGGATAAAACAACCCTAAAGTAACCCCTGTAATTGGAATAGTAAGCCATATCAAAAAAGGTTTAACTGTTTTATTAAGTAAATAAATAAGTACAGAAGCAATCAAACACCATAAACCATAATATGAATTATCAATATATAAAGTATTTTTAAAAACTAAAGTCATCAACATTAAAATTACTGTATAACCTAATATTCTAATTATCCAATCGATAAACTTCATAAAATTATACTTACTCTTATGCATATTTGTCACCACCTACATTATAGCATATTCAAGCTTAAGAAACAAAAGAATGAAAAGCAAAATAAAGATTAGAAAAACTCTAATCCTTATTCACTTTGCATCTCAAATAATGCATCACGTAGCTCCATAGCTCTTTCAAAATCAAGATTCTTAGCTGCCTCTTTCATTTCATGTTCTAAATCAAACATCAATTTTTCTTTGTCTTTCTTAGTCATCTTTTTCTCTTTTTTCTCTTTAATTTCAAACTTATTAGAGATAACTTCACGTATTTCTTTAATAATTGTTTTTGGAATAATACCATGTTTTTCATTATATGCTTCTTGAATACTTCTTCTTCTATTAGTTTCCTTTATAGCTGCATCCATAGCTGAACTTATCTCATCCGCATACATGATAACTCTACCATTCGCATTACGAGCAGCTCTACCAATTGTTTGAATTAAACTACGTTCACTTCGTAAAAATCCTTGTTTATCCGCATCCATTATTGCAATCAAACTAACTTCTGGAACATCTATTCCCTCACGAAGTAAATTAATTCCAACAACCACATCATATTTACCAACCCTCAAATCATGAATTATCTGCATTCTCTCTAAAGTCTTAATCTCATTGTGTAAATAAGCAACTTTAATATCTAAATTTTTCAAATAAACCGATAATTCTTCAGCCATTCTAATTGTCAAAGTTGTAATTAAAGTTCTTTCATTTTTCTCTATTTGTTTATGTATTTGACTAACTAAATCATCTATTTGATTTTTAGTCGGTTTAACCTCAATTTTTGGATCTAATAAACCTGTTGGTCTTATAATTTGTTCAGTAACCTTATTATGAACTTTTTCCATCTCATAATCTCCTGGTGTTGCAGAAACAAATATTGCTTGTTTAATTTTACCCTCAAATTCTTCAAACTTTAAAGGCCTATTATCAAGTGCACTAGGAAGTCTAAAACCATAATCAACCAAAGCTTGCTTACGCATTCTATCTCCATTGTACATAGCTCTAACTTGTGGTAATGTAACATGAGATTCATCGACAACAAGCAAAAAATCATCACCAAAGAAATCAATTAAAGTTGTTGGCATCTCTCCTGGTTTTCTTAAAGCGAGTGGTGCTGAATAATTTTCTACTCCCCTACAAGAACCTGTTTCCGAAAGCATTTCAATATCATAATTAGTTCTTTCTTTTAATCTTTGATACTCAAGTAACTTATTTTCACTTTGAAACTTTTCTAATTGCCCTTCTAATTCTTTCTTAATATTTTCAATAGCAATCTTCAATTTTTCATCATTAGTAACAAAATGACTTGCGGGAAATAATGTATAAGTTTTTTTATCGTTTACTAAAGTTCCAGTAACTAAATCAAACTCACTAATTCTATCAATTTCATCACCAAAAAACTCTACTCTAATCCCATGAGCATGCTGCCCAATAGGAACAATTTCTAAAACATCTCCATGGACTCTAAAAGTACCACGTTTTAAATCAATATTATTTCTCTCATAAAGCATTTCAATCAATTTTTCAATGACTTGATCTCTATCTACAGTCTCTCCAACACTTAAAAATAAAACTTTTTTCTTATAATCTTCAATCTCTCCAATACCATATATACAAGAAACAGAGGCCACCACAATTACATCTTTATGAGCTAAAAGTGATGCAGTCGCATAATGTCTAAGTTCATCAATTTCATCATTAATTGAAGCATCTTTTTCTATATAAGTATCAGTTTTAGCCACATAAGCTTCTGGCTGATAATAATCATAATATGAGACAAAATAACACACGTGATTATTTGGGAAAAGCTCTTTGAGTTCCCCATATAACTGTCCAGCTAGTGTCTTATTGTGAGCTAAAACAAGTGTCGGTTTTTGCGTTTTTTGAATAACATTAGCTATCGTAAAAGTCTTACCAGTACCCGTTGCCCCTAGTAATACTTGAAATTTTTTTCCTTCTTCTACTCCTTTAACAAGTTCATCTATTGCCTGTGGTTGATCACCACTCGGATCAAATTTAGATACTAAATCGAACATTTTTATCACCTCACTATGACTACTACTAACCATTAAATTCGTTGCAAAAATACAAATATCCACCGTTTTTTTCAAAATTTTAATCTTGCAACGCATAAAAGTCACAAACTTACTAAATAACACAAAACAACATTAAATAGCATTAAATAAACTTAAATAACACCAATAATTTCAAGCTATTATGTATTTTATCATTTATAATAAATTAACACAACTACTCATGTCATACTAACTGAAATTCTTTAAATATTTTATTAAAATTCGTTGCAACATCAACTACATCTTTGTTAATTTTATTAACCGGTTTTACCTTATCTATATACCTATTTAATTCCTCAGTTAAATCAATTACTAAACAACTCTTATCATAATAAACATCTGTTGTAATTATTGTAGAACTGTGTCCTAACATAAGAGAAACAGTTTTTACACAAAAACTTTTATTTTATAGCATTGTTGCGTATATGTCTAAATCAATGAACAATATAATTATTTTTCAAATTATCACTCTTCAATGATATCTTATCACAAAAAAAGCTATAATACTTTTATTATTTATCATAGCTTTTTGACATTTTTTTCTTTATTCAAATTTCGGGATTCAATTTATTTTTATAACATCAATTCTATTTTTTCTAAAGCAGATTTTTGCTCCTGATATGTACTTTTTTCTATGGCTTCTCTCAATAATAACCACTTTCCATCCACAAAACTTTCTTTAACCGAAGGAACAATCGGTTGAAATTCATCAACTTTAAATAAATAAATTTTTATTAATTTCATAGTTCCTTCAAGATTAGAACAATATTTATATTCTCCAACCTTATCTACAAAATCATGAGTGGTGATATCTACATTAGTTTCTTCTTTTACCTCTCTAATTGCCGCTTCTATAAATGTTTCGTTTTTTTCCAAATGTCCTTTTGGAATAACCCAACAATTATTAACATCCCGTAATAGAGCAACATATATGTCATTGTTTTTTTTACAAGAAACAACACCCATACAAGATATAACCTGCTCACTCTTATTAATTTTTTTATTTATTAGTTCTAATAAGTTTTCAAAAACAAATTTATTTATATTTAAAAAATCTTCTTTTGCTTCACTCAAATTATAATTTTTTGAAGTAACCTCTTTAATTTTAAAATTAAGTATCCTTTTATTCAACAATTTCTTTTCTTCACACAAATTGTAAAAATCGTTCATAACCTTTTGATATCCATAAGAAAATATTCCATTAATATTTAAAATACATTTTAACATAACAATAAACTTTTTTACATGCGACTTTAATAAGGTCACTTCATTATTTTCTAAATCAATGCAATTTCTTCTACAAGAATGAACAATACTAGGCAAATTATTAATATCATTAAGTTGTATGTCAGTATACTTTTGTTTTAAAAAATAATTTTTTCCATAAAGGGTTGGATCAACATTTAATTGTTCCTTTTCATAAATCATAACTTTTGTTTTTCCATCAATCAAATTATTTACCACTTCATCCATTGTATATATTGTTACACCAACATGAATTTCATCATATTTATTATCAACCTTCATAAATGTTTGCACCTGAGAAAAATTATATTCATCTAATACAATATATATGTCTAAATCAGACCAATATGGAATAATTTCAGCCTTCCCGCCAGAACCACCTAAAATTATACTTTTTAAATTATTTTTAAAAATTTTAATAGCTTGCTCAACAACCTCATTAAGTTTTTTTATGTAAATTTCCGGTAATTCAACTTTTGTTTTATCAAAAACGTATTGATTTTTTTGCAACATTTTTTTACCACCTCATCATAATCATAATATTCTTTTATATTACGTTTAAAATTATTAATTTTTATATATAATCTATTTATAAAATAATCATTATAAATTTTTTTGTATGATTGTTCAATATCCATATTATTAAGACTACCAATTACAAAGCAAAATTGATCAATAAAATCATACATTCTAGATATTTCTTTTTCATACTCAGTTTCCTGAGTAATACTTCCAACACGTTTAATATAATTATATCCAACATATTCTATACTACTAACAGTCTTAGCATAAATTAACACCAAAGGTATTAAGCCAAAATCCTCATGCGTTTTTCCTTTTAAAAAAAATAATTTATTATTTAAAAACAAACTCCTCCTAAAAGCATAACCCCATGGTGTAGCAAAAATATTTTCACTATTACAAAACAATTTTAAACATTCCATACCAGTAATTGATATAAATTTAGGCTGAACAAATCTATCACCACCATTACTACAAAAAACAGAAAATTTAATAACGTCATCATCATATTTATTTAAGACACTTAGTAATTCAGGATTAACATAATCATCAGAATCCACAAAAATTATATAATCACCAATACTATTACATATACCAATATTTCTAATTTCACTAATTCCCTTATGACTATTCTTTTTTATTTTGATTTTATCATTTTTTTTTGAAAGTTCAGTAACAATATTCAAAGTATTATCGGTCGAACCATCATCAATAATCAAAACCTCATAATCACAATTTTCTTGATTTAAAACACTATTCAAACATTTAAATATAGTTTTTTCAGAATTATATGTTGGAATTATAAATGAATATTTTATTTTTTCACTATACATTTATTTTTTTCCTGTTCTCCTAAAATATAATTAGCAAAAACATCTAATTTTTTTTCAAAACTATAAAAATCATCATCATTATTTAAAATATAAGTATATGGTAATTTCTTTATTGACAATAGTCCAAATTTTGCTTTAGCAATATCTTTTTTTTCGGTTCTTTTCGCAATATCTGAAATACTACAATTTTCACCTTTTAACTTTAATTTATTATATTCTCTATTAACCCTATTATTAAATAAAGCATCAATATATAATATAGATAAACGATCACCTAATATTTTTTTCATATACTGTGCAGCTGATATTCCATGCAATGTATCCATTATTATGATCTGATTATTTTTTGTATAAGCAGATGTTAACATCAAAAAATCAAACCAAAATTTATAAGGTGAATACTTTTCTTGTTCACGCATCCATATATATTTTTCTTCTTTACTATTTGAATTTCGATATAATTCATCAGAAATATCTCGCATTTTAACATGTATCGCATTAGGTAACTTCATACTCAAATATTCTGAAGCTGTACTTTTACCTGATTCAGATACTCCAGAAACAAATATAAATTGTTGTTCATTACCAATAAACAAGTTGAATAAATTTTTAAAGACATTTTCAATTTTATCGTTCGCATTAATTAATTTTATATCACTCTGATATAATAAACCATTAGTCACTTCTAACAACTTGTTTTGATATTGTTCATAATAATCATCATAAGAATTCCGAGAATCAACATTTCTATTTTTTCTTCTAGAATTTAATTTAGAAGTATCAGAAACATTCAAAAAAACAGACAAATCCTCATTTTCAATTTCATATTTTGATTTATATTCTCTTATAAACTGATTAATATTTTCATTTGAATAACCCCTTAATAAAAAATTAGCTAGAATTCTACAATCAAAAGTAAAAATACCTTTATCATTAAAAACTATTTTTTTTTGTTGATTCAAAGAATCATCATTTCTTAATTTGATTCCTTTATAAATTGAATCACAAAACTCATCCAATGAACTTTCTAAAAACCACCATCTAAAAAAATTGTCACCCTTTAAATTAGGAAAAACATTATATTTTGAAATATCATTAGAAAAATAAGCATAGTAAAAATTCTTTTTTAACAAACTGTATTGAGTTGTTTTACCAGAGCCATCTAAACCATTTAACGAAATTTGATACAACCAGAATCACCTTTTTCTTTATTTTTATAATCATTTACAACTAAATCTCTGACCTCACTAGGTACGACATTTAATTTAGAAAGCTCGGAAATAGGTACAGCCATAGGAATATATAATCCTCTATTTTCATATTCTTTTGAGGTAAATTCAGGTCCTTTACCTGTACCTAAATTTCCACTAATCCACTTACAATTAAAGAAATAAGTATCAGTATGCTTAAAATTTTCAAGGTATCTCATATCTTGCACCTCTACATCAATTCCCAATTCTTCTAAAACTTCTCTTTTAACTCCTTCCTCCAAAGTTTCGCCAGTTTCTAAACCACCACCTGGAAAAACATAATAAATATTTTCTTTGTTATTTTCCATTCGCACCCTTTTTATCAATAATAAATGATTATTTTCAACAACAATTCCACGTACTCTAATATTCATAAAACATCTTCCTTTCATAATACAGTTATTTAAGTTAAACTTCTTCCACCATCAATAACAAAAACTGAACCTGTTGTATATTTAGAAAATACTTTTATTATCACATATGTAAAATTTGCAATTTGCACAGGATTAAAAACAATTTTTAACGGTACTTTAGCTCTAGCTATTTCTCTTTGTTCACTATGAGTTAGCCAAGTATTATTCATGTCTGTCTCCACCGCACCAAATGATAATGCATTAACAGTGATTTTATGGGGAGCAAATTCTAATGCAAGTTCTTTTGTTAGTATTTCAATTGCACTCTTTGAAGAATCATAAGCATATTTTTTTGTTCGCGGTTTAACTGAATGAACAGAAATTAAATTCAAAATTGTAGAACCTTCAGACAAAAATTTAAAAAAAGCATGAATTACATTACATACACCAAAATAATTTGTATTTATAACTTTTTGCCATTTTTTTTGATTATAACATTCAAAATCTTCTTCAATTTGAATTGCCGCACAATTAATAATAGCAACTAATTGATTCAATTGCGGCAACATTAAATTAGCAATGTAATTTACATCATCTTCGGATGAAACATCACAAACATAATAATGTATCCCATATTTCGACAATTTTTTTCCTTCTACTTTATCAATATCTAAAACAAAAACATTATATCCTTTAGATTTATATAATTTTGCACATTCTAATCCTATACCATTCGCCCCACCTGTAATAATTATATCATTTTTCATACATTACTTGACCCCTTTCTTCAATAAATTAACTTAACTCAATCCAAAAGATTCATTTTTAGTATCAAATTTTTTAACTTATTATAATTCAAATTAGACAATTTTAAATAAAACCAATGTATTAAAAACAATATATAATAATAGTCATCACTATCAAAAGTATTAATGTTAAATATACAAAGCAATCTCATTATAACAAAATAAATCAAATCATCATATATATCAAAATCTTTTACAATATCAAGAAATTTTAAAATATATGCCCTTCTAATTTTACTTATTCTAAATTCACAATTAATCACAATGTTTTCCTTATATAGATTATAATTTATTTTGGGCTTATAATTATTTAAAGTTTCAAATATTTTTTCATGATTTTTATAAGACTCTTCATGATATTTTGGACAAATATATTGATCAAAAAACAAAATAGATATAAAACACATTGCAAATTCTCCAATAGCATAATTATAACCAGCCGAACTAACATCAAAAAAATATGAAGTAATTGACAAATTTAATACATTATGATCACCTTGAGTGATAAAGCCATCATGTGCTTTTTCTAACTGAAAATAAGAAATAGTCTCTTTAATAATTTTTTCTGTAGTAACACTATTTTCCCCATTAACAATCACGGTTTTATAAAAATCATTATTGTTTTTATACCAATTGTTCAATCTTGAATGCACTCTTTCTCGAAAGAAAATATCAATTGGAGCTTTTGTGATTTTTTGCGAGTTCTGTGAACTTTTTTTATAAAAACAGAGAAGTTTATTGATGGGTGCTTCATCAAAAGTTTTCTTAAAATCATTAATAACAAAATAATCATTTAAAAGTCCTTTATTTAACCCTACATTTATATCATAGTCATACAAAACTAGGCATAAATTTTCATTAAAGCAATACACATCAGTTTGTGGCATAACTGGAAAAATTGAACTACATATTTTGATAGAATTTCTTTCTCTCATTGCTTCATCTTTAGAAATAATTTTAAAAAATTTCTTTTTATTACATTTAAATAAAATTCCATTTATTGAATTATGTTGATAATTTATTGTTTGTAATGATATGCCTTCTGTTTTTTTTATTTCATCTAAATACTTATTTATTGTTTCATAATTATAAACCATTTTCTATCCTTACCTTATCTATTATTGAAAAAATTTTTTCGTTTCTATCACCAGACATATCAAAATATGGAATTTTTCTTTTTAAACAATATTCTTTTAATTTTTTACAATCTTCAATTACCCTATTACAATACTTTAATAAATCTTCATCAGATAAATCTTTTGTCCAATCTTTTATAGTATCATGAGTTCTTATATCATTAAATAATTGAGTAGCACTATCATCATATCCCAAAACAATTATCATAAAATTATTAATGTTAAACTTCTCAACAAAATCATCTAATTTTAAATAACATCCTTCTATCACATAATTAACATCATAAGAATTTTTACTATCATGATTTAAAGCTCTAATATAACTATACATAAAACTAAAAATATCATTTAACATAACTTCATCTCTCCGCAAATGATTAATGTTTAAATTCGGCATTCCATATTGAAAGGCTGTAATTAAAAAATCTAAAGATATTAAATTATAATTAAATTTTCTAGAAATTCTTCTAGCTAATGTACTTTTACCACATCTACTACCGCCAAAAATTATTATATTTTTCTTTTTTACTTTTTTCGCATTATCATTATAAACACTCGAAATCAATTTAGTCGCATATTTTGATAATTTTTTTGCATAAAACAAATAAAAATCTTTTTTATATTTTACTTTTTCTAAAATAGCATATTTTGTCAATATTGTAACAATGTCATAATAACAAAAAACATTGAATAAATTTAATGAAGTAGTTATAGAATTATTATGTAATCTATAATTATAGTATTTTATATCTATATAATATAAATTTTTAATATGACATAACATTTTTACAGTCCATTCTTCATCTTCGTGAACAATACCGTTAATAAAAAATAATTTATATTTTAAGATTAAATCTCTTTTTACTATAAATCTCCAAACTGTAAAAATTATCTTACTTATCTTTATATAATCCAATACAGCAGACATTCTTCTTTCATCAATCATTTTATAATCTATTTGACGATCATATAACTGTCTATCACAGTCATCACTATTAACTGTTTTAAAATTTGATACATAAGCATCTTTATGAGTGGCAGTAATAATCTTAGAAATATAAAGTAAACTATTAGAATCAATAAAATCATCACCATCTAAAAACATTATATAGTGTCCTTTAGATTTATTTAATCCAATATTTCGTGCAGTAGAAACACCATTATGTTCTTCCTTAAATAAATAAAAATTATCATATTTATCACAAAATCCAGTAACAATATTCAAAGTATTATCAGTCGAACCATCATCGACAATTATTACCTCATAATCCTTAAAATTTTGTTTTACAATACTATTTAAACAATCAGCTATATATTTTTCTACATTACAAGTTGGTACTATAATAGAAAATAATGGCACAAAATCACTCCCAACACAAAAATTTTATTAATAATAATATCATTTTTTTAACAGTTTTGCAACCTTTATACACAAAAAAAATAACTTTAGGTTATTTACACTGATCTATATCCATATATCTTTACTATTCATTTTATAATTTATAGATTTTACTTAATTACCAGAATTTGTTAAAGTTACCCCATAAGTTAAAGACTATTATAGTTTTACCAACATCACATTTATGATTTACAACAGCAATAATTTTTCCATTCATTAATATTTTTCACCCTCCTTTCCATAAAAAAAATTAGCCATCTTATAAAATAAAATGGCTATGTACACAAGCAAAAATATGTTATAAAAAATTATAGTTTCATATTAATAAAATTCGTAATTCCATTTTGCAACGCATAAAGGTCACAAATTCTATGTTTTCAGCTTATATTATTTCGTTTTTTTAGTACTATTTTATACATTTTTATGAATTAAATAACATTAAAAAGCCTTATTTTTCAACGTTTTTTTTATTTTAATCATAATAACTGACGAAATAACAAACATGATTATTTGGGAAGAGTTCCTTAAGTTCCCCATATAACTGTCCAGCTAGTGTCTTATTGTGAGCTAAAACAAGTGTTGGTTTTTGCGTTTTTTGAATAACATTAGCTATCGTAAAAGTCTTACCAGTACCCGTTGCGCCCAGTAATACTTGGAATTTCTTGCCTTCCTCTACTCCTTTAACAAGTTCATCTATTGCCTCTGGTTGATCACCACTAGGATCAAATTTAGATACTAAATCGAACACAAAATCCCTCCTTATTATGACAATTATCAGCATATTTTTTCAAAAAGTCACTAATTTTTTTACTCAAATTTTGACTATTTTTAACTTCGCAACGCGAAAAAGTCACAAATTTACTAAACATCATATAAAATAACTAAATAATATTACTTGAAGCAAATAACACTAATTTTAAAGCTATTAGATATTTTATCATTTATAATAGTATAAAACAACAATACATCACTACAATTAAAAATATTTATAAAAAAATATTATTATTTTCTTTCAATAATAATATTTTTACTCGAAATCAGACAAATTATAACCAAGTTTTTTTAATTCCTTATAAACTCTACATATAGGCATACCCAAAACATTATAATAATCTCCATCTATTCTAGGAATAAACACTGCTGTTTTTCCAGCCAACGAATATCCTGCACGTTCTAAAATATGTTCCTCATTATTTATATACCATTCTATTTCCTCATCAGACAATTCATCAAAATAAACTTTCGTTTTTTCACAAAAGCACACGCTTTTACCAGTATATAAATCCAAAATAGTAACTCCGGTTAAAGCATAATTAACTTTCCCAGATAATTCTTTTAAAATTCTACTTGCTTCTTCTTTAGTTTTAGGTTTTCCAATTCTTTTTCCATTAAAACATATCATAGAATCAGCCCCAATAACTACACCTTCAGATAAAGATGAAGCAATTTTATTTGCTTTTAATTTAGATAAATTAATCAAATATTCTTCATTTGTATTAGCACTCGTTTGCTCATCAACATCACTACTAATTACTGTAAACTTCAAACCAACCTTTTGTAATATTTCTTTTCTCATTTTAGACGAAGAAGCTAATATTAATTTCAAATTACGCACCCACTTTCATAGTTGTTTTCAATTTATACTCTCTACAATAATGATTTAACGGACACGCTTCACAACTCGGATTATTTGCAAAACAGTATTTTCTACCAATAGCCCAAAATGAAGTAGTCAATTCGCCAGGAAATTTAGGATTAATTTGCTTTGCTTTATTTATAATATCTTCCTGTGTATCTTTTTCAACCAAACCCATTCTTAAAAAGATTCGTCGAATATGTACATCATAAGCAATATCAATATTTTGTTTATCTTCAATATCTACTCCTAAATCACGAATTAAAATTAATGTTCCTAGAGAAGCTTTTTTATGACTAATTCCTTTAAATTCTTCTAGTCTTTTCACAATAACACTAGCCTGTTGATTTTTCCAAATTTTTTGTGCATCATTATTATAATCTTCCAATATTTTCTTCATTGCAAAAAATATATAATTCGCCATTCTATTTGGATACCTATGTAATGCAGGCTTTTCTTTGATAACTTTTTCTAAAGACTCAACATCAAAGTTTTGTACTATATTTTTAAAATTAAAAGTACCCAATCTCTTATATAAATTATAAGGTAAACTCCACGCCAACTCTGCTTTAACCGATTGATCAGATATTAAACCTATCACAAAAGCATTAGGATTATCATAAATAAAACTTTTTTCAGCTTCTTTTAACAAATTACCTTTTAAAATACTATAATCTTGTTCTACTGTTGGTAAAAAAACTTTTAACACATTATTAATTTTTTCATCATTATTTATTATTTTCATATTTAAACACCTATATTTGATTATAACATGAAAAAACTATTTTACCAACCTTCTAACCTTAATATCTTCCTTACTTGTCAACGACCATTTTTTACCTTTGTCATATTTTGGAACATTAGCTTGATTCCAACCAATTATAGTAAACATTTTATTAGGGCAATATTCCTTTAAATAATATAACTCTGCTAAAGAAAACTTATCTAAATTTTTTATTTCCTCTTTCTCATTAAATCTATCAATAAATAGAAATACTTGATTCACTCTGTCTAGTAAATTTAATCTAGACTCTAAATAATTGTTTTCATCATTCTTATATAATGAAAAAGGTAGAATGTTTTGAGGACTTATAGGACATAAGTCACTATCATAACAATATGCTCTTGCCCAATCAATGTGTTTAAAATTTTTAAAATTCGCAATAATATAAACTGATTCATGATTTTGTTTCATATAACTATTTAATAAATTGTGAAACAGTTCTTGATTCAACACAGAATCTTGACTGCTAATCCATTGGCTAAGTTCACTTCCACTTAAAATATCATCTTTAGGATTTTCTAATCTTCTAACATCATGTATAAAAGAAAAGCCTTGATTTTTAATAATATTCCAAAGTATCAATTCGGCAATAATTCCTTCAGATATATCTACATCATCATTTCGATAAACATACAATTTATCAGATAACATTTCTAAAGTTAAACAATCTGCCATCACTTTTTGTTTTGTACCACCAAGAGTTACAGTGGATACATAATAACCTAAAGCTGCTTCTGGATTTAGTGGTATTTCTTCTCTATTTATCACATCATTACATATATCATTTAAATAATGCATATCGTCACCATCAAATGAAGTATATAGAATTGACTTTTTCGCCTTTGTAACAAATTCATCTACTTCTTTTTTTATATCAGATGGAATATAATTCAAAAAATCATTATCTTGTAAATCTTTATTAATATTAATATTTAACGTCTTGGAAATAAAATCATTAAATTCTTTTACACTATAAATATTATAATCATTAACTAAAATATAATCAAAACAATTAGTATTTAATTCAGAAAAAAATGCCAATTCATTTTTTATATCAGAGATTCGCTTTTCCAATTCCCTAGAATCTATATCTCTTTCATTCAAATTTTCAATAGCAACAGCAATGTCAGATGGCACAATATAAACACTTATTGTATCAGTATATGTAGCTTTAAATTTAGGAACTTCTGAATTTGGTATTTTTTTGTACATTTTTATAGATTTAATAACATCAAAAAACCTTATTTTTCAACGTTTTTTTATTTTAATCATAATAAGAAACGAAATAGCACACGTGATTATTTGGGAAGAGCTCTTTGAGTTCTCCATATAACTGTCCAGCTAGTGTCTTATTATGAGCTAAAACAAGCGTTGGCTTTTGAGTTTTTTGAATAACATTAGCTATCGTAAAAGTCTTACCAGTACCCGTTGCCCCCAATAATACTTGGAATTTTTTTCCTTCCTCTACTCCTTTAACAAGTTCATCTATTGCCTGTGGTTGATCACCACTCGGATCAAATTTAGATACTAAATCGAACACAAAATTCCTCCTCACTATAATAATGTCATCTTTTATTTTTTATTCTTATATGTTAAACTTTTCCCTTTTTCACAAAGAAAAATTGTTTTATCATCTATCTCTCCATTATAAAATTTTTCTAAAACATCCATAAAAATATCTTCATCAGAAACATAATTAAATAAAGTCATACAAGATTTTAACTTAATCGTATCAATTGTTCCAAAAATATCAAAAGGATTATTTTCATTAAGTTTTAAAAGTTCACCTGTTATTTCACGTAATCTAGCGCCTAATATTTCATTATCCAAATATGCTCTAGCCTCTATAACACCATCTATTCCATAAAATCTAGAAGCATCACTCATACCAAGACCTTTTATCTGTGGAAAAATATACCACATCCAATGTGACCTCTTTCTACCATTCTTTATTTCATTTAAAGCTATATAATATGTATTTTCCTGTGCTTTAATAAATCTATCTAATTTATCCATTTTATTTTTCACCTCGAAATAATATTATTTTACCACATTTATTAGAAAAATATTTTTATTTTTTCAACATTACAACGCCATCATCTGTAATATATAACTTACCATCTTTATACATATAATAAACAGCTTGATATCCATTATATATAATCCAATTTCCATACACTTCAACATTATTATTAGTAAAACTTATTTCATTTTTATTATTTAAATATTTCCAATTTCCAATTAATTGATTTTTAGAAATAGTATAATTATTAGTAGATACAACTTTTGTACTATTAGTATTACTGTTTTTTAATTCTTGATATTTTTTATTAATATCATCATTAATTGATTCATCACTTTTTTCTAACAAAGAAATTTTTTCATTAAGTTGGCTATTCTCTTTATTTAAATTTTCAACTTTTTGTTCTAATTCTTTATTCTCTTGTAATAACTCTTTTATAGAATTCTCATTTTCTTTTAAAGTTTTTTCAATTTCTTTTAAAGATAAATCTTCCGTTTTAACTTCTTCTTTATTTGAACAACCAACAAACAATAAAATTAACCCGAAAAATAATATACTAACCTTTTTCATAATCTTAACCCCCATACCTTAAAAAAAGTATATCATATAAAAATTATAAAATCTATTCATTATTAGATAAAAACTCATCTCATTTTTTCACTCCAACATATCATAAAATGGAAGGAGGAAAAAAGGTGAACGAAAACAATTATAATGATTTAAATAATCAAATAAACGAATGCAATAATAGACCAGACAAAGATGAATGTCTTTGTAAAGTCCTAGATTGTATTTGTAAAGAAGGAAAGCAAGGACCAACCGGTCCCAAAGGTGCGACTGGCCCTACTGGTCCAAGAGGTGCCACTGGTGTGACTGGTGCGACTGGTCCTCAAGGTCCAACTGGCGCTACTGGTGCCACTGGTGCCACTGGTGCGACTGGTGCCACTGGTGCTACAGGTGCTACCGGTATGACTGGACCTACTGGTCCTCAAGGTCCAACTGGCGCTACTGGTGCGACCGGTGCGACTGGTGCTACAGGTGCCACTGGTGCCACTGGTGCCACTGGTGCAACCGGTGCTACTGGTATGACTGGACCTACTGGTCCTCAAGGTCCAACTGGCGCTACTGGTGCCACTGGTGCCACTGGTGCTACTGGTGCCACTGGTGCTACAGGTGCAACCGGTGCTACTGGTGCGACTGGCCCAGCAGGAACACCTGCAGAAAACTTCAACAGTTATGCGATGGTGCATGATGAAACAGATTCATCTGTTCCAATTGGAAATCCAGTAATGTTCCAAACAACAAATATTTCAAACAAAATAACTTATGATCCAAATACAGGAGACTTTATGATTCCAGAAGAAGGAATTTATATTGTTCACTGGTGGATTAATGTAAGACATAATGATAACAAAAATTCTAATTGTGAACCAAAAACAATTGGAATAGAATTCCATCAATACTGGCCTAATGATGTCTTAATTGCTCACTCTTCTACTCATAATAAATTAACCTGCTGTGACACTGGAACAGTAAGTGGTAATGCCATATTTGCTGCTCTACCAGGAGCAAGTTACCGCTTTATTAATACATCTGATATTGATATTAGATTAGTACCAAATGATTTATACTCAGGATCTGTCTCAATTACAAGAATATTATAATTACAATTAAGTAGTATGCATAAAATTGCATACTACTTTTAGTATACTAAAAGTAAAATTTAAAAATATTTTTAATTTTTTTATTCTTCATAATTTAACAAATGTTATAATCATAATGGAGGGATATAATGAAAGCTGCAATATTAGAAGATATAAAGAAATTTAAAATAGCCGATGTAGATGCTCCAAAACCAGATAATAACAAAGTAATAATTGACATAATAAAAACCGGAATATGTGGTTCAGATATCCATAACTGGGATGCTGGAGAACCTAAAGGTTTAATAATGGGACATGAATTTACAGGTAAAGTTGTAAATCCTGGTAGTAGAACAGATTTAAAAATTGGAGATAGAGTAACTGCTCTACCTATCTCACCATGCGGGAACTGTGAAGCATGTGAAACAGGAAATCCACAGTATTGTTCAGAAACTTGGACTCATGCCATTGGACTATCATTAGATAATCCAGGCGGATTAACAAGCACAATAGCAATAAGACCAGACATGGTATTAAAATTACCAGATAATATTACAGATGAAGAGGGTGCAATGGTTGAACCAACAGCAGTTGGCTTACATGCTGTTCATTTAGCTGACATTAGAGTCGGAGATAAAGTTTTAATTGTTGGTGGTGGGATTATCGGTCTAGTCTCAGCTATGTTTGCTAAACTAGAAGGTGCTGAATTTGTTGCCGTAAGTGAAACAAATGAAGCTAGAGGCAAAAAATCAGTAAAACTAAATGTTGCTGATGATTGGTTCGATGCTAAAGATGAAAACTTTTTAAATAATATTTTTACTAAAATTCCTAATGGATTTGATGTTGTAATAGACTGTTCTGGTACTACTAAAGCTGTAGAAAGTGAATTAATGACAGTTAGACCAGGTGGAACAATTGTCTTAGTTGGTGTATCACCTAAACCAATAGAATTTGCATCTGTAATTGCGGTTATGAAAGAATTAACAATTAAAGGTGCAATCGCATATACAAAAGAAGAATTTAAAAATTGTATAAGTTTAATGGCAAATAAAAAAATAGATGTTATGAAATTTGTCGATGATATTGTACCACTTGAAGAAACCCAAAAAGCTTATGAAAGATTAACAAGTGGAACAGATGATGCGGTAAAAATTATGATTGATCCAAAAAAATAAAAACGGGCTTACAAAAGTCCATTTTTATTTTGCTTTTTATTCGTATCATAAATTACTTCTTGATTAAAATCATTTTCCACAACAATTTTATTAGAAGATATCCACATACATAAATCACTAGGTAAACATATTAATGGTAAATTACAATTTTTCATAATTTCTGGTAAATAAGCATCTGTCCCAACATCTTCAAAATGAGTTCCATCAGAAGTCCAAAGCATAATACTACCTTCATTCGGAAAAATCTTTGAAACATAATTAATAAAAGATTTTTTAAATCTATCTATTTCTTTATCAGATAAAGTTATCACTCCATTACCCATTTGATAACTAATTTGTTTATCTTCAGCATTTTCTATAGCATCAGCCCAATAATCTGCCGCAAAAGAAACAATTTCATTTTTAACTGAAATTTTTTTAGAATTTGATTCAAATATACCAAAAACCTTTTTACCTTGTAAATTTATATTATTAAAAGTCATAATATTCCCCCTTTAAATACGGAAAATATTATATAACATCAGAAATTTTTGTCAAATTTAACTTTTAAACATTTTTTTAAAATTATTTTTTATAAAATCTTCATCATTCATAAGGTTTTCAACATACTTATTAAAATTATTCTTATTTATTTTGTCATCAACAAAAACTTTAAAATAATTAGGATAATTATTTTCTATATCATCTCTATCCACATAATAAGAAGAGCCACTGAAATTATATGTAATACTTTCTAAATTATTAATTAAAGCAAATAAAGAAACACTATTATATATTAAAGCTTTATTTACATATAAATCATCATTCAAATACCAATCTGTCATATGATAATCTACTATCAACTTATTATCATCAATTTCAAAAACATAACCATAATCAGCAAGTGGTAAAGAATTAATTAAATTACCAGTATTACTATTATCACCTATATATTTACTTTTATATTTTATAATATTATCAATACCACTCAAATCTCTATTAAATGGACTTCTAGGTACTGTGGAAAAATCATATTTCTTTAAATTATCCACAATATAATATTCATTTGAAGTATCATGATTTATTCTAAAAACATTATAAAATAAAGTTTCATATTTTATTATATCATCACTAGTATAAGTAACAGTCAACCTAAACCTAGGAACACTTTTATTTTCTATAACGTTCAAATAATCAAAAAATAACAAACAACCCAAACATAATAAAGTAACACCTAAAGTCAAAATCCACTGCCAAATAACTTTATAATTTTTTAAACATCTATTAAAACCAGCTATAAACACGCATAAACCAATAGCTGTATAAATTGCCCCCCAGCTACTTTCTGGAGAAGTAACAATTAAAGCCGAAATAATTAAAAATAAACCCAAAAACATAACAAATATATAAATATTTTTAAAAATCTTTTTAATTACCAAGTTAGAATAATTAGTAATGTTAGAAATATTTTCATCAGCTTTTTGAACATCCACATCTTCTTCTCCACTTAAAAGTGCATTTAAACTAACACCCAAAGTTTCACTTAAAGGTTTTAGTAAAGATAAATCAGGCATATAATTTCCATTTTCCCACCTTGATACAGTTTTATTAGTCACCCCCAAAACTCGAGCTAACTCTTCCTGTGTCATATTTTTTTCTTTTCTCTTAAGTGCAATAAACTTTCCGATTTTCAAAGTATCCATTTTTCCCACCTCAAAAAAAGAATATCAAAACTAATTAAAATTTAGTACCCCACAAACAGCGAATAACTAATTTAACATAACATTTTTTTACATTTTATTACCTTTTAAAGCAATATATATCATTTTATTCAAAAATATAAAGTAAATGTTAATAAAATAAAGTGTTTATTTTAAAATATTAAAAAGTAATATTATTGAAAATTTATATAAAAACATAATAATATGTAAATAAAATGTAAATTATTTTTTCCTAATTTTAATTTCATCATTTTTATTTAAATAGCCAATCAAAAGTGAAGAATCATCATCATGCTTTTTCACATTATCCATTACTTTTTTCTCATCATAATTTGCATAACAATACTTACAAAAATGCTTACACGTATTATAAATCCCAATATCCACCATTTCGGCACATCCACAATCACGTGCCTTCCACTTAGGAAACTTTTTCCCAGTTAAAGAAAATGCAAGTTCTTTAGAAACACAAGGACTAGAAATAAAGCCATACTCTGATAAATCATTTTTTTCAAAGCACGTCTGTACAGTCATTCCATTATTGCTAGCAATCTTACTAAAATTTTCACCAATAATTTTATAAATATTATCATCAAATTTTATTAATTTTAAAACTTCCATATTATTTCTAACATTTTTATAATCATCTACAAATGATACAATAATATGTTTAATATATCCATTTAACTTTTCACATAAGCTTTTAAAAGATTTTATATGAAAATTAATATCATATTTTTCGTTAATTAATATAGGATCATATCTAACATATACATTATCCACACCAATCATATTAGATAATTTTTTTATAGCTTCTATAATTTTTCCTTTTGGAATAACATTAGGTTCTATATCCTTTCCATAAGGAGTTAAAGTTACATGAAAAATAATTGGTTTATTAATCTTGTTTAAATTATCTAAAATAGGTAAAGGATTCTTTGTACAAAAAACAATCAAATCAACATCATCAAAATATATCCTACTAACTAGTTTAGGATAAAAAGGATTACGCACATCAACATAACCCTCATTATACCTATTCATAAACCACTTACTATAAAAAGCTACAATATCTGTTCTTCCACTAACATTTAATATCATAATAAAATTATACCAAAAAATTGAGCATTAGCCCAATTTATTATATTCTTCATCACTAACTGCCTCACACCACTCATTAGTAGTATCTTTACTAGGAACCTCAATAGCAATATGACTAAACCATGAATCTTTCTTAGCACCGTGCCAATGCTTAACATTAGCTGGTATCGTAATAACCTTACCCGGTTCCAAACTAATAGCCTCTTTTCCTTCTTCTTGATACCAGCCATATCCAGCTGTACATATTAATAACTGTCCACCACCATTAGATGCATGATGAATATGCCAGTTATTTCTGCATCCTGGTTCAAAAGTAACATTTGCTAAAAATAAACTTGTTTCATTTAAATCAGTCAAAGGATTTAAATAACTTTGACCTATAAAATACTGTGCAAAAGCATCATTAGGATTACCTAAACCAAAAACATTTACCTTTTCAAATTCTTCTTTATTCATCTTTATAAACCTCCTTAGCCATTCTAAATGCAGCCCAAGCATTTGGCCATCCAGCATAAAAAGCCGCATGGGTTAAAATTTCAGCCATCTCATCTTTAGTAATACCATTTTTCTTCGCATTAATTAAATGACTTTGAAAACTAGAATCTAAAATTCCCTTACTCATTAAGGCCACTACTGTAACAAGTGAACGATCTCTTAAAGAAAGTTTATCTTCTCTAGACCATACTTCACCAAATAAAACATCATCATTAAGTTCAGCAAATTTAGGAGCAAAATCCCCTAAAATATCTCTTCCTGCAGTCTGTTTAACCATTTATTTACCAATCCTTTCTATAAAACTATTAAACTTACCTTCCTCTAATAATTCATCATTATTATATTTTAAACTAACTTTATCTTTAATACTTACCTTACACACTCTTTCAATATCTTCAAAAGTATGTCCTAACCAACCTCCATTAGTAGCAACAGCATAAATCACCTTTCCAGATAAATCATATTTATGTAAAAAAGTATTAACCGGTGAAGCAAATGTATACCACCAAACTGGCATCATCAATATTATCGTGTCATATTTATCTAAATCAACATTCAAATCTTGTATTTCAGGTTGATAATTCATATTAACTTCCTCTTGAGCTTCATTAACTACCATATCATAATCATCACTATAAGGTTTTACTGGTTTAATTTCACATATATCATAACCATATTTTTCTTTAATTTTATAAGCTAAAGCTCTCGTATTACCAGTATAAGAATAATAGCAAATTAATCTCATTTCTTTTCCCCTTTTCTTTTTTCATAAAGATCAATTTTATAATTTAAATAATCTAAAGTATCTTGTTTTTCCTTAATTTCTTTTTCTAACACTATCTTCTGATTTTTAAGCATATCTATTCTTAAATCTAATGTTTTATTACCTTCCTCATAATATTTTAAAAACCTCTTAATATCCATTAAAGAAAGTCCAGCAGATTTCATACATAAAATAAACTTTAAATCTTTAATATTTTCATCAGTATATTCACGTTTTCCATTAATTTTATTAATATTTTTAACAAGTCCTATTTTCTCATAATACCTTAAAGTATCAATTGACAAATCAAGTTCTCTAGCAACCTCACCAATACTCATTAGACCACCATCCTAAAGTAATTATATAACCTAGAGCTAACTCTATGTCAAGAAAAAAGAAATATTTAATATCTTTAATCACCAAACATATCAAATATTTCTCCAAAAATAGATTCTTTTTTTCTTTTAGTATGTTTACCATTCTTTGAATACTTCATATCTTTATCATACTTTTCACGCTCATCATAATCACTATAATTAGAACGTAAAGTTTCATTCTCTTTTTCTACTAATTTTTCAAGTTCTCCCCTATCAAGCCATATTCCACGGCATTCAGGACAATAATCAATCTCAATACCTTTCTTTTCGCTCATAAGTAAAGTAACATCTTTACAAACTGGGCATTTCATACAATTCCTCCAATCTAAATAAAGTATATCATATTTATGTGAAATAATCTTGAAAAATTTATTTTCCTAATAAATCATCAACTTTTATATCACTACTAACATTTAATATAAATTGTTTCAAATCCTTTTCATCAAAGGCCACCATACCATAATGAATAGGAACAACTGATTTAGGCTTTATCTTATTTACAAAATCAGCTGCTTCTAAAACATCCATAGTATAAGTTCCACCAATAGGAATAAAAGCAACATCTATATTTTTTAAAACAGATAAATTATCCATAATAACATCCGTATCACCCGCAATATAATATTTCTTACCTTCAAATTCAAGTAAATAACCAACCCAATTACTTTGTTTTAAATGAAAAGTTTTATTTAAATTATATGCATAAACTGTTTTAAATCTAATAACACCATAATCATATTCTTCACAAGGTTTTACTTTAATAACCTTATCTTTACTAAATCCCATTTCTAAACACTTATTATATATATCATAAGGACCAATAATAACTGTATTATCATTTTTAATGTTTAAAATATCTTCTTTTGAAAAATGATCATAATGACTATGGGTTATAAAAATATAATCTGCATCATACTTTCTATCCATCTTTATCGGATCAAAATATATTTTAATATTTCCACTAATTAAAATACTACTTTGAATATTAACTGAAATCATAAAAACCTCCTATATTAAATTATTTTCTTTTAAAAACTCATTTGCAACAATCTCAGGATTTTTACCTAATTCATCAACTTCATAATTTAACTCTTGAACACTTTCATTAGTTAAATATCCCCCTAAATTATTCATAAGTTCTTCAAGTTCAGGATACTCATCTAAAACTTCATTTCTAATAACTGGAACTGCATAATAAGGGGGAAAGAAATTCTTGTCATCCTCTAAAACAACCAAACCAAACTTTCTAAGTAATCCATCAGTTGTAAAAGCATCAATAACCTGACTATTATCATTCATTAAAGCTGTATATCTAGGACTCCCATCTATTGCAATAACATCTGCAAAATTAAGTCCATAAGTTTTATTTAGACCAGCTAACCCATCCTCTCTATTAACAAATTCTAAAGTTGGAGAAATCTTTAACTCTCTAGCATAAGGAACAATATCAGATATTGTTTTCAAATTATATTTTAAAGCAGTATCTTGCCTAACCGCCAAAGCATAAGTATTATTAAAATTCATTTGTTTTAAAACAGATAAATTATATTTACTATTAAACTCTGATTTAACTGTTTGATACACCTTATTAACATCACTAATAGGTGAATATTTCAAAATATCTGTATAATCAGTTCCTAAATAATCAATATATAAATCAATATCTCCTCTTTGAATTGCTGAAAATACGACTTGAGCACCACCTAAATTACACTTTCTATTAACTGAAATATCCGTATTAGATTCAATATAATCAGAAACCATTTCGCACAAAATATTTTGTTCTGTAAAGTCCTTACCACTCACCGTAATTGTTTTTACATTGTTATCATTAAATTTAACTTGACTTAAAAACACACCACCAATAATTAATAAAATTAAAAATAATATAACCTTTTGTATTTTGCGTTTTCTTAATACTTCCTCTCTAGATAAATCTTTCATTTGTATACTAACAGGAGTCACTAACTTTTCTATTAAACTAAAGAAATAATCAACAAATAAAGCTAAAATACAAGCCGGAATTGCCCCAGCTAAAATTTGATAATTATTAACCGTTCTAATACCAGAAAATATCAAATAACCAAGACCGCCACCACCAATAAATGCTGACATAGTCATTAAACCTACTGCTGATACAGCTGAAATTCTAATACCAGCCATAATAACTGGTAATGTTTGAGGAATCTGAATTTTAAACAAAATTTGACTTTTAGTAAGACCAATACCCTTAGCCGATTCAATCATCGACTCACTAATACCATTAATACCAGTATATGTATTCTTAATAATTGGTAGTAATGAATAAAGTATAACCACAATAATAGCAGGAATAGTACCAATTCCAACAAACGGAATCATAAAACCAAGTAAAGCCATTGATGGAACTGCTTGAATAACTGAAGAAAGACCTAAAATAGGTTTATCCAACTTTCTAACGTAACTAATTAAAATTCCAATAGGAACACCTATTAAAATAGAAAGACCAACAGCAATAAAAGTAAGCTCAATATGTTCTAAAAAAAGTGAAATAATTTGTTCATGATTTTGAATTACATAATCTATAAACTCCATACTATTCCTCCTCCAAGAACTGCTGACTTAAAGCCATAATTAAACTACTTCTAGTAATAAGACCACATAAATGATTTTCTTCATCTAAAACTGGAATATTAGAAAGTCTACTTTCTGTAACTAACTTAGCTAAAGTACTAATAGAATCGCCTTTTTTTACAATTGGAATATCCTTAAGCATATATTCACTAGCTTCTTTATTCATTGCCTCTTTATCTGTAACACTTTCTGCATACAAAACTCCAAGAAAATTCTTTTTATCATCAACAACCATTAAACTATCAACCTTCATCATCTTCATTTTATTAAGACAATAAAATACCGTATAATTTGGAAAACAAGTAACTGGTTTATCAATCATAATATCCTCAACCTTAATATACTTAGGACTTGTCCAAATTCTTTTCTTACCAACAAAATTTTTAACAAAATCATTTGCCGGATGTTTCAAAATATTTTCTGGAACATCATACTGTACTAACTCACCATTATCAAAAATTGCTATTTTATCAGCTAATTTTATAGCTTCATCCATATCATGAGTTACAAACACAATCGTTTTATGTAATTTTTCTTGTAATTTAAGTAATTCATCCTGTAAAGCAACTCTACTCATTGGATCTAAAGCACTAAAAGGCTCATCCATTAAAATAATATTAGGATTAGTAATAAAAGCTCTCGCAATTCCAATACGTTGTTGCTGTCCGCCAGAAAGCTCACTAGGATATCTATCAAGTAAAGATTCATCTAATCCTATCATATTCATCATTTCTAACGAATCTTTATTTATTTTATTTTCATCTACCTTTAATATTTTAGGAATAATTGTTATATTCTCTCTAACCGTCATATGCGGAAATAAACCAGTTTGTTGAATAACATATCCCATACTTCTTCGAAGTTTAATATCATCAATTTCTTTAATATCTTTTCCATCAATAAAAATATCACCTTTAGTTGGAACTATTAACTTATTAATCATTTTAAGTAAAGTAGTCTTACCACAACCTGATTCACCAATTAATACAGTAAATTTCCCCTTCTCAATATTAAAAGAAATATCTTTTAAAACCATATTATTTTTATAAGCTTTCGATACCTTTCTAAATTCAATCATCAAATCATCTACCTTTAATATAATTATATCATGTTCAAAAAAAAACAAAGCAAAAAAGAAAAAATTAGACACCTATTAGTGTCTAATCAATTTCACCTTCATAAACAGTTCTAGCTGGACCTTTCATATAAACATGATTATCTTCTTTATTCCAGAGAATTTCCAACTTTCCACCAAGTAAATTAACGGTAACTTTTCTATCAGTATACCCATTTAAAATACTCGCTATAACCGAAGCGCATGCTCCAGTCCCACAAGCTAATGTCTCACCAGTACCACGTTCCCAAACTCGCATATTAATTTCATTCTTACTAATAATTTCTATAAATTCAACATTTGTTTTATTAGGAAAACATTTGTCGTTTTCAATAATTGGTCCAATTTTAGCTATATCAATATTATTAATGTTATCAATAAAACATATTGCATGAGGGTTTCCCATTGACACACAAGTAAATTTTTTAAATTCAACTTTAACATTAATAAAATCAATACCATTCAAAGATTTTTCTTTAAAACCATTAATAACGGGTATTTTATCGGCATCAAGTATTGGTTCACCCATATCAACAGTAACTAAAGAAACTTTTCCTTTTTCTACCTTTAAATCTAATGTTTTAATTCCAGACAAAGTTTCAACTGTAATAGATGTTTTATTAGTCATTTTTTTATCATAAACAAATTTAGCTAAACATCTTATTCCATTACCACACATCTCAGCCTCAGACCCATCAGGATTATATATATTCATCTTAAAATCAGCTTTATCACTTTTACTAATTAATATTAATCCATCAGAACCGATTCCAAAATGTCTATCACTAACTTTTTTAGAAAGCTCACTTGGATTATCAATTATTTGATTAATAGCATCTATATAAACATAATCGTTGCCAATACCTTCCATTTTTGTAAACTTAAGCATATCTATCACCTCAAATGCTATTTAATTTTATATTTAAATCATTTTTTTGTCAAATATAAATCAATATTATAAGCTGCATCTCTACCAGAACGAGCAGCATGTGCAACTGTTTGTTCAATACCTATCAAATCACCACCAGCAAACACGCCTTCCATAGATGTCATTTGCTTTTTATCAGTTTTAATATATCCATTAATATCCAATTTCAAACCTAATTTTTTAGTAACTTTTTCGTCCGTTTTTGAACCAATAGCAAAAAACACATAGTCACAAGGATAAACAAATTTTATTCCCTTCTTATTAATAAAATATGCTTTATAACCGATATTATTTTTAATTATTTGTTTTAAAGTTGTATTAAAAAGAAAATCAACACCTTCTTCACATGCCAATTTAACTTGAAAAGCATCAGCCTTCATATATTTTTTTTCACGGTAATAAATTGTTAAAACATTACCGCCCCATTTTCTAGCTGTTCTAGCCATGTCCATTGCCACATCGCCAGCTCCAATTACTATAACGTTTTTATTATACAAGTCTAATTTTCTTTTACTTTCTAAAAATTCATTAGCTCCATACACATTAGGTAATTTTTTACCTTTTATATTAGATATTTTCGATTTGTTCGCACCAAATCCTAGAAATATTGCATCAAACTTCTTTTTCAATTTTTTTAGTGACAAATTTCTCCCAAGTTCTTTATTAAATTCAACTTTAATTCCTAAATCAATAATCTTTTTAAAAGTCTTTAAAGTAACCTCTTTATCCAACCTAAAACTAGGAATACCATGACTGATAATTCCTCCTAAATAATCATATTTTTCAAATATTGTCACATCATAACCGAACTTCTTCAAAAAAGCCGCACAAGTTAAACCCGCTGGACCTCCACCAACTATCGCTACTTTATTTTTATTTTTTTCATTCATACTTGAAAATAAAGGATAATCACTATCTAAAAACTTATCACCAATATAAGCCTCTATTTTACCAATTTGAACAGGCTCACCTTTTAATCTTCTTACACAATTTCCTTCACATTGTTTATTAAAAGGACAAATTCTTCCACATATAGATGATAAAACCGTTGTTTCACTAAGTATATTAAAAGCATCTAAAAACTTTTGATTCTTAGCTGCTTTAATAAAATCTGGAATATTGTTTTCTAAGGGACAACCTTTCCTACAAGGTTTAGTAGGACAATTTAAACAATAATTAATTAACTCTTCCATATCTTTCATAAACTTATTCCTTATTAATTGTAAAAGTAACCTTATATTGATTACCTAAATCTAATTCGTCCATATTAACAAAATATCCGTTTTGTTCAATTCTATCAGCACAATCTCTAAGCATTTTCACAACATTTGCAAAACTAACTTGATTATTAACCGGTTTAACATCTTGACTAATTGTACTAGCCATCGTTGGTTGAACATTTTTGTTTGAATACTCATTCAATGTATCAGATGCAATAATATCCATATCTGGAATATTTACTGTATTAACATTATTCACTGAAGGAGTAACATTAGCAGTAGGCGATGGAATTGTATTAGCTAAACTTTGACGAGCCTTATTTTCATGATATTTTTTAAGAGCACTAGCCACTGCGGATGAAATAGATTTCTTCGTATCTAAAGAAATATCATCAGATTCAGAATTGCTATAAATATTTGGACCAACATTTAAATTATTAACATCTACATTTGAAATTTCAGGAATTGATGAAACATTATTATCTCCACTTACCTCTGACATTGAACTATCTGTAGAACTAACTACATTATTATTTATAGTAGGAGGCATAGTCGAAAAATCATTCACTGTCTCTGAAGGTGTTGACATACTTTCTACCAGTGAAACATTTGGTGTAACAGACGGCGCTGGAATACTAGAAGAATCATTTATTGAAGGAGTAGGTTGCGTATTACTCATAACTTGACCTTCTGGCGTAGCTACTGGCGTAACATGTTGATTAAACATACTATCAAAAGTAACTGTATTATTAACTGGGTGCTCCACCTGCTTAGGTGTTTCAGTTGGAGATTCTACATTAATAAATTTCTTTGCTTCCATCTCTTCTACTGGTTGAACCTCAGGCATAGGTTGATTAACTGGTTGACCAGACATTTCACCCGGAACCATTAAATTAGAAATATCTTTTGCCTCTGGTATAGAAGCAGAATTTATATCTTTAGCTTCACGCATAATCCTATCTATATCCATACTATCTCCCCCTTCATTCTTATCAAAATCATCATCAAATAAACTCTCAATTTCCTCAGATTTACTAACAGGATTTACCACTGGTTGAACATTTTTTTTAACAGGAATATTTAAATCAACTGGTTTAACAGATTTTTCAGTTTCTCTAATCTTAGCAATTTCTTTATCTGTTTGTTTAACAGTTAATCTTTCTTCAACTATTCTATGAAGCATTTCCACTTGTTTTTCCTTATCAGAAATTCTAAGTAAACTTCTTGCATGCCTTTCAGAAATCTTATTATTAAGTAAATAACTTTGAACTTCATCATCCAAATTAAGTAACCTTATCTTATTTGCAATCGTAGATTGCGATTTACCTATTTTTCTAGAAAGTTCCTCCTGAGTAATATATCCCATATCTAAAATTCGCTTATATGAAACAGCTTCCTCAATTGGATTTAACTCTTGCCTTTGAACATTTTCAAGTAAAGCAATCTCTTCACTATCCTTATCTGATAAATTAAGTACAATAGCTGGGATGGTAGATCTATTTGCAAGTCTGCTAGCTTTAAAACGTCTTTCGCCCGCAATAATTTCAAACTTATTTCCAACAGTTCTAACCACAATTGGTTGAATAACGCCATATTTACTTATTGAATCTGCTAACTCTTCTAATTTTTCTTCATCAAATCTAATACGTGGCTGAAATCTGTTAGGAAGAATATCACGCATATTGAGCACCATTAATTGACCGTTTTCAAGCACAATCCACCCCTCCCTTCTATTCTTTTACTTTATCATACTATTTTTTAGAAAATAATTCAACCATTTAAAAAACTTTACCATAAAAAATGATAAAGTTTATATTATAAACTTCTTAAATTGGTTTCTTTTTAATTTCTGCATACCTTCTAGGATACTTCAAAGAAGTTTGAGAAATTTTTACTATATCAACTAAAGTTCTATTACTCTCTTCAAAAGGTAATTTAAACTCAATAATATTATTAATTTTCGAATTTAAAACTTTAAGCGCATTAACCCCATCAACACTATCATTTAAACCCCTCATTGCAATCAAATGGCCACAGGTTTTTAATAAAGGTATTCCATACTCAAGTAAAATAGGAAAACTAGATAAAGCTCTAGCTGTCACAACATCAAAACATTCTCTATGATTTTTACCATATTCTTCTGCTCTTGCATGCACTAAAGTAACATTTTCCAAATTTAACTCTTTAACTACAACATCTAAAAAATTAATTCTTTTATTTAAAGCGTCAACCAAAGTTAATTTTAAATTAGGAAAAAATATTTTAAGTACAACTCCAGGAAAACCAGCTCCTGTTCCTAAATCACATATACTATCAATTTTACTTAAATCAATTATTTTAACTAAAGTTAAACTATCATAAAAATGTTTTAAAAACACTTGTTCTTTTTCGGTTATAGCAGTCAAATTAATTTTTCCATTCCAATCTTTTAAAAGTAAAGCATACTTTTCTAATTTACTTATCTCCTCTTCAGTAACCTTAATACCTAATTTATCTACTTCAACTTTAAATTCATTTAAATTCATATTAACCTCGCTTCATATACATAGTAAGTATTGAAATATCGGCTGGATTTACTCCACTAATCCGCATTGCTTGACCAATTGTAAGTGGTCTAACTTCTTTTAACTTTTGTTTAGCCTCACTAGCTAAATTATGCATTGCATCATAATCAATATTTTCTGGAATTTTTTTATTTTCCAAACTTTTTAACTTTTCAGCTTCGTGAAGAGCTTTATTAATATAACCTTCATATTTAGCCGAAATAGAAACTTGTTCTAACACTTCAGAACTGTAATCATTATCTAAAAACTTAATCAAATCATCTATTTTAATTTCTGGTCTTCTAAGTAAATCATATAAAGAAATTCCATCTCTTAAAGGCTTAGTTCCTAAACTTTCTAAATATTCATTATTTTTAGGAGTTAATCTTTTTTCCTTAAATTCAATAGTTGCTTTTTCAATATTTTCTTTTTTATTTAAAAATCTTTCATACTTTTCATCAGAAACAAGACCAAATTTATGACCATATTCACGAAGTCTTAAATCCGCATTATCAGTTCTAAGAAGTAATCTATATTCTGCTCTAGAAGTAAGTAATCTATAAGGATCTCTTATACCTTTAGTAATCAAATCATCTATTAATACACCAATATAAGCTTCATCTCTTCTTAAAATAAATGGTTCTTTTCCTTCTAATTTCAAACAAGCATTAATACCAGCCATTAATCCTTGACAAGCAGCTTCTTCATATCCACTTGTACCATTTATCTGACCTGCTGTAAATAAATTTTCAATCAACTTAGTTTCCAAATTAAACTTAAGCTGAGTCGGATAAATTGCATCATACTCTATCGCATAAGCATATTTTAAAATTTTCGCATTCTCTAAACCTGTCAAACTATGAACCATCTTTTCTTGAACATCATAAGGCATACTAGTTGAAAAACCTTGTAAATAAATATCATCATAAAATAAACTTTCCGGCTCTAAAAATAATTGATGTCTTTCCTTATCACTAAATCTAACTATTTTATCTTCAATCGAAGGGCAATATCTAGGGCCAACACCCTTAATATCTGATAAACCACCATACATACTAGATTTATTTAAATTATCTCTAATAATTTTATGAGTTTCATCATTCGTATAGATCAAATAACAAGGTACTTGTTTATCTATATCATACATCGGTTCATTATTAAAACTAAAAGTGTGATAAATCTTGTCACCATCTTCTCTTTTAGCTTTTGAAAAATCAATACTATCGCGAGCAATCCTAGGTGGAGTTCCTGTCTTTAATCTTTTAATAATAAAACCTTTTTTAGCTAAATTATCACTTAAATAATTAGATGGCCTCTCCCCATGAGGTCCTTCCCTATGACGCGTATCACCAACCATAATATCCGCATTCATATATGTACCAGTTGTTAAAATAACCGCCTTAGCTTTAATTTCTTTTCCACTTTCAAGTAATACTCCACTAACTTTGTTATTAAAAGTAAGAACATCTTTAACTAAAGCTTCCTTAATATCTAAATTATCTGTAATCTCTAAAGTCTTAAGCATATTTTTTGGATAAGTTATTTTATCAGCTTGTGCCCTTAAACTACGAACAGCTGGACCTTTAGCAGTATTAAGCATCTTTATTTGTAGTAAGCTCTTATCTGCATTATTTCCCATCTCTCCGCCTAAAGCATCTATTTCTCTAACAACTATACCTTTCGCACTACCACCAATCGATGGATTACATGGCATATCCGCAATATTATTAATATTTCCTGTAACAAGTAAAGTCTTATGACCCATGCGAGCACATGCTAAAGCAGCTTCACATCCCGCATGACCACCACCTACTACAATTACTTCATATTCCATATAAATCACCACCAAATACTAGAGTTAATTCTACATCAGAGAAACACTTTAGTCAAATAAAATATTTTACTTACCAACACAAAATCTACTAAATAATTGATCTAATAATTCCTCATCATAACTCTCACCAATTATCTCGCCAAGTAAATTCCATATATCCTTTAAATCAATTTCCACCATATCGATAGGATAATTTTCTTCTATACCTTTTCTAACTGCTTTAACACTTCCTAAAACCTTTCTTAAAATAGATTGACTTCTCGCACTAGTTAAATAAGTTAAATCAGTTGTTTCAATTTTCTCTAAATTAAATAACTTCTTAATTTTATTACCTATTTCATCAATGTTTTTATCATTTAAAGCACTAACATAAACCACGTTAGAAAGCTTATCATCATCAATTTTCTTCTCTAAATCAGTTTTATTCACTATTGTAATATAATTTTTACCTTTTAATCTATCTAAAATAACTAAATCTTCATCACTTAATTTTTCATTATAATTAACTACAAATAAAATCAAATCAGCTTCATCTATTAATTTTAAACTCTTGTCTACCCCAATACTTTCAACAACATCATCAGTTTTTCTAATGCCCGCCGTATCAATTAAATTTAAAATTAAATTATCTACACGTAAAGTAGCCTCAACACTATCACGTGTCGTTCCCCTAATATCCGTAACAATAGCCTTATCCTCACCAATTAATCTATTAAGCAAACTACTTTTTCCAACATTAGGTTTACCAATAATCACCGTTTTAATACCATGTGTTAAAACCTCACCATTCTTACTTTCCTTCAAAATCTTATCTATTTTATCTTCAAGTTCACTTAAATTAGAATTAATCTTTTCAATTGTCATCTCTTCAATATCTTCATACTCTGGATAATCAATATTAACCTCAATATTTGCAATTATACCGGCAAGTTCATCTCGAAGCCTACTAATCATATTAGATACTTTACCACCAACTTGATTTAAAGCTATTTTTCTAGATATATCCGTCTTTGAATTAATTAAATCCATAACACCTTCAGCTTCTGTTAAATCAATTCGTCCATTTAAAAAAGCTCTTTTAGTAAACTCTCCAGGTTCCGCTAATCTACATCCATTAACTAATAACAATTCTAAAATCTTATCAGTAGTCATAATTCCACCATGAGCATTTATCTCTACAATATCTTCCTTAGTAAAAGTCTTAGGACTCCTCATAATAGTTACTAAAACCTCATCAATCTTCTCATCACCATCCATTATATAACCATAATGAATAGTATGACTAGGAGCATCATAAAACTTTTTATTAGAAAAAATCTTACTGACAATTTGAATAGCCTCGGGTCCACTAACCCTAATAATAGATATCGCTCCAACACCTTGTGCCGTTGATATAGCCGCTATCGTATCTTCCATCAAATCACCTACCAAACTTAAAAAAATTCTTAATCTTATAAAACATACGAGCCAAACCTAAATACTTAGGTAAAGCCTTAATATTAACTACCACATCCATTGAAAGTCTCTTATCCGCATAAGTTACAACCCATCCCTCCTTATATTTAGGCGGAATTATATTAAGTGGAAACATATGTCTTTCAATTATATTCGCAATTCTCTCGTTCATAAGCTCTGGAAAAAACTTATAAGCATTTTCCATTGCCTCATGCGCATGTACAAAACCATGTTTTTTAAAAAAAGGTACCTTATCGTATATATGTTCTTGCCAAGGTTCTTTGTAAAAATCATGAAGTAAACCACCAATTGCCGCATCTTTATAACTCCAATGTCTTTTTTTACATATCCTATATGACAAATATGAAACAACTAAACAGTGTTCATAAAGAGAACAATTCTCATGGTGAACCCAATTTTTACGCTTCTGAAATTCACTCGACCCAAGTATCGGAGCCACTATCTTCAAAAACTCCTCATCTTGAACAAGCTCTTTTGTAATATCTTTTTTTCTCATAATTAGCTCCTTTTCTCAAATATTATAGCACAAAAAACAGTAAATAAATTACCGTTTTTTACTCACTCATAAATAAATTACTCGAATAAAATACTGGGTCACATGTTAAATTAATATTAAGCCTCTTTAAAGTATTCAAATCTCCATTATAAACCATAAAAGATGCATGCGCCTCTAACCCTGATAACTTATTCAAATTCTTTAAAGCCTTTTTAATAATTGGATTAGTAACTGAGCAAATACTTAAAGTAATAAGAACCTCCTCTAAATTTAATGATTTCGATGAGTGATTACTAAGTGGTTTTAACTTTAAAATAGGCTCAAGTACTGATTTAGAAAGCAAATCAACATCATCCGGTATCTTATTAAGCGCCTTTATCGCATTTAAAATTAAACTACTAGCCGGACTTAAAAGCTCAGTCTTTTTACCAGTAATAATTTTTCCATTACCAAGTTCTAACGCAATAACCGGTAAATCTTCCAAACTACTTTTTTCTCTAGCCACTTTTATAACCGGCCTTTCCTTCAAAGGATCAATTTCTAATTCGTTCATCAAAAGCCTAATTCTCTTATATACATCTTCTTCTGCATCACCAGTCTTATAATCACAAAAAGCTTTATAATACCTTCGAATAATTTCTTGCCTGCTAGCCATGCGAATAACCTCATCATCATCAATACAAAAACCTATCATATTAACACCCATATCAGTTGGCGAATAATATATATCTTTTCCCGTAATCTTATAAAGTATCGCTTTAAGCACCGGAAATACAGCTAAATCACGATTATAATTAACCGAAGTAATTCCATATTTCTCTAAATGAAAAGAGTCAATCATATTAACATCCTTTAAATCAGCAGTTGCCGCTTCATAAGCCACATTAACAGGATGTTTTAAAGGTAAATTCCAAACAGGAAAAGTCTCATACTTCGCATAACCAGCCTTAACTCCCTTTTTATATTCATGATAAAGCTGAGATAAACAAGTAGCCAATTTACCACTAGAAGGACCAGGAGCCGTAACAACAACTAATTTTTTAGTCGTTTTAATATAAGGATTAGCCCCATAACCCTCATCACTAACAATTACATCAACATCAGTTGGATAACCTTTAGTAGGTGTATGGACATAAGTCTTAACACCTCTTTTTTCAAGTTGATTAATAAACTTCTTAGAGCTTTCCTTGCCCGTATATAAAGTAATAACTACACTATTAACAGATAATCCTAAATTTTGAAACTCATCAATTAATCTCAAAACTTCCATATCATAAGTAATACCATAATCAGCCCGAATTTTCTTTCTTTCTATATCCTTAGCATTAATACAAATAATTATTTCCGTAATCTTTTTAAGCTCACAAAGCATCTTTATTTTAGAATCTGGTTCAAAACCAGGTAAAACTCTCGAAGCATGATAATCGTCAAATAATTTACCTCCAAATTCTAAATAAAGCTTATCAAACTCCTTTATTTTCTCCTTTATTCTTTTACTTTGTATTTCTACATACTTTTCATTATTAAAACCCTTTTTCATAACCAACTCCCCCTATTATAAATAATAACACATCACTAAACGTATTTAAACACACAAAGAAAAATTTACTATCTTCTTTACAAATAAAAAAGACTAAAATATACATTGTTGTATATAATTAGCCTTTTTATAAAGAAATTTCATATGGATTATTTTGTGAACCGTTTCCACCAGTAATTTTAATATCTGACGAAAGGTAAAGAACAGGATACACATAAGAATTAGCATTTACTGATAAATCTACCGTAAAATTTCCAGATGGAACATTTAATCTATAAACATAGCCATAAAGTTCAGAATCTACATTCATCCAAGTAGTCAAAGTCCATACCCAATAACCAATCCTAGTAGTATCGTTAAGTATCATATTATATATCCAATTTGTATTTTTACATGTGCTGGAATTTTGACTATTCAAAAAACCCGTACCACATTGACTTACATTACTATTTGCCCTTAAATACTCAGGAACTGTAAATAATGCAATTTTATCTTTTACAATTTTTCCAGTCATACCACTAGGTGGCCAATAACTTGATATTATCTGTTGTTTTGCAGCACTAGTAAGACTATTATAATATGTTGTATTAAAATATTCTTTTAAGTAAGAAGTACTCCAATCAGCATCACCATGATTACTGCCCCACTTTAAAGCATATAAAGTTGTTCTTTTAATTATTTTTATTGTTCCATCTGTTTCGATAGATATTATTCGCCAGCCGGCTTTTTCCCCATTAAACGTTATATAATTATTAGGATTAGCTCCTTTATAAACATATTTATCTTCAGCATATAACCCATCACCAGAATTAACTATATTAGATTTATCTATTATCTCGCCACCAGCTCCAGAAATTGTTGTATTATTAAAAACATCATAAAGTTCGTCTATCGCACCCTGTACATCTGTACTTAAAAGACCACTTTCACTATTATCATAAGTAACATTACTACTTGCAAAATAAGTAGCCGCTGATACTCCGATAACTCCAAATATAAATGCTCCTAATATAAAACAAAAAATATTATTCTTTAAAAATTTTTTAATCACTCTCATTAATCTTCACCTCATACAAAAATCACAATTTGTGAGTTTATCTTACTAATATATTAACTCACATTTTGTGAGTTGTCAATAAGAAAATATCACAAAATGAGATAATTTTGTTGGTGATTTAAATGATTGGAAAAGTAATCAGATATATGAGAAAACAAAAGAAATATAAACAAGAAGTCCTAGGTCAAATGATTAAAGTAAAAGGAAATACCATTACACAGTACGAAAAAGGTCAAAGAAATCCAACTTTTGAAACCATCGAAAAAATAGCCGGACTTTGCGACTATTCTATATACTTCAAAAATAACCTTACTGGAGAGGAATTTACTGCCAAAGACTTAGATAGAAAAGATATCTAAGTCTTTTTAAAAAGAAAAAAAGAAAGAACTTAATCTTCCTTAATCTTAATAACTACATATCTATTAGGAGCTTCACCTTCACTTTGAGTAGCTAAATTATCATATTCAGAAATTATAGTGTGAACAATTCTTCTCTCGTAAGAATTCATCGGATCTAACTTAGCCTCAATCTTAGTTTTTAAAACCTCTTTTGCTATTTTTCTAACTTCTCTTTCAATATTTTTTTGTCTTTTAGCTTTATAACCAGAAATATCTAAATTAACCTTAATATCAAAATTACCATATTTTCTAAGCGATTGCCTTAAAATCGTTTGAATAGCATTTAAATTTTTTCCTTCTTTTCCAATCATAACTGAACTATCATCAGTTACTATAATAGCAGAAATAATCCCATCATTTTCATTTACTTCTACATTAAATGATGTATTCATTTTTTTAGCAAGCTCATTTAAAAATTCTTTTACATAAATTTTTACATCATATCTAGTAACAACATAAGCAATATATTTTTTCTTGCCAAAAAGTCCCACTTCTCCTTCTTCTATATAATAATAAACCTCATTAGAATTAACATTTAACTCTTCCAAACACCTAGTTAACGCTTCTTCTTTGTTTTTTGATTCGTTTTGTACCACCTTTAGCATTTTCTTTCATCCTCCTAATAATTTCAGCTTGAACAATAGTAAATAAACTACCAGTTATCCAATATATAATAATACTTGTTGGCATTGTAAATGAAGTAATTACAATAAATACAAGCATTACATTCATCATAGTCTTCATTTGATGTTGTTGTTCTTCACTTCCACCACTAACACCAGAATTTAACTTAAATGAGAAGAATGTTGTAAGTCCTACTAAAATTGGAAGTAATAAATAAATCCAACCACCATTAGTAAAACTATCTGCAAATGCTGAAAAATCAAAACTTCCTCCAAATAATCTAACAAAAGGACTCATACCTAAATTAAATCCCAAAAACTTACCCTCAAAAACAATAGGTAATCTATTTAAACTTTCCAAAAAGGCAAAGAAAAGTGGCATTTGAATAAACGCAAATAAACAACCAGCCATTGGATTAATATCATATTTCTTATAAATTCCCATCATTTCTTGCGCTTTCATCATTTGATCTTCTTGACTTTCACGACCACGATATTTTCTTTCAAGTTTTTCTAAATCCTTTTGAGCAAACCTCATATTTTCAGATTGAAGTGCTGACTTTTTACTAATTGGAAAAATAACCAAACGAATAATTAAAGTAACAGCAATAATTGCCACACCATAATTTCCAAGAAATTCACCAATCTTAATAATAAACCAACTTAAAGGTTTAATAAAAATTGTTTCCCATAAACCACCATAATCACCAGATGTTGGAGTAAAATCAGAACACTTAGGTAAATCTTCAATATCGACCTTATTTTTCTTATAAGTTTTTAGTACATCTTCATTTGTTGGCTTACAAAGTATATTTTCAGCAAGTGTCTGCCCAGTCGTTGTCTCCTTAACTGGGTTACCATCTTTATCCTTAACATAAGTCGTACATCCAGATAAAGATAAAGTCAAAATTGCAATTATAAATATCAGTCCTAATTTTTTACGCATCTTTTCGCTCCTTTACTAATTTCAATTTTTTTAAAGCATAATTTAAATTTTCACGCATTTCACTAAAACTTCGACTTAATATTCCCTTACCAACTATTATAATACAATCAAAATCATTTTGATAGTCATTTTGGGAAACAATATTCTTTATTTGTCTTTTTACTCGATTTCTAGTAACCGCATTTCCAACTTTTTTTCCTACAGAAAAGCCAAATTTATAAATAGAAGGCTCCCTTTTATCTATATATATAATATAATCTTTATACTTAAAAGGCCTATTATTTTTAATAATTCGATTAAAATCTCGATTTTCTTTAACAATATTAATTTTCTTCATAAAGTAACCTTATAAATTACTAATAAAGCCACTGCAACACCAGCAGTGGCAAATTAATGAGATAATACCTTGCGGCCTTTATTTCTTCTTCTACTTACAATACCAGCTTTCATTCGCGCAAAAAATCCCATTTTTTTACTTCTCTTGCGAGTATTTGGTTGAAACGTTCTTTTAGACATCTATATACACCTCCTACATAAATTCATATCGCTTTATAAATTATATAGATAAAACTAACATTTGTCAATTTAAAAACCTAAATTATAATAAAAATTGCCACAATTATATCAAAAAATTATCAAAAAATCAATATTTAAGTTTTCCACAGTAAAATATTTTCAACTTTTATTCACATTACATTTCCACATAAGTTAGTCCTATATTATAAACCATTTTTACTATTTTTCAACATATGTGTAAAATAAAAACTTATGCACAAATGTGCAAAAATAATTATCCACATAATATGTGGAAATTTTACAAAAACCCCTAAATTTCGACAAAAAAAACCTGTTAATAATTTTTTTTATCTTTTTCCACAGTTTTTATAGAAAAAAACGTAAAAATAATGTAAAATGTTTATAGATTGTTTATAACCATTGGGGGTAGTAGTATGGATTTAGAAAGTATTTGGTCCGTTTTTTTATCTAAAATAGAGATAAAATTAAAACCAGTTTTATATCAAACATGGTTTCAAGACACAAAATTAATTGATTTAAATAACGAATATGCAATAGTAGAAGTACCGCTAGATGTACATAAAAAACATCTGCAAGAAAACTATAGCGACATAATAAAAGAAACATTTATGGAAGTAACTGGATCTATCTTCAAATTTAAATATGTTACCCCAGAAGAAGTAACCGAAGATAAACCTCAAACAGAAATAACTGATAACAATGAAGCAACATTTGAAAGTGGCTTAGATAGTAAATATAATTTTGATAACTTTATTTCAGGAGAAAGTAATAAATTTGCAAAAGCTATTGGACTTGCTGTTGCAGAAAAACCAGGTGCTATGTACAATCCACTATTTATATACGGTAGTAGCGGTTTAGGAAAAACTCACCTAATGCATGCCATAGGTAACTATATAGTATCTACATCAAATAAAAAAGTTTTATACGTAACAAGTGAAAAATTTGTTGATGATTTTCTTAATATATATAGAAAAAATGAAACAAGTAATTTCAAAGCTGTGGATAACTTTAAAAGAAAATACCGTGACATTGATGTCCTCATGATTGACGATATTCAATACCTTGAAATAGCTAGTAAAACCCAACAAGAATTTTTCAACACTTTTAACGAACTACATAATAAAAACAAACAAATAATAATATCTTCTGATAGATCACCAGATGATTTAAAAAAATTAGAAGAAAGACTAAGAACTAGATTCAATTGGGGATTAACAATAGATATTTTACCACCTGACTTTAAACTAAGAATGGCAATACTCGATAAAAAAATAGAAGCACAAGGAATTGGAAGTTATGTACCTGAAGAAGTAAAAGAATATATCGCAAATAACTGCACCACAGACATCAGAAAATTAGAAGGTGCTTTGACTAGAGTATTTGCTTATGCTACTATAATGAATGGATCTGAAATAACTCTTGAGCTTGCCGTTGAAGCTCTAAAAGATTACATTGGAAAAAACATAATATCTAGAAATAAAATAGATCAAGTAATACAGTTAGTAGCTAACAATTACAACATTACTGTAGAAGATATAAAATCTAAAAAAAGATTATCCAAAATATCTGTACCAAGACAAATAGGTATGTATATATGTAGAGTATATTTAAAAGAATCATTACCAAAAATAGGTAGTGAATTTGGTGGAAAAGATCATACAACAGTAATGCACTCAGTTGCTAAAATAAAAAGAGAACTAAAAAAAGATAAAAATCTTGAAGTAGAAATTTCAAAAATAGTAAATCAAATTAAGTAGTGGAAAAAAATAAAAATATCCACACTTTTCCACATTTTATAAACAGTGTAAAACACCTTTATTTATGGTGTAAAATTACACTTTTCCACACTTATGAACATTAATAATAAAAAATAAACATAAATAATAAATAAAAGGAGTGATTTTTAATGAAATTAGAAATTAAACAAAATATACTTTTAGAACATTTAAACTATGTCATAAGAGGAATATCAACAAAAAATTTAAGACCTATATTAAACTGTATAAAATTTGAATTAACCGATGAAGGATTATATTTAATGAGTACCGATAGTGAAATCTCTATTAAAACATTTATTAATAAAAAAAATATCAATAAAATTGATACAACTGGAGAAATAGTTGTATCAGGTAGATATATATATGAAATAATAAAAAAACTACCAGACGAAATAATAAATTTAGAAGAAGTAATTGATTCAAAATTATACATAACAACTAAAAATTCTTCATTTACTTTAAATTGTAGTAATGTAAATGAATTTCCAGATCTAGAATTAGAATTTAATCAAAACCCCATTATTTTAAAACAAAAATTATTTAAAACAATTATAAATCAAACATCATTCGCTACTTCAATTAGTGAAACAAGACCAATATTAACTGGTATAAACTTTAAAATTGATGAAAACATTTTAAAATGTACTGCTACTGATTCATATAGATTAGCTGTTAAAACAATTACATTAGAAAACAAAGCTGTGGAAAACTCAAATATTGTTATTCCAAATAAAAACTTAAATGAATTAGTAAAACTAATGACTGAAGATGAAGAAAATATTGAAATGCATATATTCGCAAACAAAGTAGTTTTTAAATTTAATGAAATAGTCATGATGACTAGATTAATCAGTGGCACCTACCCTGATACATCAAAACTAATTCCAGACACTTATGAATTAACTATGAAAGTTAAATATGATAATCTATATAGTGCCATCGATAGAGCTTCATTACTTACTAATGAAAGTGATAAAAACACTATAAAATTTGAAACAAATAATGACATAGCTGTTATTTCATCAAATATTCCTGAAATTGGCAATGTTGAAGAAAAAATTACTGTAGAAAAAAATAATGATAGTGAAATCAAAATAGCTTTTAATTCTAAATTCATGATGGACGCTGTAAAATCATTAGAATCTGAAGAAATAGAACTAATGTTCAACGGAGAAATCAAACCTATTATATTAAGAAACCCATTAAGTGATGACTTAATACAATTGATTTTACCTATAAGAACTTATTAAAAAGTTCTTTTTTTTTAAAAATTCCCTTTATATGACAAAAAGTAACAAAATTCGACCTATAAAATGAGTATAAGAGATATGTCATTTGACAAAGGGAGGAATTATGAATACAAAAACATATGAAATTAATAGTACTACCTGCGCTTTAATAACTGAAAATAACTTTTCCACAACCATAATTGATATTAATGGAATAACAAATATTGAATATCCAATTAATAAACTTATTGATTATAGTTGTTCATATTACGGTAGTTCATTCAAAGGAAGATTAGAAGGTGCCAAAACAGTTCTAGGAAGTAAATATAAATTACCTATAATTGTTGAAGAAACAAGAGAAATAATATTATTTCCAACCACATCATATAAAAATAATGAATGTGCTTGGATATCTTTAAAAAACATTTCTGATTATAAGAAAAATGGAAATAAAGTAACTATTTTATTCAAAACAAACCATCAAATTGATTTAAATATATCCTATGAATCTTTTGAAAATCAAGTATTAAGAGCTACAAAATTACTATTAATTTTAAAAAATCGAAAAAATTCATAAAAAGAAATATAAAATAGACGTTATTTCGTCTATTTTTGCGTTTTTAAGCCCATTTTGTGGTATAATGGTAATGAGGTATAGGAGTATGCTAGACACTATAATTTAAAAATTAATAGCTTAAAAATGGGTAGTGATGTAAAACATGATTATAAAAAAACTTGAGATTAAAAATTTTCGAAACTATGACTCACTAAGTCTTGAGCTAAACGACAAAATAAATATCATTTATGGCCAAAATGGTCAAGGCAAGACAAATTTATTAGAAAGTATATATTTATTAGGTTTTACAAACTCTCATCGCTCTTTTACTTCGGAAAACTTAATTAAATCAGGTGAAGAAAAAGCCATAATTAAAGGAACACTTATAAAAGATATTCCTTATAAATTGGAAATTGATTTAACCAAAACTAAAAAACAAGTAAAAATTGATGACAAAATCATAAACAAATTAACCGACTACTTAGCCAAAATGAATGTCATAATTTTTTCTTCTGAAGACCTTGATTTAATTAAAGGTTCTCCAGGTGAAAGACGGAAATATTTTAATTTAGAACTATCTCAATTATCTATTAATTACTATAGTGCTTTAAATGATTTTAATAAATTATTAAAATTGAGAAATGAATACTTAAAAGAGTTAAGTCTAAATATGCCTATCGATTTAAACTATTTTAATATATTAACTGATTATTTAGTTAATAAAAGTATCTTTATTTATCAAATGCGAAATAAATTTGTGGAAAAATTAAATAAAATTTGCCCACCAATTTTTGAAAAAATAGCCAATATAAAAGGATTTAATATAAAATATCATCCTTCAGTTGAACTAGAAAATTTTGATAAAGAAACTATAAAAAAAACCTTAGAAGATGCTTATAATAATTATTTAGAAAAAGAAATACGTCTTAAATCGACATTATATGGCCCTCACAGAGACGATTTTTCCTTCAACATAGAAGATAACAACTTAAAAGAATTTGGCTCTCAGGGACAGCAAAAAATGGCTATAATCGCCTTAAAACTATCTGAAATAGAAGTGTTTGAAGATTTTAAACAGACATCCCCTATTATTTTACTTGATGATGTCTTTAGTGATTTAGATAATAATAAAAAAAATAATTTATTAAATCATATAAATAAAGATATGCAGGTAATAATTACGACAACAAATCTAGATAGCATTGAAAAAAAACTCCTATCCAACGCCCAACTTATCCATATAGAAAATGGCAAAATATTAAAAAATGAGGTGGAAAAATGAACGAAAAAGAAGAACATTATGATGTCTCCGATATTCAAGTACTAGAAGGTCTAGAAGCTGTTAGAAAAAGACCAGGAATGTACATCGGAACCACTGATGTTAAAGGCTTACATCATCTAGTATGGGAAATAGTTGATAATAGTATTGACGAAGCTTTAGCTGGATTCTGTGATGCCATTGAAATAGTTATTAATAAAGGTAATTCTATTACCGTAAAAGATAATGGTCGTGGAATACCCGTTGGTATTCATCCTAAAACAGGCTTGTCAACTGTTGAAACTGTTTATACTGTCTTACATGCCGGAGGTAAATTTGGTGGTGGCGGATATAAAGTTTCTGGTGGACTCCACGGAGTTGGAGCCTCAGTAGTAAACGCTTTATCAAGCTGGACTATAGTAACTGTTTATAATGGTGGTAAAATCTATGAAGCCAAATTTAAAGATGGCGGACATATTGATCAAAAATTAACTGTAATTGGCGACTGTGATCCTAATCGAACTGGAACCACAGTTACATTTAAACCAGACGCTGATATTTTTGATACAGATATTTTTGACTATGATACATTAAAAACTAGAACAAGAGAATTAGCTTTCTTAAACAAAGGTTTAAAAATAACCTTAAGAGATGATCGTGACGATGAAGATACAACTGGAGAAACCTTCCATTATGAAGGCGGTATTAGTGAATACGTGAAATACTTAAATAAAAATAAAACTCCAATTCAAAATGATATTATTCACCTTGAAGGTGAAGATGAAGGCGTTTTCTTTGAAGTAGCTATGCAATATAATACTGGTTATACTAGTAATATCTACTCTTTCGTCAACAACATCAATACTCATGATGGTGGAACTCATGAAGAAGGTGTTAGAAGAGCTTTAACCCGTGTTTTAAATAGTTATGCCAGAAAAACCGGAATGTTAAAAGATAAAGATGATCCACTAAGTGGTGATGATGTTAAAGAAGGACTAACTATGATAGTTTCTTGTAAACACCCTAACCCACAATTTGAAGGACAAACCAAAGGCCGTTTAGGAAACTCAGAAGTTAGAAAATTAGCTGATAAAGTTTTCTCTGAAGGTTTTGAAAGATATCTTTTAGAAAATCCAGAAGAAGCTAAAATAATTGTGGAAAAAAATATGACAGCAGCCCGTGCAAGAGTAGCTGCTAAAAAAGCCAGAGAATTAACCAGAAGAAAAAGTGACTTAGATGTTATTAATTTTGGTGGAAAACTAGTAGACTGTAAAGATAAAGATCCCGCAAAATGTGAAATCTTCTTAGTCGAGGGAGATTCAGCTGGCGGGTCAGCAATCAAAGGAAGAGACTCCATGACACAAGCTATTTTACCTTTACGAGGAAAAATTTTAAATGTGGAAAAAGCTAGACTAGATAGAGCTCTATCAAATGAAGAAATAAGAACCATTATAACTGCGTTTGGAACCGGAATTGGTCAGGAATTTGATTTAAAAAAATTAAGATATCATAAAATAGTCATCATGACCGATGCCGATGTTGATGGTTCTCATATTAGAGTATTATTACTTACCCTATTCTATCGTTTCTTTAGACCTATCATCGAAGCTGGACACGTTTATGCAGCCCAACCACCACTTTTCTGTATCAAACATGGAAAAACAATTAAATATGTTTTAAATGAAGAAGAAAGAGATAATTATCTTGCGTCGTTAAACCCAAATACTAAATATGAAATTACTCGTATGAAAGGTTTAGGCGAAATGGATGCCGAAGAATTAAATGAAACTACAATGGATATAAATAAACGAGTACTTAGAAAAATAACCTTATATGACGTTATGGAAGCTGATGAAGCATTCTCTAAACTTATGGGTGAAGAAGTCGAACCAAGAAGAAAATTCATCGAAGAAAACGCAACATACGCAGAAACAATAGATGTATAGGAGGTAACTTATGGATCATACAAGAGATAGATTAGAAGAAAATAACATTGTAAATGAAATAGAATCATCATTTATTGAATATTCCATGAGTGTCATCAAATCAAGAGCTTTGCCCGACTTAAGAGATGGTTTAAAGCCTGTACATCGACGTATTTTATATTCAATGTATGAATCTGGATACACCCCAGATAAACCACATAAGAAAAGTGCAAAAACTGTCGGAGAAGTAATGGGTAATTATCACCCACATGGTGATTCAAGTATCTATGAAGCTATGGTTCGTATGGCACAAGACTTTAGTTATCGTTACCCATTAATTGATGGCCATGGAAATTTTGGTAATATTGAAGGCTATGGTGCCGCTGCCATGCGTTATACCGAATCAAGATTAGCCAAAATATCTTTAGAATTATTAAGAGATATTAATAAAAATACTGTGGATTTCACTACAAACTATGATGAAACAAGAAAAGAACCAACTGTTTTACCTTCTCGTTTCCCTAATATTTTAGTTAATGGAACAATGGGTATCGCTGTTGGTATGGCAACCAATATTCCGCCGCATAATTTAGGTGAAGTAATTGATGGATGTATTGCTTATATTGATAATCCAGACATTGATACCGATGGATTAATGCAGTATATTAAAGGACCAGACTTTCCTACCGGTGCAACTATTCTAGGTAATAGTGGTATTAAAAAAGCCTATGAAACAGGTCGTGGAACAATTACAATTAGAAGTAAAGCTACAATTGAAGAAAAAAATGGTCGCCATTACATTATTATCGACGAAGTTCCATATGGTGTAAATACTTCAGACTTAAAAGATAAAGTAGCTGAACTTGTCCATAGTAAAGTAATTGATGGTATCTCAGACTATCATACAGATTTAAAAAATGGTATTAAAATAACTATCACATTAAAGAAAGATGCCAATCCACAAGTTGTTTTGAATAACTTATATAAACACACCCAATTTCAAACAACATATGGAATTATTCTATTAATGCTTGATAATAATACTCCAAGAACTTTAGGGTTAAAAGATATTATTTCAAAATATGTTGATTATCAAAAAGAAGTTATTATTAGAAGAACAAGATTTGATTTAGATAAAGCTGAAAAGAGAGTTCATATCTTAGAAGGTTATAAAATAGCTCTTGATAATATTGATGATTTTATTCAAATTATTAGAGATGCTAAAACTGATGTAGAAGCAAAAACTAAGTTAATTGCTAAATATAGTTTAACTGAAGTCCAAGCAGAAGCTATTCTAGAATTAAAACTACGTCGTTTAACTGGCCTAGAAAGAGAAAAAATCGAAGCTGAGTTAAAAGATTTACTAGAAAAAATCAAATATTATAATGAAATTCTAGCATCAGAAGCTAAAGTTTTAGAAATTATAAAACAAGAAATGATAGAAATCAAGAATAAATATAGTGATGAAAGACGTACAAACATAGATATGACAGCAATTGACTATATTGAGGATGAATCACTCATACCTGTGGAAAACATCGTTGTAACACTAACAAATAAAGGTTATATTAAACGTATGACCAGTGAAACATATAAAACACAAAATCGCGGTGGTGTTGGTATCAAAGGTATGAGTACTAATGAAGATGACTTTGTAGAAACACTTATATCAATGACAACTCATGATTACTTAATGTTCTTCACTAATAAAGGTAAAGCATACAGAGTAAAAGGTTATGAAATACCACAATACAGTCGTCAATCAAAAGGTTTACCAATTGTTAATTTATTGCCATTTGAAAAAAGTGAAGAAGTAACTGCCATGTTGAAAATTAATCAAAATGAAGAAAATAAAAATATTGTATTTTGTACACAAAATGGATTAATAAAGCGAACCGCTATTGAAGAATTCAAAAATATTAGAAAAAGTGGAAAACTTGCTATTTCTTTAAAAGAAAATGATCAATTAATTTCTGTAAAGAAAACAAATGGGGAAAACGAAATAGTAATTGCATCTTCAAATGGTCGTATGATTAGATTTAATGAAAATGAAATTAGAATAATGGGTAGAACTGCTTCTGGTGTCAAAGGTATAGATCTTGGCGATGGTAAATGTGTTGGATGTGAAATAGCCAATCCAAATGAACAAATATTAGTTGTTACAGAAAAAGGCTATGGAAAACGTACAAATATTGAGGAATATCGTATGACACATCGTGGTAGCAAAGGTGTTAAAGCCTTAAATATAACCGAAAAAAACGGTAATATAGTTTCATTCAAAATAGTTAAAGGTAATGAAGATTTAATGATAATTACCAATAGTGGAATAATAATAAGACTACCAATCGAGCAAATTTCTACAACAGGAAGAGTTGCCCAAGGTGTTAGATTAATCAATTTAAAAGACAACCAAACAGTAAGTAGTATAGCTTTATTAATAAAAGAAGAATCAGAAGATAATAGTGATTCTGAAAATCAAAAAAATGAAAACAATTCAGAAGAATAATCAATGTTTCACGTGAAACATATAAAAAGGTATAATTAAAAACGGTGTCAAAACCGTTTTTTTGTGAATGTTTCACGTGAAACATAGATATATCACATAAGAAAATGTAAATTGATAACAAAAAATAATAGATATTATTTATTTAAAACAAGTAAAAGTCAAAATAATTATATTTTATAAAAATATTCTCATCAAATTGCAATAAACCGTTAAAAACTTAAATACTGGTATGCAATGTTTCACGTGAAACATTGTTCAATTTTAAATAAAAAATAATAAGATATAAAATATAAAATATAAAATATTATTTGTAAAAAATATTTAATATAAAAAAAGTTTTCCACAGACTTAATGTTTCACGTGAAACATAAGATAAATAATTATACAAAAATTTTAAATTTATATTTTAAAATTAATAGATTATATTTATTTAAATTAAAATAAAAATTAAAATAAATATATTTTATTAAAATGCTACAAATAACTAAAAATTCAAATACTGGTAATAAACAATGTTTCACGTGAAACATTGTTTATTATTTTGTTTTTGTTATACTTGTAACTAATAAACAATATTATACGTTATTATATAATTAATATATTTAAATTAAATTCTTATATTTATTAAAATATATTATTGTTTTTTTATTAGTTATTTTAAGTAAAACACCCTTATTTATTAATATAAATAATATAATATCAAATATAATCTTGATATTTATAAAAAAGTTTTCCACAGGCTTAATGTTTCACGTGAAACATAGAATATATCACATAAAAGAATTACAACTTAAAATCTAAAAATTTATAAATATTATTTATTTAAAACAATTAATAACTAAAATGATTATGTTTTGTTTTATTAAGAATATTTTATCAAATTGCAATAAACCACTAAAACTTAAATACTGGTATGCAATGTTTCACGTGAAACATTGTTTTCTATTTTTGATCTGTTATACTTTATAAATGATAAACAATATTATACGTTATTATATAATTAATATATTTAAATTAAATTATCCTTTTATTTATTAAAATACATTACTTTTTATTAGTTATTTTGATTAACCCCTTTTTTTATTAATATAAATAATATAATATCAAATATAATCTTGATATTAAAAAAAAGTTTTTAAAGACTTAATGTTTCACGTGAAACATAGGATATATCACATAAAAAAATTACAACTTAAAATTTCAAAATTAACAAATAATATTTATTTAAAACAAGTAAAAGCCAAAATAATTATGTTTTATTAAATTGTAATAAACGTAAAAAAATTTAAATATAGGTAATAACAATGTTTCACGTGAAACATTGATTTAATTCAGTATAAATTAATAAAAATGTATTTAATACACATAAATATATAGCAAATTTTTTTATATTCTATGTAAATCATCAAAAAAAATACTGTGGAAAAACACTGTTTTTATTAAAAACAATTGTAATTTTATAAAAAATATTATATTATATTATCGGTACAACATTTATGGCTGAACCAGGTCAGAATCGGAAGATAGCAGCCTTAAGGTCCTCTAAATGTGTGTACCTTTTTAATTAGGTGGTAATAATGGAAAAATACATAGAAATAGCCCTAAATGAAGCAAAAAAAAGTTTAAAAACAGATGATGTTCCAATTGGTGCAGTCATAGTAGAAAACAATAAAATAATTGCTAAAGCACATAACACAAGAGAAAAAACTCACATGATTACAAGACATGCTGAAATAAATGCTATTGAAAAGGCCTGTAAAAAGAAAAAAACATGGCACTTAGACAACTGTACTTTATATGTGACTCTAGAACCATGTAAAATGTGTTTAGAAACAATAAAACAGGCAAGAATATCAAAAGTAATTTATGCTGCATCTCAAGAAAAAAAATCAAACCTTAAAGAACCTACAATGATTCAATTAAAAAATGTGGAAAAAGCTTCTCAATTATTAAAAAACTTTTTCAAAACAAAAAGAAATAAGTAACTAAACAAAAAATACACTAACTTATTTCCTTTTTTTGTGGATAAATATGATATAATAAAACAGATAGAGGTGATAAGATGTATCAAGCATTATATAGAAAATACAGACCAAAAACCCTCGATGATGTCTGTGGACAAGATGTCATCGTAAAAATTATAAAAAACTCAATACTAAATAATCAAATAAACCATGCTTACCTATTTGCTGGTCCAAGAGGAACTGGTAAAACCAGCATCGCCAAAATCTTTGCTAAAATAATTAACTGTGAACATCCCGTAGATTGCAAGCCATGTGGAAAATGTGTAAGTTGTTTAGAAGAAAACAATAGCGATATTATTGAAATTGATGCTGCTAGTAATAATGGTGTCGATGAAATAAGAGAATTAAGAAATAAAATAAATTTATTACCAGCTTATGGAAAATATAAAGTTTACATCATAGATGAAGTACATATGCTTACTCAAGGAGCCTTTAATGCCCTATTAAAAACATTAGAAGAACCCCCTGCTCATGTAATATTTATTCTAGCCACCACAGATCCACACAAAGTATTAGAAACAATTCTATCTAGATGTCAAAGATTAGATTTTAAAAAAATAACCAATGATGCAATTGTGGAAAACCTTAGTAAAATTGCCAAAAAAGAAGAAATAGATATTGATCAAAATGCCTTATATGAAATTGCAAAATTATCTGATGGTGGAATGAGAGATTCTGTCGGAATGCTTGACCAAGCTAGAGCTTATACCGAAGGAAAAATAACCATAAATGATATTCATGACATTAACGGAACTTTAACCGAAGAAGACCTAAGTGAACTATTAGAAAACATAATAGATAATAAATTAGATCAAATATTAAAAAAAATTGATAACTATAATGATAAAGGAAAAGATTTTGTTAAATTAATTGAAGAATTTATTGAATTTATAAGAAATACTATTTTATTTATAGAAGCACCTAATTATTTTAAAGAAAATACTAAAAATATTGAAACTTATAAAAATATTTCTTCAAAAATTAATATAGATCAACTTTTTACAATCATTGAAACACTAAATAAATACTCTTTTGAAATGAAAAATAATACAAATAGTAAATTACTATTTGAATTAGCTCTTATTAAAATAATTTCTGAAAAAAAACAACAAATAGTGGAAAAAAACACAGAACAAGCACGTTTAGAACAAAAAAATTATGAAAATTCAGTAAAAATAGTTAGTTATCCACAAAATCAAATAAAAAATGTGGAAAACTCTAATGATAAAAACGAAAATAACGAACAAAAACCAAACAAAAAAAATGTTGAAATCGACAAACCAACTCAAGAATTAGTTAAAACACCTCCAAAAATTCCAAAAATCAACAAAAACTTAAAAAATAATATTGAAAAAATAAAACAAATTAGAATTGATAATACGCTTGCTAAATTTAGCAAACAAGAAGTTAGAAACATCACCCCGTCATTAGAACTATTAAATGATTTATTACTAGACCCAGAATATAGTCATTCAGCATCTATTATTTTAGATGGTACCTTAAAAGCTGCAAGTGATGAAAATTTAATATTTGTTTTTAAAACAAATAGATTATCTGACTTATTTAATGAAAATTTACCAATTCTCGAAGAAACTATTGAAAAAATTTTAAATAAAAAATATAATTTAATTGCAACTAATTTAGATGAATGGGAAATAATTAAAAATGATTTTAATCATAAATTAAGACCATTTATTTATAAAGAAGAACAATTTAAATTAGAAGATATCTTTAAAGAAGATGATTCAAAAAACAATATTGAATCAATGTTTGAAGATATAATAGAATACAATTAATAGAAAGAAGGAAATAAAATGAATATACAAGCAATGATGAAACAAGCCCAAAAATTACAAAATGATATGTTAAAAGAAAAAAAAGAAATAGATGAAAAAACTTTTGAAGGTAAATCATCTCTCGTAACAGTTAAAGTTAAAGGGACTAAAGAAGTAGTAGAAGTAAAAATTGACGCTGAAAAGCTAGACAAAGATGACATAGAAATGCTACAAGACATGATTTTAGTTGCGATAAATGACGCCAATCACCAAATAGATAATGAAACAGAACAAAAAATGGGAAAATATACTAAAGGAATGCCAGGTCTATTCTAATGAATTATCCAAAAACAATATTAAACTTAATCGAATGCTTTAAAAAATTTCCAGGCATCGGTGAAAAAACTGCTGAAAGACTTGCTCTATCAACTTTAAACATGGATAATAACATAATTGACCTATTCAGTAAATCATTAAATGATAGTAAAACAAAAATAAAAAAATGTTCTAAATGTGGTAGTTTAACAGAAGAAAATCTATGTCAAATATGCACTGATAAATCTAGAGATACATCAACTATTTGTGTTGTTGAAGAATGCAAGAATGTTATTCTCTTTGAAAAAATAGGTTCATTTAAAGGCATATACTATGTTTTAGGAGGATTAATTTCTCCATTAGAAGGAATAAATCCTGAAGATATTCATATTGACAAATTAATTAATAGAATTAAAAATGAAAATATTAAAGAAGTAATACTTGCCATAAAACCAAGTGTTGAAGGTGAAACTACTGCTTTATATATAAGAAAATTATTAGAAGGAACTGACGTAAAAATTTCAAAAATAGCCCATGGAATTCCACTAGGAGCAGACATTGATTACATCGATCCTCTAACCTTAGAAATGGCCATTGAAGATAGAACAACCATCTCATAAAATAGCATGTAAAATTATATAATTTATTGAGGTGTTTCATGCTTAATAAATTATTTAAAATGTTAAAAAAATTTATAATGAGTTTTTTCATGTTATATGGATATAATGTTATCGTTCCAGCAACCGCTATTATTCCTATTAATTTAATAACCGTTTTACTTATTACTATTTTCAGTATCCCCGCATTTATTTTTTTAATTATTATAAGACTTATAGTATATTAGGAGGATTTAAAGATGTTAGATAGTTATAAAAATTCCCAACCAATTGTCTATAAAATATTAAAAAATGCTATTTTAAATGATAAATGCTCTCACGCCTATTTAATAGAAACAGGCGGTTTTTATGATTCAATAAATTTTACAATGTCATTTGTTAAATCTCTTCTTTGCCCATTAAAAAAATTAGCGAAAGAAAATTGTGGAAATTGTCATCAATGCGAAGTAATAGATTCAGGAAACTTTCCAGAAATTGAAATAATTAAACCTGATGGTCTATGGGTAAAAAAAGAACAACTTCAAAACCTTCAAAAAGAATTCAATACTAAAGCTTTAATTGGTAACAAAAGAGTTTATATTATAACAAAAGCAGATAGATTAAATAAATCCTCAGCAAACTCTATCTTAAAATTTCTAGAAGAACCAGATAATAACTTAGTAGCAATTTTATTAGCTGATAACATATATAATGTTCTTTCTACCATTAGATCTAGATGTCAAATTCTAAAATTAAAATCCACTGATATTTCAAAAGAAAAACTTTCCACCATTGAAAAATTAAAACAAATAACTATTGGTTCAAATAAAGAAATAGATGATGAAGTAGTTACAAACAAAATATCTAAAATCATTGACTTTGTTAACTACTATGAAAAAAATCATTTAAATACAATGTTATATATAGGAAAACTTTGGAATGAATATATAACAAGTAAAGAAGAATTTGAAATGGCCTTTGAAATAATGATAAACTATTATAAAGATATTTTAAATTATTCATTAAATAAGCCATCAGAAATTTTTACGCCAAATGATGATATAAAAAATATTTCAAAAAATAATGATATTAATGAACTATGTCAAAAAATAAATAAATTAGTTGAATTAAAAGACTTAATAAAATATAATATTAATACTAATTTACTAATGGATAAACTAATAATGAGTTTAGAAGGAGTGGTATAATGCTGCAAGTTGTTGGTATAACCCTTAAACCCCATGGTCAAATATATTATTTTGACCCAGGAAACTTAAAATTAAAAAATAAAATAACTGTTATTGTTGAAACAGAACATGGTATTCAATTTGGTACAGTAGTAAATGAAAAACTTGAAATACCAGAATCAAAAATACAAGGTCAATTGAAAAAAGTCATAAGAATAGCAAACAAATCAGATTATATAAAACATAAAAAAAATCTTAAAGATGCAGCTTCTGCCTTAATGAAATGTCGAAAAATTGTTGAAAAAGATAATTTAAACATGCATATAATTGATGCCAGTTATACCTTTGACCGCGACAAACTTATTTTTAGATTTTTAGCCGATAATCGTATTGATTTTAGAGAATTAGCTAGACAGTTAGCTTCAATTTATAAAGTTAGAATTGAACTAAGACAAATAGGTGTCCGTGATAAAGCCAAAGAAATTGGTGGTTATGGTCCATGTGGTCAAAAACTTTGTTGTGCAAGTTTTCTAAAAGATTTAAATGCTGTATCAATAAATATGGCCAAAAATCAAAACATAGCTTTAAATCCAAATAAAATAAATGGTGTTTGTGGAAGATTAATGTGCTGTTTAAAATATGAAGACGACTGTTATACCTCTTGCCGAGAAAATATGTTAAAAATAGGCGATAAAGTTAAAACAGATCAAGGAGAAGGATCCGTAATAGGACTAGACATTTTAAATCAAAAATATAAAGTCAATGTTCCAAATTATGGAATAGTAGAAATAGATAAAAATGGAAACCACTAATTATCTTTTAGGCTATAAAAATTTAAAAATAATACAAGATAATGAAATGTTTAATTTTTCCTTAGATTCAGTTCTTCTTCCAAATTTTATAACCATAAATGACAGTACTAAAAATATATTAGATATTGGAACTGGCAATGCCCCCATTCCACTCATCTTATCACAAAAAACCAAAGCTCATATCACAGGTATTGAAATTCAAAAAGAAGTAAGTAATATAGCCAAAAAAACAATTAAATTAAATAATTTAGAAAATAAAATTAATATAATAAATGACGATATAAAAGAATACTATAAAAAAGCAACACCAGAATATTATGATATAATAACCTGTAATCCTCCATATTTTGAAGTAAAAAAAACATCTAAATTTAATAAAAATGATTATAAAACCATCGCTAGACATGAAGTAACATTAAAACTAGAAGATATTCTTAAAATAGCAAGAAAACTTTTAAAAAATGGTGGAACTCTAGGACTAGTTCATCGACCAGAAAGACTAATCGATATTTTAACAACCATGAGAAATTATAATATTGAACCAAAAAAAATAAGACTAATTTATCCAGGAAAAAATAAAGAATCAAACATTTTATTAATCGAAGGTAAAAAAAATGGAAAAAAAGGATTAAAAATTTTACCGCCTTTATATAGTCATAACCAAGATGGAACTTATACCGAAGAAATACAAAAATATTTTAAGTGAGATGATAATTATGATTCAAAAAAGTTATGATGGCTCCCCTATTTTATATATTGTTCCTACTCCAATAGGAAACTTAGAAGATATAACAATAAGAGCATTAAACGTTTTAAAAGAAGTAGATGTTATATTTGCTGAAGATACTAGAACAACAAAACAACTATTAACAAATTTTAATATAAACAAAAAACTTATCTCCAGTCATTTATATAATGAAAACCAAAATGAAGCTAAAGAAATTGATTACCTAAAACAAGGAAAAAATATAGCCATTGTAAGCGATAGAGGAACACCAGTAATTAGTGATCCTGGATATATTTTAGTTAAAAATGCTATTAAAAATGGCTATAATGTTGTGTGTCTTCCTGGACCAACAGCTGTAATTCCCGCACTAGTTATGTCTGGATTAAGTGGCGGTCCATTTACATTTTATGGATTTTTAAATAGTAAAGAAAGTAAAAGAAAAAAAGAGTTAGAAACTTTAAAACAAAGTCCCTACCCTATTGCTTTTTATGAAGCCCCACATAGACTAAAAAAAACATTAAATAATATATATGAAATATTTGGTAATAGAAAGATTGCCATTGTTCGGGAAATAAGTAAAAGATATGAAGAAGTCATTCGTGGAACTGTGGAAAACTTGCTTAAAACTGTGGAAAACCTAAAAGGCGAAATTGTAATCGTAGTAGAAGGTAATAATGAAATTAAAACATTTGAAAATCTATCTATAAAAGAGCATGTAAATCTATACATAGAAGATGGACTAACACCAAATGAAGCTATAAAAAAAGTCGCCAAAGAGCGAAATGTTCCAAAAAGCGAAATATATAATAACTATCATGAACTATAAGGGAAAACCCTTATTTTTTTCATCTGAAAAATCAACCATAGCTTGTAAATAAGCCTCTGCTTTAGCTTTACCCTTTCCATCCAATTTTCTATAATTTTCAATTAAAGCTAATTCATTTTCATTAAGCTTAAAATTAGAATTAGCTAAATCATCAGTTAAATCAAGTAAATAATCTACCGAAACATTTAAAATTTGTGACATTTTAATAATAACAGAAATTTTAGGACTTATTTTGCCACTTATATATTGACTTATAGCCTCTTGTGAAATACCAAGTTCTACAGCCAAAGATGTTAATGATTTATTTCGAGCTTTCGCAATTTTCTTTAAATTTTTCATATACACTCCTTATTATTTTTGTCAAAAAAATTGAATTATATACAAAAATTATATAATTATTACTTCAAATATAATTGAAGTATGGTATAATAAAATTGAAGTAATAATTATAACAAGGAGTAAAATATGAAAAAGACAAAAAAATTATTAAACAAATCCCAAGGAAAATTCATAATAGGTGTAATTGTAGGCGGTCTTATATTTGGAAGTATTGGTGTTTATGCTGCCACATATTTTCCTTCTAATCAAACAACATATGATAATACAGCAAGTGGCTTACAATCAACCAATGTTCAAGATGCAATAGATGAACTATATGGAATATGTTTACCACCTAAAACAGGAGGAGAAGCAATTTTAGATGATGTAGATATTGTCACATCAGGAGATGGGCTTTATGCTGATGAATATGAGGCAGGAAAATATACATATAAAGGAGTCAATCCCAATAATTATGTAACGTTTAATAATGAGGAAGCCGGCTGGCGAATAATATCTATAAATTCAGATGGAACAATAAAAATAGTGAGAACAGTAAGTATAGGAGATATTGCCTGGGACACATCAAATTCTAGTAATTGGAATCGCCCAACAAGTTTAAATACATATTTAAATGGAGATTATTATAATAGCTTAACTTCTACTGCTCAAGGACAAATAGTTGAATCAACATATTATGCAGGTGCTGTAACGTGGGCTAATAATGATATGCAAAATCAAATAAATGAAGAAAAAGAAACAATATCAAAAGTAAGGATAGCATTACCAACATTAAGTGAATATATAAGAGCAGGATCAAATAAAAGTTGTAAAACATTTAGTACATATCAAAGTAATTATAGTACATGTAAAAATTTCGATTGGATGTTTATGTCAAATATAAATTATTTATGGATGTTGTCACCTTATTCTGGTGTCACTAACGTTGTGCTTGCTATATATTTGAATGGACGTGTGTACAGCGGCAGTGCAAACACTACGTTCTATGCCGTCCGCCCTACAGTAACACTATCCTCTGAAGTCAAAATCACAGGTGGAGATGGTAGTCAGTCTAATCCATATACCTTATCATAGATTTTTAGTTATCAGAGTTCTCTGATAATTTCAAATACAATAAAACAGTATAAAGACTAACCTTTATACTGTCCCCCATTTATATGAAATACTTGCCCTGTTGTATATGAAGAATCATCACTTGCTAAATAAACATAAATAGCCGCAATCTCATATGGATCCGCACATCTTCTCATATCTGAATCAGATCCAAGAGTTGGAATCTTATTAGGCATCCACGAGCTAGGCTGTAACGCTGTCCAAAATACTCCAGGTGCGACTGCATTAACCCTAATATTTTTAGTAGCTAAATTAGTGGCCAAAGCTCTAGTAAATCCTACTATTGCTCCTTTACTAGTAACATAATCAATTAATTCTGGTTCTCCATAAAAAGTAGTTATTGAAGTAGTATTAATTATGGAACCATTATTCATATATTTTAAAACTTCCTTAGTTAAATAAAACATAGAATAAATATTAGTTTTCATCATATAATCAAATTGCTCGTTAGAGATATCCTCTAACCTTTTTTGTTGAAATTGTACTCCTGCATTATTAACTAAAATATCCACTTTTCCAAAATTATCCACAGTATTTTTTACAATCATCTTACTAAATTCTGGATTTTTTAAATCACCTGAGATAAGTAAACATTCCCCACCCAAAGCATCTATATATCTTTTAGTATATTCTGCATCAGTATGTTCATTATAATAAACAATAATTGTTTTCGCTCCTTCCTTCGCAAAATATACAGCTACTGCTCTACCAATTCCAGAATCACCACCAGTAATAATTGCCACTTTATCTTTAAGTTTACCACTACCCTTATAATTAGGATTATCAAATATTGGCTTAGGTTCCATTAAATATTCCATTCCTGGTTGAACACTTTGATATTGTGGATAAGCCTTAATATTAAACTCTTTACCTATAACTCTATTATCACATTCATCCAAATATAAAAGTCCATAATTATCCCCTACTTCACATGACTTACATCCATATTTATCATTCAAATAAATCCCCTCTTTTCTAAATTATTTTATTCTTAAATAATTAAAATGACCATAAAATTTAAAATGTGTTATAATATTGACGTAATAAAAAAGAGGTGAATCACATGAAATTAATAGTTGGTCTAGGTAATCCTGGTAAAGAATATGAAAATACTCGGCATAATGCCGGATTTAAATTTATAGATAAATTTGCTAAAAGTAAAAACTTAGAATTTAATAAAGAAAAATTTAACGGTTTATATACTGAATTTAATTATAAAGACGAAAAAATAATTTTATTAAAACCTCAAAAATATATGAATTTATCTGGAGAAGTAGTTATAAAATTTAAAGATTTCTTTAAAATAAACTTAGAAGATATTTTAATAATATGTGATGACCTAGATACAGAACTCGGAAAAATAAAAATTAAATATAAAGGATCATCTGGTGGACATAATGGACTAAAAAATATTGAAAACCACCTTCATTCAAACGAATATAAAAGGATAAAAATTGGTATTTCATCAAATAAAAATCACAATAAAATAGATTACGTAATTGGAAAAATGCCTAAAGAAGATTTAAATATTTTAGAAAAAGTAACCGATAATGCAGAGCAAATATTAACTGATTTTCTAAACATCTCCTTTGATAACCTAATGAATAAATATAATAGAAAGGAGATAAAATAATGGCCTTTCTTGATAAAATATTTTTAAACACCAATGAACAAGAATTAATCGGTTTAAATAATGAATTAAAAAGCCTTTATATTTATCAAAAATTTAAAAATGAGAATAATTCTATAATATTAGTTACCTCAAACCTTCATGAAGCTGGACAAATATACAATTCTCTTACTCACTATACTAATAAAGTATGGTTTTTTCCTATGGATGATTTTATAACAAGTGAAGCTATTGCCGTCTCACCAGAATTTAAAATAACAAGACTAGAAGCCATGAACTCTATTATAAATGAAGAAAAATCAATTATTATAACCAATCTTATGGGATACTTGAGATATCTTCCATCTAAAGAAAAATTTAAAAATAGTCAAATTAAATTAAAAATCGGAGACACCATCAATTTAGATAATTTAATTGAAAAACTATTTAATTTAGGATATAAAAGAGAAACCACTGTTAATATGACAGGTGAAATTGCCGTTAGGGGTTATGTCATTGATATATTTCCAATAAATAGTGATAATCCAATCAGAATAGAATTTTGGGGAGATGAAATCGATTCAATTAGAACATTCAACATTGACTCTCAGCTTACCTTATCAAAAATAAACGAAATAAATATTTTTCCAAACACCGAAACCTTGCTTGAAAAATATAATTTTGAAGCTAAACATCGTGAAATGCAATATGAAAAAAACATCATTAATATTGCAGGTTACTTAAATAATCCAACAACTATTTATAATAACTATCATTCCTTAATGATTAACTATGATTTACTTTTGGAAGAAATGTTAAACTATAGTATAAGCATTAATCTGCACCCAAATACTAAATATATGTTTGACTTTGAAAAAATTCAAGATAAAAACGCCATTATATTTGAAGAATTTCATAATCAAAAAAATAATACTAAATCAAAAATTTTTACTAAAGTTGATATTGAACCTTTCCCAAAAGATAAAAAACAAATTAATGACCGTTTAAACACCTATTTAAAAACCGGAAAATTAGTTATAATTTGTTTAAATAATCGTTACCAAATAAATAAACTAATTGAATTTTTAGAAAATAATAATTTAACATACACAAATGAAAATGAAATATTTAAAAATAAAATAAATTTAATAATAAAAAAATTAAGCAGTGGATTTATCACCAACGATTATATTGTCATTACCGAAAAAGAATTATTTAATAGACAAGAAGAAAATAGTTATAAAACTAAATTTAAATATGGAACTAGAATCAAAGACATCACTAAATTAGAAATTGGTGACTACGTCGTTCATGGTATTCATGGTATTGGTAGATATGATGGACTAAAAACAATAATCAAAAATGGTCTAAAAAAAGATTATCTAACTATAACCTATAGAGATAACGACAAACTATATATTCCAGTTGAAAAACTAGATTTAATTACCAAATATTCATCTGGCGATATAGCTATTCCAAAATTAAATAAATTAGGAAGCCATGAATGGCAAAAAACTAAAGCAAAAGCTAGAAAACATGCCGAAGATATTGCCGAAGATCTGCTTAAAATGTATGCCATTAGAGAATCTAAAAAAGGCTTTGCCTTTGATAAAGATGGCCCTGAACAAATTGCATTCGAAAAAGAATTTGAACACGAAGAAACTAAAGATCAATTAAGAGTAACCGAAGAAATAAAAAAAGACATGGAATCAGATAAACCAATGGACCGCTTACTTTGTGGTGATGTAGGTTATGGCAAAACAGAAGTAGCTTTTAGAGCTATATTTAAAGCCATAATTTCTGGCAAACAAGCCGCAATATTATGTCCAACCACTATTCTCTCTTCCCAGCACTATCAAAACGCCATCCAAAGATTCAAATCATTTCCAGTTGATATTGCCATATTAAATAGATTTGTATCTCCAAAAGACGTAAAAGAAACCTTAGAAAAATTAGAAAAAGGACAAATTGACTTGTTAATTGGAACCCATAGAATTTTAAGTGATGATGTTAAATTTAAAGACTTAGGTTTACTAGTAATAGATGAAGAACAAAGATTTGGCGTTAAACATAAAGAAAAAATAAAAGAATATAAAAATAATATCGATGTTCTTACCCTATCAGCTACTCCAATTCCAAGAACACTTCAAATGTCCATTGCTGGTATTAGAAGTCTATCGCTAATTGAAACTCCGCCAATCGATAGATATCCAATTCAAACCTATGTATTAGCTGAAAATAAACAAATAATAAAAGACGCCATTTATAAAGAAATAGCTAGAAATGGACAAATATTTATTTTATATAATAAAGTAGCTAATATAGATATTCAAAAAATGGAAATTCAAAGACTAGTCCCAGAGGCTAAAATCGGAGTTGCTCATGGTCAAATGAATAAAAATGACCTAGAACAAGTGATGATAGACTTCACAAATAAAAAATATGATATTTTACTATGTACAACTATCATTGAAACTGGTATTGATATTGAGTCTGCCAATACACTTATAATAATTGATGCTGATCACTTTGGCCTATCACAGCTATATCAAATAAGAGGTAGAATTGGTAGAAGTAATAAAATAGCTTATTGTTATCTAATGTATGCTCCAAATAAAATCTTATCTGAAGTTGCTACCAAAAGACTAAAAGTAATCAAAGACTTTACAGAATTAGGTAGCGGCTTTGCCATAGCCATGCGTGATCTATCCATAAGAGGTGCTGGGGATATTCTAGGTAGTCAGCAGGCAGGATTTATCGATAGTATTGGTATAGAATTATTTATGCAAATGGTTAATGAAGAAATAAATAAATTAAAAGGAAAAACACAAAAAGAAGAAGAAACTAAAGATACCCCACCATTAATAGATGTCTCAACAACCATAGAAGATAAATTTGTAGAAGATGAAGAATTAAAAATTGAAATTCATAAAAAGATTTGTAGTATAGATTCATATGAATCATTAAATAAAATTAAAAATGAATTAGAAGATAGATTTGGAAAACTATCAGATGATTTAATTATATATATGCATGAAGAACTATTTGAAAAAATAGCTAAAGAATTAAATATCAATCATATTAGACAAACTAAAAACTCAATTGAAATAACATTAGATAAAGAATTAACAAATAAAATAGATGGTGAAACATTATTCTTTGAAACCACAAATTTATCTAGAATGTTTAGATTCAGCATGAAATTAGAAAAATTAGTCATAACCTTAGACACCATTAAACTAGATAAACATTTTATCTACTATCTATTAGATTTATTAAAAATAATAGAAAAATCCATTAAAAAAAATTAATTTGACAAAAGGTAAGAAAATTGCTAATATATAGCAAAAAAAAGAAAGAAGGGGATACCCATCAAAGCTAAATATACTGAAGAGGCAAATATTAAATTAAATAAATTGTATAATAGTGAATTAGATAAATTTCAAATAAAACCAAATATAAAATTAGTAACTAACGATATAAAAGTAGCTCTAATAATTGTCCCAACTTCTTTGATAACAGGAATATTAAACCCATCAATTTCTGCCCCTTTATATATTGTTAGTGGATGTTCACTATCATATGCAATCACAAAATTATATCAACATAAAAAAGAAAAACAAAAAAAGTTCACATTAAAGTGAGCTTTTTAAATGCTATTTTCTCCTATTAATTAATTTATCAATAGATACCCCAAGTACAACACTTATTCTATATAATGTTGGCACACTTATCCCTTGATTCACTTTCTTACTCTCAAGTCCCCCAATAACTGACGTAGAGACCCCTACCATTTCAGCTAACCTCTTTTGTGTCATTTTCTCTTTTTCTAAACTGTATAATCTTCTATAATAGCTTACATTTTGACCTATAATATCAAACAAATCATTATCTGACATAAAATTACCCCATATCTTATTCTTTCTAAAATAAATTATCTCATTTATATAAAAAGTAAACTATTAACTGAAAAAGATAAAATATCATTTTCCATGTATAAAAAAATAAAAACAAAAATGTTACCATTAAACTAGGAGGAATAACAAATGAAAGAAAATTTAAAAAAGTTTATTAATAGCAAACTATTTGTTTTTATAATCACCGCCCTAGTTTTTAGTACTATAGGCGTATCGGCCGCAACATATTTTCCTTCAAATGATGTAACATATGATAATAGTACAAGTGGTCTTTCAAGTACGAATGTACAAGGAGCAATCGATGAATTATATAATAATTGCTCCAATTCTTCAGCAACCACCGCAGAAAATATAATAAAAAATATTGTCACTAGTGGTGATGGGTTATACAAAGATGAATACGAGAAAGGAAGATATATTTATAGAGGAGCAAATCCAAATAATTACATAATATTTAATGGTGAACTTTGGAGAATAATATCAATAGAATCAGATAAAACAATAAAAATAGTAAAAGAAAATATTATAAGAGAAGATGCGTGGGACACAATTGATAAAAGTAATTGGGCACGTCCAGCAACTTTAAATACCTATTTAAATAGTACATATTATAATACATTAAATGAATTTTCAAAAAAATTAATTGTAACTCATAATTGGAACATAGGACCTTCTACAAATCCTAACAATAATATAGAAACAACAAAAAATGAAGAAAAAAGTATAACTTATAAAAATAATATTGGTTTAATAACAATATCAGAATATTTGCAAGCAACACTAAATACTTCTTGTGATAATTTGAATTTAGCAGAAAATAATGATTGTAGTAGTTGGATTACTTTTGGTATACCATCAGGAGATGTTAATAATTATAATTGGACTTTAACAGCTTCAACATATAACGACGTTTGGTATAAAAACTACATATATTATTTTGCTGCAAGTTCATCCAGTAATTATGGTGAAATAGGTGCTGCTAATTCGAGTTTTACTGGTTCTGGTGCCCTCCCAGTTGTTTACATAAAACAAGGTATAAAATTATTTGGAACTGGAGAAAAAACAAATCCTTATGTAATTATAAGTTAAATACGTAAACAAAAGCTTTTATTTAAGTCATATAAAAAAACAAGCAAAATATAATATAACCTGCTTGTTTTTTATGATTTAAACTAAAAAGTATATATATAATTATTATCGAATATTTTGCTATTTATAAAATACTTTTCCACAGCAAAAAAACGATTTTGTGTTTGAAATCGTTTTTAAAATACTTAATTATCCATATAATTCATAAGTTTTGGAACAATTTGTTTTTTACGTGAAACAAGTCCTTCAAAGAAATATCCTTGTTCAAGATTTTCAACATTAAATGAGTTTTCAAAAATTTCTTTAGCTTTATCATTGAAGAAAATATAAGAACCATTTTTCAAAATATCAGTAACAAATAAAGCAATAGCTGTATAACCTTCTTCTGCTTCTTCATTTAGTTCACTAATAAACTCATCTTGCCTGCTCATTATCTCTTCAGTACTCATAGTTGAAACTTGCCCAATTCCCACTTTTTGATTATCCACCATAAAGTTTTTAAAATCTCCATGAATAATTTCTGAAATAGTCTTACCCTTCATAGAAGAACCAGCTTTAAACATTTCCATACCATATTCTCTAAAATTAACTCCAGCAATCTTAGAAAGTTCTTCTAACGCTTCCCTATCTACATCAGTAGTTGTAGGTGAAGTAAGTAGTAATGTATCAGATATAATACCAGACATCATAAGTCCCGCATACTTCTTAGGTATTTTAATGTTATGTTCTTTAAACATCAAATATAAAATAGTTTCAGTACATCCAAGTGGCATATTTCTAAAATTAATTGGAATATTAGTACCAATATTACCAATCTTGTGATGATCAACAATTTCAATAATTTCAGCCTCATCTAAACCAATAACACTTTGCTCTTTTTCATTATGATCAACCAAAATAACTTGTTTAGGATGACGACTATAAGCCATACTAACTCTAAATACTCCTAAACATTTACCATCGTTATCGACAACTGGATAATTACTATACTTTTTCTTGTTAGCTAAATCTAAAACTTCACCTAAAGCATCATTTTCATTAATATAAACAATCACTTTAGTCTTCATTTTAGTTTTAATATAATTACTCAAAACAACTAAATTAGCCGTTGTTAAACCATCATATTTAGTACTAATAACATCCACATGATTCTTCTTCGCAATCTCTAAATGCTCCTTCTTCATCTTAACCCCATTAGTCAAAATAATAATAGAAGCACTATTTTCAACCGCATATTCAATAATCGCATGTCTATCACCAGTAATCAAAACACTCTCTTGATCTATTTTTATATTTTCTTTAAAAGTCGTACTTCTGTAACTTGGTGAAATAATATTACCACGGATTTCCTTATCAAATCTTAAAATTTCTTTACCATTTAATGCCTCAAGTAAATTGTCATAAGAAGTATCAATCTTCCTTAAATCATTGTTAATCAAATTACTTGCTACATCCTTCATCGTAACCGCACCTTTATACTCACCATCATCATCGATAACTGGAATCGTACCAATACTTGTCTCATTCATATATTTATAACCTTTAAATATAGAATCATTCTCATGTAAAAAACAATCTTTAGTATAATCGACATCCTTAACTTGAAGTCTTACATCATTTAAAAACTTAGGCTCATTAAATTTAAAATAATCTAAAGCAAATTTAGTCTCATTATTAACATCACCTAAAATTCTAGGTTCACTGTCTAATCCTAATTGGTTTTTCAAATAAGAAAGTACAATAGCCGATGTAACACTATCAGTATCAGGCTTTTGATGTCCAAAAATTAAAACTTTACTCAAGTAAATCTCCTCCTTCATAAGGACAATTATATCATTTTTTTCATTGTATTTAAAGTATAAATAACATATTTAAGTACATACTAACACCTAGAAAGAGGGGAAAAAATGAAATTAGCTGGAATAGTAAGAAGAATTGATGAACTAGGAAGAATCGTTGTACCTAAAGAAATCAGAAAAACACTCCATATAAAAAACGGTGAAAATTTAGAAATCTTTATAAATGATGATACCATTGTTTTAAAAAAATACTCTGAACTTGGTAACATGCAGGAATTAAGTGATACAATCGCAGAAACATTAAATAGTAACATAAAAGCAAATGTATTAATATCAGATACTGATAAATTCATAAGTATATCAGGATCACTTAAAAAGAAATATTTAAACGAAGAAATAAGTGAAATCCTACTAAAATATATAAACGATAGAAAAACTGTAATCTTAAAAGATAAAAATATAAACATAACCAAAGAAAAAACTGAAAATACAAATATATTTATCTCGCCAATCATATCTAGTGGAGATGCCATAGGCTCCATCATAGTAATAAGTGACAAAGAACTAACAAGTTGTAATATAGAATCCATAAATCTCCTTTCAAAAGTTTTAGCCAAACATATTGAATCATAAAAAAAAACATGCTATAATTAAACCAATAAATGCGCTGAAAGAAAGAAAAGTAGGTAACTTTATAGAGAGTTTATGGTTGGTGGAAATAAACAAGGTGACTACTCCGAATGGTTCTGAAGCAGTCTAGTCGATATGTAGGCTAGAACGGTCACATCCGTTATATGTTAAGAGGTAAGCAAACGCTTATAAATTAAGGTGGTACCACGTTCAAAACGTCCTTATTTTAAGGATGTTTTTTTTCTATAAGGAGGGAAAACAATGCGTAAATTTGAAAAAATTTCATTAAAAGAATTCATAAAAGATACAGGATTAACTGAAAAAGAATATAATGAAGTAACCTTGCCTAAAAGAGCAACAAAAAATAGTGCTGGATATGACTTTCACCTTTTAGAAAATTTAACTCTAAAACCAAACGAAATAAAAAAAATTCCAACTGCCATTAAAACTCAAATGAATAATGACGAAGTATTAATGATTCATATAAGAAGTAGCTTGGGATTTAAATATAACATGCGAATGTGCAACCAAACTGGTATTATTGATAGTGATTACTATAATAATCAAGATAATGAAGGGCATATATTTATTAAAGTTCAAAATGAAGGAACTGAAACAATTAATCTAAAAGCTGGCGATAGATTCGCCCAAGGAATTTTCATTAAATATTTAACCACCGATGATGAAGAAGAAATAAAAAATAACCGCCAAGGTGGAATTGGTAGTACAAATTAAAGGAGGAAAAACAAATGAAAGATAAATTTTATATAACAACATCCATTTTTTATGCAACATCTAAACCACATATTGGAAACACCTATGAAGGAATTTTAACTGATTCTATTGCTAGATACAAAAGATTAATGGGTTATGATGTAATTTTTACAACTGGAACTGATGAACATGGCGAAAAAGTTCAAAATAAAGCTAAAGAAGCTAATAAAAGTGAGCAAGAATATGTCGATGAAATATCATTAGAAGTAAGAAGAATAGATGATATCATGAATATCAGCTATGATAAATTTGTTAGAACAACAAACCCACATCATAAAGAAATAGTTGCTAAAATATTTAAAAAACTATACGATAATGGTGACATCTATAAAGGAAAATATGAAGGATTATACTGCACTCCTTGTGAATCATTCTTCACTGAAAAAGAATTAGTAAATGGTAAATGTCCAGACTGCGGAAGAGAAGTTCATAAAACAAGTGAAGAAGCCTATTTCTTAAAACTAAGTAAATATAATAAATGGTTAGAAAAATACATTGAATCTCACCCAAACTTCATCATACCAGAAAGTAGAAAAAATGAAATTGTAAATAACTTCATAAAACCAGGAGTACAAGATTTATGTATCTCTAGAACTTCATTTGACTGGGGAATCAAAGTGCCATTCGATGAAAAACATGTAATTTACGTCTGGTTAGATGCTTTAACTAACTATATTACATTCTTAGGATATAATCCAGATGGTAGTACCGAAGAATTTAAAAAATATTGGCCAGCCGACGTTCATATAATTGGTAAAGACATTCTAAGATTTCACACCATTTACTGGCCAGTAATTTTAAAAGCACTAGACTTACCAATGCCAAAAACAATCTTTGGACACCCTTGGATACTATCATCAGATAGTGATAAAATGAGTAAATCAAAAGGAAATGTTTTGTATGCCGATGACTTAGCTAGCCTATTTGGAACTGACGCCATAAGATATTATTGTCTTCACGAAATACCTTATGGTTATGATGGAAACATTGGCTATGAATTAATTATTGATAGAGTTAATTCAGATCTTGCCAACACACTAGGTAATCTAGTAAATAGAACAGTAAGTATGTCCCATAAATACTTTAATGGTGAAGTATTTAAACCAAACACCTTTGAAGAAATTGATAAAGACCTAATCGAAAGTGCTAAACACCTAGGTGATAGAATTGAAAATAAAATGAATGATTTAAAAGTAGCCGAAGCCATTGAAGAAATAATTGAATTATGTCGTAAAAGTAATAAATATATTGATGAAACAACACCATGGTTACTAGCCAAAGATGAAACTAAAAAAGAAAGGTTACAAACAGTTTTATATAACCTATTAGAAACCATTAGAATTGCTAGTGTTTATCTGCAAGCCTTCCTACCTGAAACCGCTGATAAAATCTTCAAACAATTAAATACTCAAAATTGTTCAGCCAACTCTACAAAAACTTTTGAAGGTATGGATCCAGGTATAATTTTAAATAAACCAGAAATTTTATTTGCTAGAATTGATAAAGATGAATTTTCAAAAAAGTTACCAAATTAACGTAAATTGTTGTAAATTGTCGCAAAGTTTCCACTTAAATCACTTGCTTATTTAATAAACGATATGTTATCCTTAAATAGGACGAATAAAAATAGAGAGGGAAAACTATGAACAAACATATTAGTGGAATCGGTGTGATGTTTGTTTTAATAATAATTTACTTGACTATGAGTATTATAAATAAATTTAACTATCTAGACCTCGCCTATTTGTTATTTATAATCGGTTGCTTCATTAGATTTATCTATATCAAGAAAATTGAACACAAGAACTAAATTAGTTCTTTTTTTCGTAAAATGTTATAATGAAAAAGGTGATGAAAAATGATGATTGATACACACTGTCATATAAGTAAAGAAGAATATAGAAACCCTGAAGAAGTCATAAAACACATGGAAAATAATATAATGATAGTAAGTACTGCTAGTCCAAAAGATATTGAAGAAGTAATTAACCTCTGTGAAACTCATAAAAACATCTATGGAACTATCGGTATTCATCCTGAATTCGCTGATACATATACAAAGGAGGATTTAAAAAAACTAGAAAAAAACTTAACTCATCCTAAAATAGTCGGTATTGGTGAAATAGGATTAGACTACCACTATACTAAAGAAAACAAAGAAAAACAAAGGGAGCTATTCATAAAACAAATAAACCTTGCTAATAAATATAAAAAAACCATAGTCATACATAGTAGAGATGCTATCGAAGATACATATAATATAATAGAGAAACATAAAAATAAAGGCATCAAATGTAATATGCACTGCTTTAGTGGTAGCCTAGAAATGGCAGAAAGATTTGTGAAATTAGGTGTAACTCTTGGTATAGGAGGTGTTTTAACCTTTAAAAACGAAAAGAAGTTAAAAGAAATAGTAACCAAACTAGATATACATAATTTTGTCTTAGAAACCGATAGTCCATATCTTACACCAGAGCCTCTAAGAGGTCATCAAAACGAACCACAAAACATAAAATATATTGCTGCCAAAATATCCCAATTAAAGGGTATCTCATACGCAAAAACCCTTGAAATTACAACAGAAACGGCCATTCGCCAATTTGACTTAAAAATATAAATATGGTATACTTTAAATGGTTTCAATTTTGAAATATGAGGTGAAATATGAAGAAAGATCACCTGCGATATTTAGGCATACCCGCACTAATAAGTATCCTAACTATCACAGGGTTAATCAGTTCTGGCAACCTAATTTCAGAAAAGAAATTTGAAGTAAAAAATTTAAACCAGACTAAAAATTCTGTGGCACTAACAAAAGTCATAGAATATGATACAGTCAAAACCTATAACAGTAAAATACCTACTGGCGTCACTATAACAAAAGAGAAGGGGCATACAGGACTAGCTTATGTCGATGAAAATAATAATGAATTAGTCATCGAAAGTCCAAAAAATGCAGAAATCGAAATTGGAACTGGAGACGAAGCCAATTATGTAGGAAAAATGACAGGTTATGGTGCTGACTGCGCAGGGTGTTCTGGATCTGGAACTCTAGCTTGTAAAACCAAAAACGGAAGTTATTATAGTTTAACAAAAAATGGTATGACCTATAATGATGACGAATATGGTGAAGTTAGAATAATTGCTGCCGATTTAGATAAATTTCCATGTGGAACTATTATCAAGGTTGACAACCCAAATTTAGGCACCTTCACCGCTATAGTTTTAGATACTGGTAGTGCGATGCAAAACGCATGGGATAACGGAATCGTTCATATGGATTTAGCCTATGTAACTGAAACCAATCCCGCCATTCATCTAACAACCAGCTCTAATGTTAAATATAGCGTCCAAAGATGGGGATTTTAATCCTCATCTTTTTTCTTAATATTTTCTTAAAACACCTTAATTATTAATTAAAAAAGTTTATAATTAAAGTGTCATGTATTAATATTGCCTTAGAGGTGATATTAATGAAAAAAATTCTTACATTAATTATTGGTATTCTTTTAATAGTTTGGGTATACTACTTACAAAAACCATATATTAATTCAAAAATAGATCCTATTAGTGAAATAAATCCCTTAATATTAGTTAATAGTGAAAATGCTTTTCCAGAAAATATTAATTTAAACTTAGTTAAATTCCAAGAAAAAGAAGTAGCTGATATAATATATAATGATTTAGTAGATATGTATAATGCAGCCTTAAATGACAATGTAACCTTAAAAATAAATAATGCATATCGCTCCAAACAAGAGCAAACACAAATATTCAATGATAAAATGCAAAGTTATCAAAATGAAGGTTACTCAGAAGATAAAGCCTATGAACAAACAAAATTAACTGTTCAAGTTTCAGGCTACTCTGAACACGAAACCGGATTAGCTATTGACTTTAGTAACGAAGGTCATTATGATGAAAATGAACAAATGTGGGAGTGGCTAAAAAATAACGCATACAAATATGGATTTATCTTAAGATACCCAGAAGATAAATATGAAATAACCAAAATAGATTACGAGCCATGGCACTACCGCTATGTTGGAAAAAAAGCCGCCAAAGAAATAATAAAGCAAAATATAACCTTAGAAGAATATTTAGGAGGAAATATATGAATATCTTAGTTGTCGATGATGAAATAGAAATAGCCGATTTAATTGAATTATACTTAAAAAATGAAGGATACAATGTATATAAAACATATAGTAGCGAAAAAGCCTTAAAAATAATTAAACAAAGAAATATAGACTTAGCTATTTTAGATATCATGATGCCTGAAATTGATGGTTTTACCTTATGCCAAACCATTAGAAAAAAATATAATTTTCCAATAATAATGGTAACTGCAAAAATAACTGACGCTGATAAAATAAAAGGTTTAAATATCGGTGCTGATGATTATATAACAAAACCCTTTATGCCTCTAGAACTTCTAGCTAGAGTTAAAGCCCAACTAAGAAGATATACTAGTTACAATCAAAATAATAATAAAATAATTGCTATCAAAGATTTAACCTTAGATAAAGATAAACATGAATGCTTAAAAAATGGTCAAAAAATACCATTAACACCAACCGAATTTGCAATCCTTTATCTTTTAGCTGAAAATGAAAATAAAGTAATAACCACTGAAAAACTATTTGAAGAAGTGTGGAAAGAATCTTATTATCCATCCAGTAGTGCCACCATCATGGTACACATCCGCCATTTAAGAGAAAAACTAGGTGAAAATGATAAAATAAAATATATAAACACAATATGGGGAGTAGGTTATCAAATTGAAAAATAAATATGGTAAAGAATTAACCTTTAAATTTCTAAAAAGATTATTTAAAGTAACTATTTTATATACAATTTGTTTTATTATTTTTTATATAGTAGGTTACCACTTATGTTCTAATATAACTTGGTATCCAGATGATCCATTATATGTTTTACTAACGGGAATATTTTACCAAGGATTTTTCTTACTAATTATATGGTTTATAGGTTTTATCGTGATTTTCACTATAACTTTAATGAAATCATTATCTTATATTGATGCCTTAGTATCCGAAAGTAGAAAACTAATTACTAAAACCGATGAAAAAATAAAACTTCCGGATGAATTAAAAGAAGCCGAAGAAACCATGAATCAAATAAAAAAAGAAGCTTTATTTAATGAACGTTTAGCAAAAGAAAATGAACAAAAGAAAAACGATTTAATTGTCTATCTCGCCCATGATCTAAAAACTCCCCTAACCTCTATTATTGGTTACCTTTCCCTCTTAGATGAAGAAAAAAACTTAAGTACTAAACAAAAAAACAAATTCATCAAAATAGCTTTGGAAAAATCAAATAAATTAGAAGAACTTATAAACGAACTATTTGAAATAACCAAATATAACTCCGAAACTTTAACAATTAAAAAAGAAAAACTAAACTTAACTTTACTGATAAATCAAGTCATTGATGAATTTTATCCAATTTTAAAAGAGCAAAATAAAGAAATTAACTTTTCCACACAAAAAGACATTTTTATAAAAGCTGACTCTATTAAAATGGCTAGAGTTTTCAATAATTTAATAAAAAATGCCATAAACTATAGCTATGACAATAGTAAAATAAATATCACTATCAAAGAAGATAAAGACTTAATTATAACCATATCTAATAAAAGCAAAACCCTATCCCAAGAACAAATAGATAAAATATTTGATAAATTCTATAGAATAGATTACTCTAGAAACACAAAATTAGGTGGTTCTGGACTTGGACTAGCCATAGCTAAAGAAATCATCAAAGCCCATAATGGAAAAATACAAGTAAAAAGTGAAAATGAAGAAACAACATTCACTATAACCTTACCTAAAAACTAGCTAACCCTAGTTTTTTTTGGTACAATGAAATTGGAGGTTTTGTATATGGAATATTCTCCTAAAAAAATGACAGAAGAACTAAATAAAGAAAATTTTAACTTTAAAAAGAAATTTGGTCAGAACTTTATTGTGGACAAAAACATTATCCACAGTATAATTTCTAAATCAAAAATTGATAAAGATACTTTAGTAATTGAAATAGGTCCTGGTGCCGGCTCACTCACAGCTGAATTAGATAAAGTTTCAGGGCATGTTTTAGCTTATGAAATAGACAAAACACTAAAACCAATTTTAGAAAAACATAACTTAAATAATACAACTATAATTTATGAAGACTTTTTAAAAAGAAATGTCAAAGACGATCTAAAAAAATATAACTACTCAAAAATTTATGTTGTAGCTAACCTTCCTTACTATATTACAACTCCAATAATAGTAAAACTCACCCAAGATAAATTAAATATTGATAAAATAGTTGTAATGGTTCAAAAAGAAGTTGGTGATAGATTTAAAGCAGTTCCAAACACTAAAGAATATAATTCTCTTTCAATATTTTTAAACTATTACTATACTGTGGAAAAACTTTTAGATGTTAGTAAAAATGTTTTCATTCCAAAGCCAAATGTCGACAGCATAGTTGTATCCTTTACTAAAAAAGAAAATAAAATAAAACTAAATAATGAACAAATCTTCTTCAAACTAGTTAGAGATTCATTCAAACAAAAAAGAAAAACCTTAAGAAATAATCTAAAAGGATATGACTTAAAACAAATAGAAGAAGTTTTAAAAAGACATAATTTAGATTTAACCGTAAGAGCAGAAGCCCTACCTATAGAAATATTTGCTGAAATAGCTAATAATTTAAGTAAATGTAAAGACAAGTAATTTATAAAACATATTACTTGTTTTTTTATATACTAGGAATTTGCTTTGCAAACGGTAAAAGTTTGCAAAAAGTTATTTACAAATATAACTATTCGTGATATATTGATTGCAATAATGATAGAAGGTGATGACATGCAAATATTAAAAGGCTATGTGTTTAGAATGTATCCAACTAAAGAGCAAGAAGAGTTAATTAATAAAACTATTGGTTGCTCTAGATTTATATATAATCATTTTTTGGATGATAAAATAAAAGAATATAAAAAAACTGGAAAAAGTAAATCAGCTTATGAACAAATGAAATTAATACCATCACTTTCTAAAGAGTATCCGTTTTTGAAAGAAGTAGATAGCTGTGCACTTCGAAATAGTCTATTTAATTTAGAAGATGCTTATAAAAGATTTTTTAATGGAAACGGTTATCCTAAATTTAAAGCAAAAGGAGTACATGAAAGTTATAAAACTAATAATATTAAAAGTAGTTATAAAGGAAATCATTATAATAGTATAAAACTAGATTTAAAAAATAAAACAATCACTTTACCAAAATTAAAAGAAGTAAAGATAAGAGGATATAGAAATAAAGAAGTTATAACTGGTGAAGTAAAAAGTGCTGTTATAAAAAAAGATGCCGGTAAATATTATGTAAGTGTCTTAATCGAAGAAGAGTTAATAAGACCAGCATTTGTACCTACAAGTATAATAGGAATAGATTTAGGAATAAAAGATTTAATAGTAACATCATTTAATGAGAAAATAGAAAACAAAATAAAACTAAACACTAAAAGAATGGTAGGCCTGCAAAGAGGACTTTCTAGATGTAAAAAAGGAAGTAAAAATAGATATAAGATGAAACTAAAAATACAAAGATTATATCAAAAAATAAGAAATGCAAGAAAACATATGATACATGATATAACAAATAAATTAATAAACGAAAATGACATTATAGTAACTGAAGATTTAGATGTAAAAAGTATGCAGAAAAATCACTATGTGGCAAAAGGTTTAACTGAAAACCCAATATCAGAAATAATTAGAGTACTTAAATATAAGGCTAACTGGAATAATAAAAAACTGATACAAATAGATAGATATTATCCAAGTAGTCAAATATGCAATGTTTGTAATTATCAAAATAAGGAAGTCAAAGATTTAAGTATAAGAAAATGGGAATGTCCAATATGTCATATAGAGCATGAACGTGATTATAATGCAGCAGTTAATATAATGTTTAAAGGTTTAGAAATATATATGAGAGGAATTGAACAATCTATTTAATCAATAAATTTTGACAAAAAAAATTAGGGTGGCAACCATCCGATACTGGTCTATGGAGAAGCCTTAGGTTTCTGTGAAGTAGAAAAAGCTTACCGTGAGGTAAGCTAATGCCAAAATTTATTTTGGTATTTTGTTCTGCAATGAGTTTGAAAAGAAAAAGTAAATATTTCTCAAATCAATAAAAATACAAAAATTTACTTCTGAGCTACTAAAACAAAATTAAAATATGTCGGTTGGCCTAAATGCAGAAACTGGTTTAAAAACGTTCGCAGAAGAACATCATAAAACAAGATAATACTTTACCTACCAATTATTGGTAGGTTTTTCTTTTAATTTACAAAGAAAAATGTTACAATATCCCTAAAGAGGTGCAGTATAATGATTAATAAAAAATGGGATGAACTTTTAAAAGAAGAATTTAAAAAACCATACTTCAAACAGTTAGGTGTCTTTGTTAAAAATGAATATGGAAAAAAAATAGTCTATCCAGAATATAAAAATATCTTCAATGCCTTAAGATTCACCGATTATGATGAAGTTAAAGTAGTTATTTTAGGTCAAGATCCATATCATGGACCTAAAGAAGCTCACGGTTTATCATTTTCCGTAGAAGAAGGTGTTAAAAGACCACCATCACTGGATAATATCTTTAAAGAATTAAAAAGTGATTTAGGTGTTACAAGAACCAACAACAACCTAACAGACTGGGCTAAACAAGGTGTCTTCTTACTTAACTCTATTATGACTGTTGTTAAAGATACTCCACTCTCTCATAAAGATAAAGGCTGGGAAACCTTTACAGATAATTTAATTAAACTATTAAATCAAAGAGAAAAACCGATTGTCTTTATTCTTTGGGGAAGCTATGCAAGAAGTAAAAAAGCTTTAATCACTAACCCTAATCATTATATTGTGGAGTCTCCTCACCCATCCCCGTTATCTGCTCACCGCGGCTTCTTTGGTAGTAAACCATTTTCTAAAACCAATAATTTCTTAGTATCTCATGGCATTACTTCAATCAAATGGGGTGATGAAAATGAATGATATTTTAGAAAAATTAAAAAAAGAAATTCCAAATCATTCTAGTGTTGTCGTAGCAACATCAGGTGGTCCAGATTCCATGGTGTTATTAAATTTGTTATCCACAGTAAAAAAAGAAAAAGATTTAAAAATAATATGTGCTCACGTAAATCATAAACTAAGAAAAGAAAGTGATTATGAAGCTAAAATGGTTCAAAACTTCTGCACAAAAAATAATATCACCTTCGAATATATGATTATTAATAAATATAAAGGTAATACTGAAAACTATGCTAGAAAAAAACGTTATGAATTTTTTGATGAATTAATTAAAAAATATGCATCCCCTTACCTATTAACCGCTCATCATGGTGACGATTTAACTGAAACTATTATGATGCGTCTAATAAGAGGATCATCTTTAAAAGGTTATGCTGGATTTAGTGAGATTACTGAAAAAAACGGTTATAAGATTTACCGCCCATTAATTAATAAAACCAAAGATGAATTATTGAACTATGCCAAAAAAAATAACATTCCTTATGCGATTGATCAAACCAATAATAGCGATGAATATACGCGAAATAGAATAAGAAAATACCTTCTTCCAAAAATAAAAGAAGAAAATAAAAACGTTCATCTAAAATTCTTAGAATTCAGTAAAACAATTAATGAAACCGAAAATTATTTTGAAAAAATTTTAGAAAATAAACTACCTAATATATATATAAATAATAACATTAATATAACCTTATTTTTAAAAGAAGAAACTTTAATCCAAAAAAAAATAATTCACTATATTTTAAATGAATCATATAAAAATGACATAAATTTAATAAATGATAAACATGTTCAATCTATATTATCCACAGTAAAAAATAAAAAACCAAACATTAGAATAAATCTTCCCAATAATAAAATTTTTATAAAATCATATAATAATGCTTGGATAGAAAAAAATAAAACTATAGAAGAATATAATTATATTTTAAAAGATAAATTAGTTTTACCAAATAATCATGTAATTGAAATTATAAATAATACTAATGATCATTCCAACTATGTAACTAAAATAAATTCAAAAGATATTAAATTACCCCTTCATGTTAGAACTAAAAAAGATGGCGATAAATTAACATTAAAAGGTTTAAATCAAACAAAAAAAATTAAAGATATTTTTATCAATGAAAAAGTTCCTAAACTAAAAAGAAACTCATGGCCAGTCATTACTGATGACACTGGTAAAATTATTTGGCTTCCAGGCCTAAAAAAAACTAAATTTGATAGAGAAAAAGACCAAAACTATGATATAATAATTAGGTACCAAAAGAAAGGAAGTTTGTAATGAATAAAAAAGTTGTCAAAAGAGGATTATTCCCTTATATATTTCTTATAGTATTCTTATTTTGTATGTATGCCTTAGTTGGTACTATGAATACAAAAGTAAATGAAATCACCTATGGTGAATTCATGGAAGCAGTAAAAGATAAAGAAGTTGAAGAAGTCAACGTTGTACCAAATAGTCAAAGTAGTGTTTATACCATAAGAGGAACCATGAAAGACTATGCTGATAATGAATCTTTTGCCTTTAATATGCCACTTACCAATGAAACAATGGTTAAACTATTAGACGCCGAAGATCAAGCTGACTTTAAGTTAACAACCTCAACAGATCCAAGTTCATCTCCATTCTTAATATTTCTAATTAATATATTACCAACCCTAATTTTAATTGGAGCAGCCTTTTATTTCTTAACTAAACAAATGGGTGGTAATGGAAAATCTATGGACTTTGGTCGTTCAAAAGCTCGTCTAAGTGGTGGAGAAACTAAAGTAACATTTAAAGATGTTGCCGGCTTAGATGAAGAAAAAGAAGAAATGTCAGAACTAATCGATTTCTTGAAAAACCCTAAAAAATTCCAAAAAATGGGAGCTAGAATTCCTAAAGGAGTCCTATTAGTAGGCCCTCCAGGAACTGGTAAAACATTACTAGCTAAAGCCGTAGCCGGTGAAGCTAATGTTCCATTTTATTTCATAAGTGGTTCAGAATTCGTCGAACTATTTGTTGGTGTTGGAGCTTCTCGTGTTAGAGACATGTTCAAACAAGCTAAACAAAGTGCCCCTTGCCTAGTATTTATTGATGAAATCGATGCTGTCGGTCGTCAAAGAGGTGCTGGTCTTGGAGGCGGTCATGACGAAAGAGAACAAACATTAAACCAATTATTAACTGAAATGGATGGCTTTGGAGCAAATGAAGGAATAATTATCATTGCTGCAACAAACCGCCCAGATGTTTTAGACCCTGCTCTTTTAAGACCAGGAAGATTCGATAGACAAGTAACAGTTAACTATCCAGATGCTAAAGGTCGTGAAGAAATCTTAGCTGTTCACGCTAAAGGAAAAACCTTCGCACCAAATGTCACTTTAACTAACATTGCTAAAAGAACAGTTGGCTTCAGTGGAGCTGACCTAGAAAACCTACTTAATGAAGCTGCCCTACTTGCTGTTAGAAGAAATAAAAATGCTATCACCATGGCTGAAATAGATGAAGCTCATGATCGTGTATTAATGGGCCCAGCTAAAAAGAGCCATAAATATACCGAAAAAGAAAAACGAACTGTCGCCTACCATGAGGCAGGCCATGCAGTTGTTGGAATTAAATTAGATGGTGCTAATGACGTTCAAAAAATAACCATCATTCCAAGAGGTCGTGCTGGCGGATATAACCTAATGCTTCCAAAAGAAGAAACCTACTTAAGAACTAAAAAAGAATTATTAGATTCAATCAGTGGTTTCTTAGCTGGTCGTGTTGCTGAAGAAATAATGTTTAAAGAAGTAACTACTGGCGCACAAAATGACTTTGAACAAGCTACTAAAATTGCTAGAGCCATGGTTACTGAATATGGTATGAGTGACTTAGGTCCAATTCAATTTGAAGAACAACAATCAAGTGTATTCTTAGGAAGAGACTATAATAAAGCCCAAAACTTCTCACACGAAGTAGCTAAACAAATAGATGAAGAAGTCAGAAAAATAATTACAACTCAGTACGAAGTAACTAAGAAAATAGTTAAAGAAAATATGGACTTATTAAAACTAATCGCTGAAACATTACTTGAATATGAAACAATCACTAAAGAACAAATTGATTACTTAGTTAAAAATGGTAAAATGCCAGAAGAAGATATAAAAGCTCATGAAGAATTTGAAAAAGCCGCAAAAGCTGCCCAAACTGAACAAATTCAAGAAGATAAGCAAGAAGAAAATATCCAAGTAGCTAAATTAGAAGATTTATCTTTAGAAGATTTAAAAGACATTGCAAGAGAAGAAAAAATAAAAGGTTATAGTAATATGACTAAAAAAGAAATAATCGAAAAATTAAAGGAAAAACAAGACAAATAAGTCTTGTTTTTTGATATAATGTTATAGGTGATATAAATGTATGATGTTATTATAGTAGGAGCCGGACCTGCCGGACTTTTTACAGCATATGAATTAATCAAAAACAATAAAAAATTAAATATTCTATTAGTAGATGAAGGAAAATTTGCAGACAAAAGAACTTGTCCAATGAAAAAAACAGGAAAATGTGTTAATTGTAACCCATGTAATATCTTATCGGGTTATGGAGGAGCTGGAACTTTTTCAGATGGGAAATTAAATTTTATTCCAAAATTAGGAAAAAGCGATTTATTTAAATACATGGATGAAGAAACCGCCAATAAACTAATTGATGACTGTGAAAAGATATTTAATAAATTTGGTATGGATAGTAAGATATACCCTTCCAACACAGAAGAAGCAAACAAAATAAAAAGTAAAGTTGCCTTAACAGGAGCTAGATTACTTCTAATAAAGCAAAAACACTTAGGTAGTGATAAACTTCCGGGTTATATTAAAGATTTCACAAGTTATCTAAAAAATAATGGAGTTCAACTTATTGACCAAACTAAAGTATTAGATATAAAAAGTACTTCTAAAGATAATCATGAAGTAACCTGTAAAACAAAAAATAAACAAACAACTTATAATGCAAAAAAAGTGGTTGTTGCCCCTGGAAGAACCGGTGCCAAATGGGTGCAAGAACTAGCCGATAAATATAATATTTCCTACCTATCACAAAGCATTGAAATAGGTGTAAGAGTTGAAGTTAGAAAAGAAATATTAGAAAAACTATGTAGTGTAATATATGACCCAACTATTTTCATTAAAACAAATACCTATAATGATGAAATAAGAACTTTTTGTACAAATCCAGGAGGTTTTGTAGCCAAAGAAAATTATTATGGATATATTTGTGTAAACGGACATGCCTTAAAAGATGTAAAATCAAATAACAGTAATTTTGCCTTTATTTCTAAAGTAAATTTAACTGAGCCAGTAACAAACACTAGAGAATATGGAGAAAGTATTGCTCACATTGCGAATGTCCTAGGCGATGGTAAACCAATTATCCAAACATTAAAAGACTTAAAACAAGGTAGAAGAAGTACTTGGCATAGAATAAACAAAGGTTTTATTACCCCTACCCTAAAAGATTGTGTTGCTGGTGATCTCGCTTTAGTTCTGCCATATAGAATAGTCACTAACATCATCGAAGGCTTAGATAAATTAAATGAAATCATTCCAGGTGTAAACAATGGAGAAACATTATTATATGGTCCAGAAATAAAATTTTTTAGTAATGAAATAGAAACCGATAATCATTTTAAATTAAAAGATTATGATGTCTACTTTATTGGCGATGGAGCTGGTAAAGCTGGAAACATTGTAACCGCAGCTGCAACCGGCCTAGTTGCCGCAAGAGATATATTAAATACCAATAAATAAAAAATTGGTATTTTTATTTACTAGGAATTTGCTTTGTAAAAGGTAAAAGTTTGCAAAAAGTTATTTACAAATATAACTATTCGTGATATAGTGAAGAGCAATGATAGAAGGTGATGGTATGCAAGTACTTAAAGGCTATGTGTTTAGAATGTATCCAACTAAAGAGCAAGAAGAGTTAATTAATAAAACAATTGGTTGCTCTAGATTTGTATATAATTATTTTTTGGATGATAAAATAAAAGAATATAAAGAAACTGGAAAAAGTAAATCAGCTTATGATCAAATGAAATTAATACCATTACTCTCAAAAGAAAAACCATGGCTAAAAGAAGTTGATAGCTGCGCACTTCGAAATAG
>CALVRH010000001.1 GCA_944358535.1 uncultured Bacilli bacterium | reverse complement strand
TTAAACACAAGAAACCTTCACCGTGCTTTGAACGATTGTATTTTAACTAACGAAGTTTACCTTAATCTTTGTAACTTGCTATAATTAGGTAAATAGTCACTAAGACTATTGAAAAAATAAATATTTTATGTTAATATTAAATAGGCATTGCAAAATGTCTACTTATATGGCCTGTTGGTCAAGTGGTTAAGATGCCACCCTCTCAAGGTGGAGTCACGAGTTCAATTCTCGTACAGGCTACCAATATGTATTTTACTTAAATATTTTTAAGTTATTACTAAAAACTGTTACGAATAATTTTCATGGCAGTTTTTTTGTTATATTTTTACATAAAAAAAGGATTTAAGCCTTTAACATCGTATATTAATAAATAGAGGTGATTAAAATTAACTACTATAATGAAATAAAAGAAACTTTAGTTAAAAACGAAATATATAAAAAAGTCAAAGACTACTCTAAAAATAAAAGTGATTTAAATGCTTATTTCGAAGTAGGTAGATTAATAGTCGAAGCTCAGGGTGGAGAAAAGAGAGCCAAATATGGAAATAAATTAATCAAAGAATATTCTGAAAAGTTAACTAATGAACTTGGAAAAGGATATAATGTGACCAATTTAAAAAGAATGCGTCAATTTTATTTAATGTTTCAAAAAGGTGCGCCATTGGCGCACCAATTACCAAATCTAACATGGAGTCATTATTCTTTAATATTACCATTAAAAGACCAAAAAGAAATAGAATATTACCTTTATATTGCATCAAAATTATGTTTATCAAAAAGAGAACTACGCGAAAGAATTAAATCAAAAGAGTATGAGAGAATCGGATACAAAGAGGAACTAGAAAAGCCTAAAATAAATACATTCATTAAAAATCCAATAATAATAAAAGTAAGTGATAAAAACGAAAAGCTAAGTGAATATGCATTACATAGGTCAATTCTGGAAAACATAGATGATTTCTTAAAAGAACTTGGTATAGGCTTTACATATGTAGGTAGTGAAATAAAAATTAAAATGGGCGATAACTATAATTATATTGACTTCTTATTTTTTAATACCAACTATAACTGTTATGTAGTCATAGAGCTAAAAGTAACTGAATTAAAATCTGAGCACTTAGGTCAAATAACCAAATATATAAACTATGTAAATAAAAATATAAAAAAACCATTTCACGATAATACAGTCGGTGTAATAATATGTAAAAAAGAAAATAAATTTGTCATGGAATACTGTACAAACCATAAAATTTTCACTACTACTTATCAAACTAACTAAAACAAAGCAAAAAACCGTTGAATGATACCACATTTTTACGTAAAAAAAGGATTTAAGTCTTTAACATCGTATATTAATAAATAGAGGTGATTAAAATTAACTACTATAATGAAATAAAAGAAACTTTAGTTAAAAACGAAATATATAAAAAAGTCAAAGACTACTCTAAAAATAAAAGTGATTTAAATGCTTATTTCGAAGTAGGTAGATTAATAGTCGAAGCTCAGGGTGGAGAAAAGAGAGCCAAATATGGAAATAAATTAATCAAAGAATATTCTGAAAAGTTAACTAAAGAATTAGGAAAAGGATATACATATACTAATTTAAGTAGAATGTGTCAATATTATCTGCTATTTGAAAAAGTTGCCGCAGTGCGGCAATATTCTGGGAATTTAACATGGACACACTACAAATATTTATTACCAATGGATGACACAAGGAAAATAACCTATTATATTAGTATTGCTGTTTCTCAAAATTTATATTCAAGAGAATTAGAAAAACGAATTAAATCAAATGAATACGAAAGAATCGAATACAAAGAAGAATTATAAAAACATAAAATAAACACATTTATTAAAAATTCAATTATTATATAAAAGTCAAATTTAAGTAGAATGCTCCAATTTTATTTGATGTTTCAAAAAGGTGCGCCAGTGGCACAACAATTACCAAATCTAACATGGAGTCATTATTCTTTAATATTACCGTTAAAAGAACTTGGTATAGGTTTTACATACGTAGGTAGTGAAGTAAAAATTAAAATGGGCGATAACTATAATTATATTGACTTCTTATTTTTTAATACCAACTATAACTGTTATGTAGTAATAACACTAAAAGTAACCGAATTAAAATCTGAACATCTAGGTCAAATAAGTGCTTCAAAAAATCAAAATAAATTAATAATAAAATTAAAATTTAATAAGTAATTTATGATACAATATATATAGAAAGTAGGGAGTTAAATGAAAAAAAGTAGAAAAAAGAAAATTGTAATCGCCATAATTGTAATTTTAGTGGTATTTGCCGGTATAGTAGGATACACGGTTATATCTGATTTAAAACAAGAAGAAAAATTAAGCAATGAATTATCTGAAATTGTTGATTTAACGAATGCAAATTTAAGTGAGATGGATATTGATAAAATAAATGAAAAACTAGATAATATTATCACAACCGGTGATTATGCTACCGTTGAAAAAGCTTTTAAATCTTATATGAAAGATGCCTTTAATAGTTTGCTTCAAATTGTAGACGTTCTAGAAGATGAAAAAATAACAACCTTGCTAACAGTAGAAAATTATAGTAAGGATGGTAAAGAATTTACAGATTCAAAAAAATACATTTCCGATATGATCAAGAAATTAGAAACCTATAAAGAAGATTATCATAAATACATGAATAAAGAAAAAGCTATGTCTTATATTGAAAATAAAGGCCTAGATAGTTACTACACCGATTTATACGAAAAAGAATATATCGGTGATATAAACTCCTTAGATTTGTCTGAACTAGATAATTCTATAGATGAACTTATTTCTATTTTGAAAATGGAAGAAGAAGTATTAAACCTTCTATCAGATAATCCAAATAGTTGGACCATACAAGGAGAAAACATCATCTTTTCAGATAATAATATTTTAGATAAATATAATAATCTTGTAAAAAAAGTAGAAACTGAAATTACTAAAATTTAACTACTATTAATTAGTAGTTTTTATTTTACTCTTGACAAACTGTTATAACTGTTATATAATTCATATAACAGTGAGGTGATGCGTTTGAATATAATCATAAGTAATGGAACTGACACCCCAATTTTCAAACAAATAAAAAATTCTATTAAACAGTCTATTTGTAATAACAATTTAAAAGAAGGCGAAGCTTTGCCATCAGTTCGTTCCTTAGCCACCGACTTAAAAATCAGTTTTCTAACGGTTAAAAGAGCTTATGATGAATTAGAAGAAGAAGGGTTTATCAAAACAGTTCCCGGAAAAGGTAGCTTTATTGCCCCTAAAAATCTCGAATTAATTAAAGAAGAAAAACTAAAAGAAATAGAAGAGTTAACTAGTAAAATTTACAATATTGCGAAAATATCAAACATTTCAAATGATGACATTAAAGAAATTTTTAAAATTATATTTGAGGAGGAAAATAAATGAAAAATGTATTAGAACTAAACGGAGTATCTAAAAAATATCCAGGTTTTGAGTTAAATAATATAAGCTTTACCATTCCAAAAGGAATTATTACTGGCTTAATTGGTGAAAATGGCGCGGGTAAAACCACTACCATCAAAGCAATTTTAAATATCATTAAAACTGAAGGCACCATCAAAGTATTTGATAAAGATAATAAAAAATATGAAAAAGAAATAAAAAAAGATTTAGGTGTTGTTTTAGATGATAGTTTCTTATCAGATTACCTAACTGCCAAAGGTGTTAATTCTATCATGAAAGAATTTTATGAAAACTGGGATGAAAAGAAATACTTTAACTATCTAAAAGAATTTAAGTTACCACTAAATAAATTAATCAAAGATTTTTCAAGTGGTATGAAAATGAAAATAAAAATTGCTGCTGCTATATCGCATAACCCTAAAGCCTTAATATTAGATGAGCCAACCAGTGGGTTAGATCCAATCGTTAGAAATGAAATATTAGATATCTTTAGAAAATACATAGAAGAAGATGAAGAAAGATCTATTTTAATATCATCGCATATCACCACAGACCTCGAGCACTTATCAGACTATATTATCTTCATACATGAAGGAAAAATTATCTTTAATCTGCAAACCGATGACTTATTAGAAAACTATGGTGTCATTAAATGTGATGAAAATGACTTTAAAAAAATCAAAAAAGAAGACTATATCAGGTATAAAAAGGAAAAATATCATTACGAAGTTTTAGTAAAAGACAAAAACTATATCAAAAAAACATATAACTTTAACACGGTTGATAAACCTTCAATTGATGAAATAATGCTATTTTATGTGAAAGGAGAAAAATAATGAAAGGGTTAATCAAAAAAGATTTATTAAATTTATCTAGTTATAAAACAAGCCTTTTAATCACTATAATATTTTGTTCTATCGCTATTGCTGGCACCGAAAATGCTTCTATTGCCCCAATGATTATATGCGCTATTATCGGAATGATATCTTTATCAACATTCAACTATGACGAAGTATCAAAATCTGAAAAATATATCTTATCACTTCCAGTAAATAGAAAAGAACTCGTTATCTCAAAATATATTATTGCCATTTCTTCCACTATTATCGGTGCTATCATCGGTGTGCTTTTAACTATAATAATCGTAAACATCATGAATAGTGTAAGAACAAATAACCTAATCGACTTAGATTATGATAATCTATTTATTACAAGTTTAAGTGGTCTATTTGGTATAGCCTTAATTCAAGCAATTCAAATACCAAGTATTTATAAATGGGGAGCTGAAAAAGGACGAATCCAAATGTTCATTTTAATTTTCTTTATGGTCCTAATCATTGTTGGAGCTAGTTTTCTAATTACTAAACTAGGTTTAAATCTAGATATCCAAAAAATAAATAATTTCTTAGAAACTTTTGGAGCATATATTTTAACCTTATTAATTATTATCATGTACACCATATCTTATAAAGTTTCTTATAAAATATTCATTAAAAAAGATTATTAAAAAGTATCGCTATAAAGCGGTATTTTTTTACATAAAAAAGGATTTAGCTTATAAAAATCGTATATTAATAAATAGAGGTGATTAAAATTAACTACTATAATCAAATAAAAGAAACTTTAGTTAAAAACGAAATATATAAAAAAGTAAAAGATTATTCTAAAAACAAAAGTGATTTAAATGCTTACTTTGAAGTAGGTAGATTAATAGTTGAGGCCCAAGGCGGAGAAAAAAGAGCCAAATATGGAAATAAGTTAATCAAAGAGTATTCTGAAAAGCTAACTAATGAACTTGGAAAAGGATACAAGGTATCTAATTTAAAAATTATGCGCCAGTTTTATTTGATTTTTAAAAAATGCCAAGCACTGCCTGGCGAATTAACTTGGAGTCATTATATAGAACTGATTCGCCTTAATAGTATGAAAGAGATTGATTATTATATTTATATAACCCGAGTTCAAAACTTATCATATCGCGAGTTACACGAAAGAATAAAATCAAAAGAATATGAAAGAATTGGATTTAAAGAAGAGTTAGAAAAACCTAAGATAAATGCTTTAATTAAAAATCCAATAATGATAAAAGTTAAAGATAAAAATGAAAGATTAAGTGAATATGCTTTACATAATTCAATTTTAGAAAACATGGATGATTTTCTAAAAGAAATAGGTGTTGGTTTTTTGTATGCTGGTAGCGAAGTAAAAATTAAAATAGGGGATAATTATCACTATATTGATTTTTTACTTTTTAATTATAAATTTAATTGCTTTGTTGTAGTGGAATTAAAGGTTACAGAATTTAAAGCTGAATATATTGGGCAGATTACAAAATATATAAATTATGTCGATAAAAATATTAAAGAGTTATTTAACGATAAAACAGTAGGTGTGGTTATATGCAAAAGAGAAAATAAGTATGTTTTAGAGTACTGCAGTGATAATAGAATATTTACTACCACATATAAAGTAAAATAAAGGAAGTGCTGAAAATGAATTATTATGATGAAATAAAAGAAACCTTAATTAAAAACGAAATATATAAAAAAGTCAAAGACTATTCCAAAAACAAAAGTGATTTAAACGCTTATTTTGAAGTAGGTAGATTAATAGTTGAAGCTCAAGGAGGAGAAAAGAGAGCCAAATATGGAAATAAGTTAATCAAAGAGTATTCAGCAAAATTAACTAAAGAATTAGGTAAAGGATATAAAGTATCTAATCTAAAGAATATGCGTCAAATTTATTTAAAGTTTAGAAAACGCCAGACACTGTCTGGCGAATTGAGTATAAGTCATTATATTATTTTATCTAGAATAGATAATGAAAATGAAATTAATTACTATATTAATATTTCAAAAACATTAAATTTGTCTGTTAGAGAACTTAGAGAAAGAATCAAATCCAATGAATATGAAAGAATTGGATACAAAGAAGAATTAGAAGAACCTAAAATAAATACATTCATTAAAAACCCAATAATAATAAAAGTGGGTGATAAAAACAAAAAACTAACCGAATATGCCTTACACCAATTAATCCTAGAAAATATGGATGACTTTTTAAAAGAACTTGGGATAGGCTTTACATACGTAGGTAGTGAAGTAAAAATTAAAATAGGTGATAGATATAACTATATAGATTTTCTACTTTTTAATGTGAAGTATAACTGTTATGTTGTCATTGAACTAAAAGTAACTGAAATGAAAGCTGAATACATTGGTCAAATAACAAAATATATAAATTACATTGATAAAAACATTAAAGAATTATTTAATGATAAAACAGTCGGTGTGGTTATATGCAAAAGAGAAAATAGGTATGTTTTGGAGTACTGCACAAATCCTAAACTTTTTACAACTACATATAAAACAAGTTAATTAAAATCTTTATAACATCATATTTAAGTGATATAATAAAAATATAATAAGTGAGGTATCAAAATGAAAAAAGCATATCAAAAATCTATAGATGAAATATATACTGAATTAAATACATCAAAAGATGGCCTATCTAAAACAGAAGTACTAAAAAGGCAAAAAACATATGGCCTAAATGTATTAATCGACAAAAACAAAAGAACAAAATTACAAATCTTCTTAAGTCAATTTAAAAATATGATGATCATTCTTTTATTAGTTGTTGGGCTTTTATCCTTAATATATTCATTAATTACTGGTGATGACTTCCTAGAACCTTTAGTTATTTTAGGAACCACTTTAGTAAACTGTATTATGGGTTATTTTCAAGAATCAAAAGCTGCTAATGCGACTGAAAAATTAAAAAAATATTCAGCTAATTATGTCACAGTTAGAAGAAATGGCACCAGCACGGATATAGATGCTAAAGAATTAGTCCCTGGAGATTATATCATTTTAGAAGCTGGTGATAAAGTGCCAGCCGATGCTAGAATAGTCGAAAGTTATTTTGCTAAAACAGATGAATCAATTCTAACTGGCGAAAGCAACAATGTCGAAAAAACTGAAATCACAATTCCAAATGAAACTATCTTAGCTGAAACATACAATATGATTTACTCTGGAACCGTTGTTGTCTCGGGTAAAATAGAAGCAATTGTCATAAGTACTGGTATGAACACTGAACTTGGTAAAATTGCCAGTGTATTAGACACTAAAGAAGAACCAGCAACCCCAATTCAAATGAAAGTTGCTAAAGTAAGCCGCTTTATTACTGGTGTTGCCTTTATCTTAATTGCTTTTGTCTTAATATTTGGACTAATCAATCATTATACCATTTTAAATATTGTTATGCTTTGCATATCAATGATTGTAGCTAGCGTTCCAGAAAGCCTCACTATTGCCATCACTGCCACACTATCCATTGGTGTTAGTGGAATGGCTAAAAAGAAATCCATTGTCAAAAATTTAGCCGCCATCGAAACACTAGGATCTACTGAAGTAATATGTACTGATAAAACAGGTACCCTAACCGAAAATAAAATGAAAGTCACTAAACTTTATACAGATAATAAAGAAATAGAATTAAAAGACATCAAAAATTATCAAACCTTAATTAATGTCATGGATAATTCTAATTCTGCCACCTTAGCCTCTGATGGCCTATATACTGGAGATGCAGTTGATGTAGCTATAAAAAATTATTTAAAAGAAAATAATTTAAAATCAGAAGAAGTTACTAAAATAACCGAATTACCATTCGATTCAAAACGCAAAATGATGAGTGCTGTTTATAAAAAAGATGGTGAAACATATCTTTATCTTAAAGGTAGCCTAGAGGCAATTTTACAAAGAAGCACCAAAATTTTAATCAATAATGAACTTCAAAATTTAACTGATGAATATATAAATCAATATAAAAACATAGAAACTCAAATGTCTGAAGAAACCTTAAAAGTAATTGCTTTCGCCTATAAAAAAATAGATAAAATAGTTACCAACGAAGAAGATTACTTTAACGAAGAAAACAATTTAATTTTAACCGGGTTAGCTGGTTTCAAAGATCCTATTAGAAAAAATATTAAAGCCTCTATTGATATGTGTAAAGAAGCCAGCATCATTCCAATTATGTTAACAGGCGATAACCTGCAAACAGCTTATACAATCGCTAAAGAAGCTGGAATATGTCAAAATATAGATGAATGTATAAATGCTAGCGAATTATCAGAACAAGACTTAATTAAAAACATTAATAAATATAAGGTATATGCAAGAGTCAGCCCAGAGACAAAAGTACAAATTGTCAAAGCCTTTCAAAAAGAAAATAAAGTTGTCGCTATGACAGGAGATGGAGTAAACGATGCCCCAGCCATCAAACTAGCTAATGTTGGTGTTGGTATGGGTAAAAGTGGAACCGATGTCACCAAAGATGTATCAGATATTATTCTTTTAGATGATAGCTTTAATACAATTGTTACAGCTGTATCTGAAGGAAGAAGAATATATGATAACGTTATATCTAATATCTTATATAACTTATCTAGTAACTTTACCGAAATTTTAATCATTTTATTTGGCATGTTAACCGGTAATACCATAATATCCGCTATTCATGTTTTGTATATTGACCTAGTAGCTGATACCGTTCCATCAATAGCTCTAGCATTTGAAGGAGCATCTAAAAACATCATGAAGCAAAAACCAAACGGTTTAAATAAAAAAATATTTACAAAATTCTTTAGTGGCTTTCTAATTTTATCAGTAATCTTAGAAACACTAATAAGTCTATATGTTTATTATAGATTCTTGCCACTTGGACAAGGTATTGCCCAAACTTTAGCCCTTTTAAGTATCGTTATTAATGAATTCGTCTTCGCATATAACTGTAGATCCTTAAAAGAACAAATACATAAAAAAGGTATATTCAAAAACAAACAATTAAATATTGGAATACTTGCTTTAATACTTGTTCAAATTATTGTATTCTTTAGTCCAATTGGCAAAATATTTGGACTTGAAGCAGTAACCGTTAATCAATTTATATACGTAATTTTAATAAACCTTGTTTCACTTGTAATTATCGAACTATTAAAACCTTTAATTGTAAAACACTTTAAAGATGAATAAAAGAAGTTACTCTAAAATAACTTCTTTTTTATTCGTCTTTTTTAAAAAATTTATCCATTGAAATACCTAACACTACTGAAATTTTATAAAGCCTCATAAGTGACAATCCTTCTCGTCCTAATTGAGATTCAAATCTTCTTAAATAATCATATGACATTTCTATATCAACAGCTAGTTGTTCCTGTGTTAAACCTGCTAATTTTCTATATTTTCTAACATTTTTAGAAACAGTTTTCATAATATCTTTATCAAATTTAAAATCCCGTTTAAATGTTGTCATACTGTATCACCCTAATATTAATTTTAATAATTTTCAAAAAAGTATTCCGTTAAGCTGTACTTCACGATAAAAATGTGTTAGAATAAATCTAGAAAGTAGGAGAAGTATGAAAAAAATAAAAGAATTTTCAAAAAGTTATTTAATAGGATTTATAATAGGGATAGTGGCATATAGTACAGTAAATGTAATAGCGGCAACATATTTTCCTTCTAATCAAACAACGTATGATAATAGTGTAAGTGGCTTACAATCAACCAATGTTCAAGATGCGATAGATGAACTATATGGAGTATGTTTTCCGCCAAAAGGTTCAGATACAATAACGGATTTATTACCAAGTAATCCAGACGAACTATATAAAGATGAAAATGGTGATATCAGATATTATGGAAAAAATCCAAATAATTATGTATTATTTAATAATGAACTATGGCGAATAATAGGAGTAATAGATGGAAAAATAAAAATAGTAAGAAATGAAAGTATAGGAAGTTATGATTGGGCATCAAATGGATATAATAATTGGAATAACTCAGATTTAAAAAGTTATTTAAATGGAGAATATTATAATGGTATAGATATTACATTTAGAAATATGATATCCGAAGAAACATATTATTTAGGTGGACCAACAGATAATAATATTCAAACATTGACAGCGAGTGGATATTATAATGTTGAGAGAAGTAATAGTGTATATAGTGGTAATCCTACTACTATAGAACAATATATAGGATTAATGTATCCAAGTGACTACGGATACGCATCAGGAAGTAGTTGTTTGTCAACCGCACTTTATAGATATAATAATAGTTGTTCAAATAGTAATTACTTATATAATGGATATAGTGAATATGGCATTTGGCTGCAAAGTCCTGAAGCTAATTATTCTTGGGGTACAATTATTATAAATAGTTCAGGACATGTTTATCACGATGAAAGTGGATTATCACGTGGAATTTTTCCAACATTATATCTATCTTCAAATGTTCAAATCACAGGTGGAGATGGCAGTCAAGAAAATCCATATCAATTAAAGCTGTAATTCCATCTAAAAAACTAGAATTATCAGAAAATATAGTCAAAAACTAAAAAAGCTATCAAACTACTATCAAAATTTATATTGAGCTTTACTTTAAAACATTTCTAATAATTTTCAGTTAAAATATACGAAAATATGTTATAATTTATTAGTAAGAGATATTGAAGTAGGTGATAGTGTGGATCAAGAAAAGTTTGGCAAATTTATTAAAGAACTAAGACAAAAACACAATTTAACCCAAAAAGAATTTGCTGATAAATATCATGTAACTTATCAAGCTGTAAGTAAATGGGAAAATGGAAAAAACATGCCTGACAGTACTTTAATAAAAAAAATTAGTGAAGACTTTAATGTCAGTTTAGAAGAACTCTATAATGGTGAATTTAAAAATAATAAAAAAATAAAATCAACGTGGATTATTATAGGCCTCATTTTAATTTTTATAATTGTAATTTTAGTTTTGATGTTTTTCCAAAATGATGATTTTCAATTTAAAACATTATCAGCCAATTGTCCGAACTTCACAATATCAGGAAACATTGCCTATAACAATCAAAAATCAGCCATATATATATCTAATATTGAATATTGTGGTGGTGATGAACAAGAAAAATATAAAGAAATAGAATGTATTTTATATGAAAAAAATGGCAAAACAGAAAATAAAATAAGTTCTTATAAATATAATGAAAAAGAAAGTATTACTTTAGAAGATTTCTTAAAAGAAGTAACATTCACAGTCGATGATTATGAAAAAACATGTAAAGTATATAAAGATGGTTCATTATACTTAAAAGTGAATGCTAGTGATGATCACCATAAAATTATTACTTATGAAATACCTTTAAAACTAGATGAAAGATGCACTAAATAAAACTCAACTTAAGGTTGAGCTTTTTTCAACTAATTCGTTATTGATATTTTATCTTTTTAAGGTTAAACTATTATTGTAGGAGGTTTTAGTATGAAAAAGAAAAGTATTGTTATGTTAGTTATAAGTGTTTTAATCATTATAACAATTATTGTATGTGCATTCTTATTTAATGATAAAGGAAATAGTTTAACACCTCTGCCAGCCCCAGAAGTAACAGAAGGAGTTAGAGGTGAATTTGGAATTGATAAAAACATCAATGAAGAAACTATTGATAATTATTTAAATAGAGAAGACTCTGTTTATAGAGATATGAGAATGTTAAAAGATCCAGGAAATTATGAAGCCATTGGTGGAGATGCTTATTTATCTGGATTTGTTAAAGGTTTTGAAGTAGTACCTTTACCATATTTAGTCAATGTATCTGGACTACCTGAAGAAGTAGGTGATACATATAAAGGGGAAACTTTATTCACTGAAAAAGATGGAGAATATACTGCTAATTATGAAGAATCAATGGACATTTTAGAATATCTATTTCCAAAGAATAAAAACATTTTCTTAATGTGTGGTGGTGGAGGTTATGCAGGCATGACTAAAACCATGTTAGTAAAACTAGGTTGGGATGAAAACAAAATTTATAATGTTGGTGGTTACTGGTATTATGAAGGCAAAAATAATGTCGAAGTTAAAACTACCAAACATGGTGACACTTCATATGATTTTTGGAAAATCCCATATCATGACATAGACTTTGATTCACTTCATGAGGTTAGTACAAATGAAAATGAATAAAAAATTCATGTGGGTTATACCACTTCTTTTATTGATTTCGGTAGTTATCATAGTCATAAAAATTATACCCATTCAAAAATTTTCTTTAGAAGATAAATATTATGGAAGTAATGAATTTATAGAAATTGAAACATCTGATTTAGAAAAATTAATGGATGATAAAGAATCTTTTGCTTTATTTGTCTATCAGCCCGCATGCATTACATCAGCTAATTTTGAACAAGTATTATATGACTTTATAACAAATAATAATATCAAGATTTATAAAATTGCTTTTTCTGATATTAAAGATACAAAATTAAGTGAATCAATAAAATACTATCCATCATTTGCTATCTTTAACAAAGGAATAATGGTTGATTATCTAGATGCGAATAGTGATAATGATTTAAAATATTATAAATCAAAAGATGACTTTGAAAAATGGTTTACAAACTATGTTTTATTAAAAGAAGTTGATAATTCAAACTCAGTAAGTAATGAAAATAATGTTGAAGAAAACACCGACAATAATAATGAAGAAACCACCAATACCACTCCCAAAGAAAATGTAAAAGAAATTAGTTTAGAAAATGTTACTCATGATAAAAATAAAGTTAATATTTACCTTTTCTGGGGAAGTACCTGTCCACACTGTAAAGAAGAATTCGCTTTCTTTGATGAAATAAAAGAAGAATATGGTGATTATTACAATTTATATACTTATGAAGTTTGGGAAAACCAAGAAAATGCTGAAATTATGAATAGATTCGCTACTGCTTTAGGAGAAGAAGCTAAAGGAGTTCCTTATACAGTTATAGGAGATGTTTCTTTCAGTGGTTTTAATGAAACTAGTAAAGAAAAATTTATAGAAGTTATTAAAACCAAACATCAAAATAGCAGTGATATATATTTTGATAAAATAAAAAGCAAAGAATAAATCATTTGTCATAAATAAAAAACTATGATAAAATGAATATAGATGAGAGAAATCTCATATAATAAAAAAGGAATGTTCAATACGCAATGTTGAACGCAACCATTTTGGGTATGCGCCTAAATCATCGCCGGATGAGTTAGGTGGTTTTTTCTATTTAAATAGTATTATAAACACCAAAATCAATAAAAGGATATTTATGGCAATTACTATATTGGAAGAAACAAAAAAACTCGATTAAATCATTTTAATCAAGTTTTCGTTTTATTAAAATAAATCACTATGAGTACCTGTTTACTTTTTTTGTACACAAGTAGCCAATCAGGTTCGATATGACATTCTCTACATCCCATAAATCTTGGACCATTAACCAAAGCATGGTCCTTATATTTTGCATCTAAAATCACATCATTTGCAAGATCATTAACAACTTTAGTTAATTTTTCTAAATCTTTGTGTCTTTTTTTAATTTGCTTTAATTCTTTTTTGAAAACGGAAGTAAGAATAATTTCGTATTTCATTAATCAATATCCTTTAATGCTTCTTCAAATGTTTTGTAGCGCTTTGCACTAATTTTTCCATCTTCAATATCTTGAACTTCTTTTAAGGCAGTTAAAAGTTTTTCGTTTGGAACATTCATCGTTGGAACAAATGGAATACTTTGTTCTCTTACACTTTGAGTTAAAAACATATTTAAAGCCACACTTGTATTTAAACCTAATTTTTTAAATAATTCATCAGCTTGCTTTTTTAAATTTTTATCAACCCTAAAGCTCATATTAATTGCATTAGAAGCCATATCAACCATCTCCTTTTCTATCAACATATTAACACACTCAAAAAAATATGTCAATACGTTTTCAATATAATATCAATACTATTATATGCTTTTTCTATAATATTATGCATATACTTTACCTAATTTAAACAAATAGTGTAATATACTTAATAGAGAAAAGCTTATTTAATTAAACTCTACCACCAGTAGGTGTTCAAAATATCAAAACTGTTTTATAATGTAGTCAAAAGGAGAGAGGACTATGAATCAAGAAAAAATAGGTAGGTTTATTGCAAGGAGCCGAAAAGAAAAAAATTTAACCCAAGCAAAGCTCGGAGAAAAATTAAATGTATCCTATAAAGCAGTTAGTAAGTGGGAAAACGGAAGAAGTATGCCCGATATTTCCATTATGCAAGATCTATGTAATATTTTAGGTATTTCTTTAAATGAACTTTTTGCTGGTGAGAAAATCAAAGAAAAAGATATAAAAAAAGAATCTGAAAACAATCTTTTAGAACTTCTAAAAATAAATTATAAAGGTAAAAGTAAAAGAAAAATTCTTATCACAATCGTTATTATATTGATAACATTCTTTCTTATAATAATTGGTAAAATGTTACTCGTAAAATACGGCTTTGCCTATGACGATAATTTAAAATACACTCAGGTTTACATCAGTGGTGAAAGTAACATAAAAGGTGATGTCGACATAAATGAATTTGGTAAAATAAGTATCGACTTCGATATAGGAGCTAATAAATATGGCATGGCTGTTTTCAAAAACCCAAGTAAAGCCTTTGTTAGACTAAAAAAAGATTATTCTGAAGGTATTAAATTAATTAAAGATGAATTCAATTTACTCCCGCTTACTAACTTCACCTATAAAGATTATAAAACCTATGGCTGGCAAGTAACTAAAGGAACAAAAAAAGCAAAAGAAGAGGCAAGATTTGTCAGCGCGTTTTTAGATATTTATGAAAATAGTTTTAATTAAAATTCTAGAAAAAACCTAGAATTTTTTTCTTATCAAAAATTATTGTCAAACATATACCCATAATGTATAATGAAATAGATGTGAAATAGTAGGAGGTACACATGAAATTAGTTATCAAACATTTAAAGAAAAGTTTTGAAAAAAAAGAAGTTTTAAAAGATATAAACTTTGAATTTGAAAAAGGAAAAATCTATGGTTTACTTGGCCGAAACGGTGCCGGTAAAACCACCTTATTTAACTGTCTAAATGAAGACTTAGAGTTAGATGGTGGCGAATTTTATATAAACGATGAAGTAGATAGAAAAATTAAACCAGAAGATATTGGTTATGTTTTATCTACACCCAATGTTCCAGAATTCTTAACCGGAAGAGAATTCTTAAAATTCTTCATCGAAATAAATAAAAATCATATTCAAAATGAAAAAGATATTGATGAATACTTTGATTTCATGCAGATAGAAAAAGAAGATAGAGACAAACTTATGAAAGATTACTCTCACGGCATGAAAAACAAAATGCAGATGTTAGTAAACATCATAGCTGGACCAAATATTTTACTGTTAGATGAACCATTAACATCATTTGATGTTGTAGCCCAAGAAGAAATGAAACAGATGTTTAAAAATATAAAAAAAGATCATATCATTATTTTCTCAACCCATATTATGGAACTAGCTTTAGACTTATGTGATGAAATAGTTGTTTTAAATAAAGGCATTTTAAAAGAGATAACCAAAGATAATCTAGACACTGAAAGCTTCAAAAATAAAATAATTGAAGCCCTAAAGGAGGAATAATATGTTAGAGGCATTTATTACTTCCTTTAAATTAAAAAATACCTACCGTGTCAATAGTGTTATTTATTCGATTAAACAGTTGCCAATAATAAGAAAAATATTACCAGAAAGCTTATATAAAAATAAAGCCTTAAAAATCATTGGTAATATTGTCAGTATAATTATGGAATTATGCACAATTTTCTTAGGTAAATTTCTATACATATTCTTCTGCATCTTTGCCATGCTTCCAGTATTTAAACTAAATAATGCCAATACTTTTATACATATATTCTTATTTTTAACCATCATTGGTGGCATTATGAACACTTATATGTTTAACCCAACTAAAGATAAATATTATGCTATGATGATTATGAATATGGATGCCAAAAAATACACATTGTCTAATTATATATATGCCATGCTAAAAACCTTCATCGGTTTTATGCCCTTTACCATAATCTTTGGTTTAATGTTAAAAGTTCCACTTTGGCTATGCATAATTATGCCTATTTTTGTCGTTATGGTAAAAATAACTTTCAGTGCCTATGTTATAACCGATTTTAAAAAAACTAAAATAGCTAAAAATGAAAACTTATTAAATAAACTAACTTGGCTAGTAATTGGAATATTACTTTTATGTGCTTATGGAATGCCATATTTTAAAATTATAATTAATCCATTCATCTTCACTATTTGTTTTATCATAAGTTTAATCACTGGCCTTTTAAGTATTAAAGTAATCAATTCATTTGATAAATATAAACAAATGTATAAACAAATCTTAACAAACGAAAATGTATATGCAGTCGAAAATGCTAGTAGTACAAAAGCCATTAAAGAAAATGTTTCTAAGCAAATCGAGCTAGACAAAAACTTTAAAAGTAATAAACATGGATTTGCCTACTTCCATGAACTATTTGTTAAAAGACATAGCAAAATATTAACTAAAGCTATCAAAAAACAATCCATTGTTATCACTTTAATATTTGCTATTTTGATAGTTCTCACCTTAAAAAATAAAACAGTAGCCGAAGGCCTAAATGCCTTATTACTAGTTTATTTGCCATACTTTGTCTTTGTTATGTATATCTTAAACCGCGGAACCACTGTAACAGAGGCTATGTTTATGAACTGTGATCATAGTATGCTGACATATAGAATTTATAGAACCCCAAAAGTAATATTAGGTGTCTTTAAAGAAAGATTAAAAACTTTAATTTCCTTAAATCTAATTCCAGCACTCTTAATCGGTGGGGGATTAACCTTACTTCTATATTTATCTGGAGGAGTGGCTGAACCATTAAACTATGTCATCATATTTGTATCTATCTTAGCCATGAGTATCTTTTTCTCAGTCCATTACTTAGTTATGTATTATCTTTTACAGCCATATAACGTAAACACAGAAATGAAAAGTAGTACTTATTCACTAGTCCAAGGATTAACTTACTTTGTATGTTATTTCTTCATCGGAGAAAAACTACCAACCTTTTATTTTGGACTAGCAACCATCATATTTAGTATTTTGTACTGTATAATTGCTTTAATTTTAGTTTATAATAAAGCTCCAAAAACCTTTAAATTAAGAGCATAAAATACCTTATATTTAAAGGAAAAACAAACAATGTTAAACCTAGTTGACAAATTGCAAAGCGAAAATGCTAGTATTGTAAACACTTTTCATTATAAAATTATCTCGAGGTGAAAAAATGAAATTAGGAGAAAAATTATATGAACTAAGAAAAGAAAAAAATCTATCACAAGAAGAAGTAGCTAATATATTAAATGTTAGCCGGCAAACAGTTAGTAAGTGGGAAACAGGTGGGACAACCCCAGACTTTGATAAAATAGTTCCGCTATGTAACTTATATGGAATAACTACTGATGAACTATTAACAGGCAATAAAAAAGAGCAAACTCCTCATGAATTTAAAAGAGAAATTCAAAAGAAAAAAGCTTTCATGTATTCCATATCAGTAAGTCTATATATTTTATCAGTTGTATTTGTAATTATCTTTGGTAACATAAAAAATTTAGAAATATTAGGTATTTGTTTATTCTTAATCACTATCGCCATCGCAACTGGCATAATCATTTATACAAGCATGGTTTATGATAATAAAGAAACTAAAAAAATTAAAATAAAAACAAAAGAAAATAACTTATATAAAACCATCGATGAAGCACTCGCGCTCCTAACTCTCATCATTTATATGTTTATTAGTTTTTTAACCATGGCTTGGCACATAACCTGGATAATGTGGATTATTTATGCTTTAATTATGCAAATAATAAAACTAGTTTTTAACTTAAAAGGAAATGACGTAGATGAAGAATAAAAAATTAATCATCGTATCAATAATCCTTTTATCTTTATGCACTATAAGTTTACTAGCTATAATGATATGGGGAATCTTAAATCCCTCATTAATTAATGTTAAATTTATAAGCATGGGGCAAAGCGATAACCTAACTCTATCTAAAACTTATGATAATATATTTAATGAAATTAAACTAGACATCACAAATACTGATATTGAATTTAAAAACTCTTCAGATGATAAAATAAAAATAGATGTTTATAGTGAAAAAGAAAAACCTAAAATAAATCAAAAAGAAAACACCTTAAACATTGAATTTGATGCGCAAAAATGTTTTGGTATATGCCTTCAAAAAAGCCCACATCTAATCATATATATACCAGAAACATTTAGTAAAAAGTTAAATGTTAAAAATAATAATGGTGATATAGAAATTGCAAAAACAAACGGCAACATTAATGTTAAATCTACTACTGGAGATATTACTGTAAATAAAGCAAATAGAATTAATATTGAAACAACCTATGGTGATGTTTTAACGGAAAACGCAAACGTTTTAACCGTAAAAAATACTTATGGTGAAGTAAAAGCTAGTACTATTAATGGTTATACCTCTATTAAAACCACTTATGGAGATATAAAAATTAATAACATATTTCTAACAAACAATTCAAAATTAGAAACAAAATATGGGGAAATTACTGCCGAAAAACTTTCAAACGGTAAAGCCTTAGGTGATACCAAATGGGGTGAAATAAAAATAAATAATTCATCTAATTTAGGCAATTACACCTTAACCGCAAAAACTAAATATGGAGATATAAACATTGGTTAAGCATCTAAAAAAGATGCTTTTCTTGACATTAATTATAAAATTTCATATTATTTATTTGAGGTGCTTATATGAAATATAAAGCTAATTATCCATCGCCAATTGGTAATCTAACTTTAATAAGTGATGGAACAAATCTAACTCATGTTATATTAGAAAAAGAATCATACTATCAAAATATAAAAAAAGATGCAAAAACAAACGATAACCTAGAGATATTTAAACAAACCAAAACTTGGTTGGATAAATATTTTAATAAAGAAAAACCCAATATAGATGACTTAAAATTAAAACTAGAAGGCACACCATTTCAAATAAAAGTTTGGAATGCATTAAAAACTATTTCCTATGGTCAAACTGTAACCTATGGTTTTGTAGCCCAAAAAATAAACTCTAAAACATCAGCTAGAGCTGTAGGTGGTGCAATCGGCCATAATCCCATTCCCATCATTATCCCTTGTCATAGAGTAGTAGGTACTAATAACAATCTAACCGGTTTTACTGGTGGAATAGATGTTAAAATAAAATTATTAAAATTAGAAGGATTAGATATAACAAAATACAAAATACCAAAAGGAGAAAAATATGCAAAGATGTAAATGGTGTAATTTAGATAATCCGCTTTATGTTAAATACCACGATGAAGAGTGGGGAGAACCAACTTATGATGATAAAGAACTGTTCGAACTTTTAATTTTAGAATCATTTCAAGCAGGACTATCTTGGGAATGTATTTTAAATAAAAGAGAAAATTTTAGACATGCTTATGATAATTTTGATATTGATAAAATAGTTTGTTATGATGAAACAAAAATAAATGAATTAAAAGAAAATAAAGGTATAATTAGAAATAAATTAAAAATAAAAGCATCTATTAATAATGCTAAAATATTTAAACAAATAAAAAAAGAATATGAATCTTTTTCTAAATATATTTGGGGTTTCACCAATAATAAAATAATATATGAAATAGGTAAAACTTCATCAGAGTTATCTGATAAAATATCTAAAGATTTAAAAAAAAGAGGTATGACCTTCGTTGGGACAACTATAATATATGCTTACTTACAAGCCATCGGCATCGTCAACTCTCATGATGAAAACTGTTTTAAATATAAGAAAGGAAATCAAAATGGATAATATAAATAAAATAATTAACTTAACTACCGAATATATTGACCAAATATCATCAGATGGTAGAGTAACTGGTGGTCTAATAAAATTTATAAATAAAAATATTGATAACGAAGAAACCCTTGCTATGGATATATATGTTTTTCAAACTAATTTCATAAGACACTTTAATACGCATATTTCTGATGGAAATACTTTTATAAACAAATTAAAAGAAAAAATAAAAAATAATTATTCTAATTCAAAAGATTACCAAATAAAAATAACCGGTAACAAAATTGAAATAACTCGAAATAGAAAAGAATCTAAACCATGCACTTTAACAATTACTCGCGAAAAGTAATTGTTTTTTTGTATAAAACAGTAAACTAAACACATAATAAAGCTGAAAGGAATGATAAAATGAATGAAAATGAAGAAATATTAGAGTATATTTATCAAACAAGCAACATGGGTATGCAAAGTACTAAAGATTTAATAAATAGTTTAAAAGGAAAAGATAACAAAATAAAAAAACTAGTTGAAGAAATTGAAAAAAATTATGAAAAATACGCTAAAGAAACTGAAAAATTATTAAATAAAAAAGATCTAAAAGCTAAACCAATTGGAATGATGGCTAAAGCTATGTCTAAAATGAGTATTAGTAAAGAAATGATAAGTGATAATAGTGATGCCAATATCGCCGATATGTTAATTCAAGGTCTAACCATGGGTAACTTAGAATTAACTAAACATATTGATAATTATGAAAAAACTGCTGATAAAAAAATAATTGCTATAGCTAAAAATCTAAGAAAATTTGGTGAAGAGTACATAGAAAAATTAAAAGTTTATTTATAGTATTGAATTTTTCCCTAAAATAATTTATAATAAAAATAAAGAAAGTAGGGGAATAAATGAAAAAATTTGACAAAGCAAAAGCAATTGATTTTATAAAAAGGAATAAAATACCTTTGATAATATTTTTAGTGGTAATTGTTGCCTTAATTATTGGTTTAATTGTTTCGTTTAATATTGGTGGTAAATCTGATAACATCACTAAAAACGAAGAAGAAGGAATGGTTGCTAACACTAATCAAGGCATTATTAGTGAAACAACCTATGAGGGTCTACAATTTTCTAACATTTCATTAATATCTGAAAATGGTTATAGTACATTTTCAGCTGATGTTACCAATACTACAACAACTAATAGTACGATTTCCGATGTTAACATCATTTTAAAAGATAAAAATGGAAGTGAAATTATTACCTTACGTGGTAATATTGGTGAGCCACTAGCCCCAAATGAAACAAGAACAATAACTGCTGTTACAAAAGGTAAATTTTCCAATGCCACAACAAAAGAAATTGCTGCATATGAAAGCGTAGCTAGATAAGCTACGCTTTTTTAAATGTCTAAACTTTCAATATTATTTTGAACCATAGTTTGTCCATTATTTACTAAATTTAAATCTTGTTGATTTGTATCTTGAGAAGAATTAATAGCATATTCATTTAAAGTATTATTCATATCTTGAAAACCACTAGTAGGTGTGACTATATTCTGACCAGCAGTAACAAGCTCTGGTCTAACTCCCATATATTCACCCTCACCTTGTTCTCTAGCAGCTAATGCTTCCTTAGTCTCCATAATAGCTTCTGATAAAGAACTGTCAGAACTAATCTTATCATCATCTTCAAGTTCAATCAACTTAAGAATTTCTTCAAAAGTTGTATAGCCTTTAATAACCTTTTCAAGCCCATCTTGAAGCATAGTAATCACATTACCACTACCATAAACCAAATCTCTAATAGTCTCTTTAGGCTTATTATTACTCAAAGCGTCGCGAATTTGTTGATTAATACGTAACACTTCATGAATTGCCATTCGTCCCTTGTAACCATCATGACATTCCTCACACCCTTCAGCATCGTAAATTTCTTCAATATCTTTATTCAAAACAGTTTTAAATACAGATTTTTCATACTCACTAGTTTTTCTAAGCTTTTTACAATGTGGACATAACTGTCTAGCTAGTTTTTGAGAAATTACTCCTTCCAAAGCCGATGCTAACAAATATCTTTGAACATCCATATCAATCAAGCGTTCAATAGTATTAAGTGAAGTATTAGTATGTAATGTCGAAAGTACTAAATGACCTGTAATTGAGGCACGTACCGCAATCTTTGCTGTCTCAGTATCTCTTATTTCACCAATCATTATAATATTTGGGTCTTGTCTTAAAATACTCCTAAGCGCAGAAGCAAAAGTCAAGCCAATCTTAGGATTCGTTTGAACTTGGTTAATTCCAGTAATATCCATCTCAATAGGATCTTCAACCGTAATAATATTTGTCTCAGATGTATTTAATTGTTGAAGCATTGAATAAACTGTTGTTGATTTACCACTACCAGTAGCACCAGTAACTAAAATAATACCATTAGGAACACTAAGCATCTCTAATACCTTTTTATAATTTTCTTCACTAAAGCCAAGTTCACCTAAACCAGCCATACTACGTGTATAATCTAAAATACGAATAACAATTTTTTCACCTGTACTAACTGGAAGTGAAGAAACACGTAAATCTAAATCAATTCCCTCAAGCGTTTCTTTAATAGCACCATCTTGTGGTAATCTAGATTCTGTAATATTCATTTTAGAAATCGTTTTAATACGGGTAATTAAATAATCACGATATTCCTCTGGCACTGTCGCATAATCCATTAAAAGTCCATCAATTCTAATTCTAATAAGCAAATGATCTTCATATGGGTCAAAATGAATATCACTCGCACCTTTTTTAGAAGAATCCACTAAAATATCATTAATTATATCGACAATTGGTACTTTTGCAAAGTCAAATGTTCTCATCATATAAATCTTGCTCCTTTTCTTATCTTTTATAGGACCAGTATCTATCCTAAAACTATTATATAATACTTTGAAAATAAAAACAATCGCAAAAAAAGTAAAATAAGTAAAAAAACAAGACTTATGTCAAACCTATCCAAAAATCAAAAAGTAAAAACATAACTAAAGAAGAAATTATTGCATGACATACCCTCGCACATAAAAATGGCAAATACTTAATATCTGTATCGCTTAAAATTCCCATAATCTGCATATGTACAGATAACCCTCCAAAAGATAAAATCATTACCGTAAGTACACATTTTAATTTAAGGGGAATCGCTTCTAAACTTATATATTTAAGTCCTTGCGTCATTTCCACAAACCCATTTAAAACACTTCCTAAAACACTATTTAAATTTAAATTATTATCAATAATCGTCGTCACTACTAAACAAATCGTAATAACCCCTAAAATCAAAAGTAAAGTATCAATACTACTAATTAAAGAATTTGTAATCATCTCTCCAAAACTTTCTTTATTACTAATTCTTTTCATATGCATTTCATCTAAAGCCTTTTTTAAACTAACCTTTGATTTTTCTTTTTCACTTGGATGATAATTTCGCATACCAAACCCAATAATTAAATTGCCTAAATAATGACAAAGTAAAATAAGTAATCCTGCATCCTTGTTGTTTAAAAAAAGTATTGATACTGTTCCCAAAATAAATAAAGGATTAGAAAAACAAGTAAAACATAAAATCTTGGTTGCTTCATATTTGTTTATCCTTCCTCCTAAATAAAGTTCTCTCGTATACTTTGCATTTGCAGGATTTCCTGATATAATACTCATGAAAAAGATAAAAGCACATATCCCTTTAATCTTAAATGCTCGGTTCATAACTCCCTTGAATAAATTCCCCATAAACTCGGGAAGCCCACATTTAATCAAAATATTTGAAAGCACAAAAAAGGGAAATAATGATGGAAACACATTGTTTTTAAATACATTAAGTGAAAAATCAACAGAATTTAAAATACTTTCTGATTCCGTTAAAATTTCATATACAAAAAATAATAACACACCCATTATAAAGACACTCATCCATCTGCGCATAATTTCACCCACTATTAAATAAATCTATTATTGAAAGGAGTAATATATGAAAAAATTACTTAAAACCGTAAAAAAATATGTCAAGGAATATTATAAAATAATATTAGTCTACATCATCATTTTAGCTGTCTTTCTTATCGAATTACCATACTATATTTCTGCTCCAGGAGGCCTCATTAATACAGAAGGCAAAATATCAACCGAAGATAACTTTAAACTGTCTGGAACTCTAAATATGGCCTATGTTTCAGAAATTCATGCCACCATTCCCACATTAATTTATTCAGCTTTAAATAAAGATTGGGATACCGAAAAAGAAGAAGAAGTAAAAAATGACAATGAAACAATAGAAGAAAAAAACTACCGTAATAAAATGCTTTTAGAAGAAGCTAATGATACTGCTTTATTAGTAGCTTATAAACATTCTGATATCGACTATACTATAACTAACAATAAAGTATATGTCACATATATCGATGAAATAGCCAAAACCGATTTAAAAATAGGCGACCAAATTTTGAAAGTAGATGACCAAGAAATAAAAGATAAAACAGAACTGTTTGCCTACATTGCATCTAAAAACATTAATGATAAAGTCACATTAGAAGTTAAGGATATTGACGGTAAAACTAAAACAAGAATAGCTACCTTAATAAATCTTTTAGATGTGCCAAAAATAGGAGCAGTCATAACAGAAACATTTGATGTTAAATCAAGTAAACAAATAACCTTTAACTTCAAAGAAAGTGAATCCGGCTCTTCTGGTGGTCTAATGCTTACCTTAACAATATATAGTCACTTAAATAAAATAGATCTAACAGGTGGCAAAACAATCGTCGGAACTGGTACCATCGACATAAATGGTAACGTCGGCGAAATCAGTGGAATTAAATATAAATTAATAGGAGCTGTCAATAAAGGCGCGGATGTTTTCATTGTTCCAAAAGGAGATAACTATAATGAAGCAAAAAAAATAAAAAAAGAACGTGGCTATGAAATTGACCTTGTTCCAGTAGAAACATTTGAACAGGCTTTAAACTATTTAGAAAATCAAGATTAAGAATTTTTGTTCAAAAAAACAAGTTATCTAACAAAAATATTACTTGTTTTTTTTTTTTTTTTATGATATCTTGAATATGGATAAGATAGGAGATGTCAAAATGAAAGAAAAAATAAAAGAGTTTGCAAAGAGTTATTTAGTAGGATTAATATTAGGAATAATAGCATGTGGAACTATAGGAGTAATAGCAGCAACATATTTTCCAAGTAAAGATGTTACATACGATAATACTGCGAGTGGCTTACAATCAAACAATGTACAAGGGGCAATAGATGAACTGTATGGAGTATGTACAGCTGAACCACCAGCAGGTGACCAAATAATAGAAGATAATGGCTTAGAAAAAGATCTGTATGAGTGTAGATATTTCTTTACAGGAGCAAACCCAAATAATTATGTAACCTTTAATGGAGAAACAGCAGGCTGGAGAATTATTTCTGTAGGTTGTGATGGAACTATAAAGATAATGAAAACAGCAAATATAAATACAAGCTATACTTTAGCATGGGATACATCTGGTAGTTATGGAAATAATAATTGGGCTAGACCAGCTAGTTTAAATACATATTTAAATGGAACATATTTAAATAGTTTAAGTAGTGAAGCACAAGGTCAAATAGTTGCATCTGATTTTAGTATAGGTGCGAATGAAGAAGACAGTAATTATTTGGCCGATATAGTCAATTATGAAAATAGAACAACATGGAATGGAAAAATAGCATTACCAACAGTAAGTGAATATCTAAGAACGAATTCAAATTCAAACTGCAAATCATTTGTTTCAATTAATAATAATTATGGTACATGTAGACGTACCACGTGGATGTATGATTCAAATATTAATTGGTGGACCTTGTCGCCCCATTCTGGCTACTCTTACTATGTGTTCATCGTGCTTAACAATGGCGGCGTGACCTACATCAACGCGAGCCGTACGAACTATGTGGTCAGGCCTGCCATAACTCTTTCTTCTGAAGTCCAAATCACAGGAGGAACAGGAACAGAGTCAAATCCTTATACCTTTGGCTAAGTATAAAATAGTAGGTAGAACATTTTTGCAAACTCCTGCTTGAGTTTGATAACTGGGCAAAAAATTTATTTTTGAGTAGTATATTGAGTAATACTAGATTAAAGACTCATAGGATATATAATTCAAATAGGCATACATTACTTATAGCAGAAACATTTAGTTAGTTATATAAACTAGCTAAAAAAGTACTTGATGAAAAGAAAGCACAAAAATTAATGGAGGCGGTTATCAATATGAGTTTATTATTCATGAATGGCAGAAAGATAAGATGGATGCTTTAGTTAAACATAATGAACTTGAATGAGCAAAAAATATGCTTAAAAAGAAAATGAACATAGAAGATATTTCAGAAATTACAGGTCTAACAAAAGAAGATATTCAAATTTTAAAAAATGCTGAACATTAAAAATTTCAGTATTTTTTGATATTGTTTTTAACAATTTTGTTCATATATAAAGTGTATTTTTCAAATAGCACGAAAATGTTAATTAAAACTATTTGTAAATATAACTATTCGTGATATAGTTGTTGCAATAGTGATAGTCTATGGAAAATTCTAAGATTCTTATGAAAAGCGAAAAGCCCACCGTGAGATAATTACAAACAAAATTTATTTTGGCATTTTGTTCAAACAAGAGATTTTTTCATGCTGTCACTTGTAAGATTCTTGAAAATGAAAAAACGAAATGTTATAATATAACCAAAAAAATGGAAGTGATAGCATTGGAAAGAAAAGACGTAGATATAAATAAAGTAACCCCAATGATGAGGCAATATTTAGAAATAAAAAACGAAAACGAAGACCTAATTATATTTTTTAGATTAGGTGATTTTTACGAAATGTTTTTTGATGACGCTGAAAAAGTCAGTCACGAACTAGAACTTACTTTAACAGGTAAATCAGCCGGTCTAGATGAAAGAATACCCATGTGTGGTATTCCTTATCATGCTGCCAGCTCTTATATTGACAAACTAATCGCAAACGGTCATAAAATAGGTATTGTCGAACAATTAGAAGATCCAAAAAGTGCCAAAGGAATCGTTAAAAGAGGTATTATACAAATCATTAGTTCAGGAACAATCATGGACACCGACACACTAAAAGCTGATGATTTTAACTTCATAGCATCTATTACTGATTTTAAACATGGTTATGCTGTTAGTTATGCTGATGTCTCAACCGGCGAAATTTATGCTTTTTTACTAGAACATAACCAAACCAAACTAATTTCTGAAGTCATCAATCTTGGCGTTAAAGAAGTTATTTTAGATAGCAAAACCGACAAAAATGTTTATTCTATTTTAAAAAATCAATTTCATATAACAGTTACAATTACAGATGAACTTTCAGATGAATACTCTAACATATATGAAGACATCATCGACCAAAGATATATAAATTCCGTAAAACATTTACTAGCTTATATTATTCATAATCAAAAGCGTAGTCTAGATCATCTAAAGAAACTTGAAATCAAAGAAACTAAAGATCACTTAAGAATGGACGTTCATACTAAAAGAAACCTAGAACTAGTCGAAACATTAAGACTAAAACAAAGAAACTATTCATTAATTTGGCTTTTAGATAAAACCAAAACTGCCATGGGAGCTAGACTATTAAAAACATATTTGCTAAACCCATTAGTCGATAAAAAGGAAATTGAAAAAAGATATGACACAGTAGACACCTTACTCAAAGAATTCATCTTAAAAAGTGACCTTGAAAAATACTTAACAGAAGTCTATGACCTTGAAAGACTAAGCGGTAAAATTGCCTTTGGTAATGCCAATGGAAAAGATTTGCTTCAATTAAAATCATCCCTTAAAGTTTTCCCAAAAATATCAGAAATCTTAATCAAAATAAACTACCATAAACCATTATATGATTTTAGTAAACTATATGGCCTGCTAGAAAACAGCATCTATGAAAATCCACCAATAACCACTAAAGAAGGTTATCTAATCAAAGATGGATATAATGTTGAACTAGATGAACTTAAAAACTTAAGAAAAGGTGGTAAAGACTTTGTCGCCAAATTTGAACATGATGAAAGAGAAAAAACAGGCATTAAAAACCTAAAAGTTGGCTATAATCGTGTCTTTGGTTATTATATTGAAATAAGTAAAGGTAATACAAACTTAGTTAAAGATGAATGGGGTTATCAAAGAAAACAAACTCTAACTAACTGCGAAAGATATATAAGTCCTGTTTTAAAAGAAAAAGAAGCCTTAATCTTAAACGCCGAAGAAAAAATTATTGAACTAGAATATAACTTGTTTTGCGAAATTAGAGATGAAGTAAAAAAATATATTCCAAAACTTCAAGAAACCGCTAAAATAATTAGTGAAATTGATGTTTTGGCCTCATTTGCCACCATCGCTGAAGAAAATAACTATGTAAGGCCAGCAATAACTGAAAATGAAATATACATTAAAGACTCTCGCCACCCAGTTGTCGAAAAAGTCATTAAAAGTGAATTCGTATCAAATGACATCATCATGGATAAAAACACTAATATTCTATTAATAACAGGCCCTAACATGGCCGGTAAATCAACATATATGCGGCAAATGGCCATCATAGCTATCATGGCCCAAATAGGCTCATTTGTACCAGCCCAAGAAGCAAAACTTCCAATTTTTGACGCCATCTATACGAGAATTGGGGCCTCAGATGACCTAGTCAGTGGAGAATCAACCTTCATGGTTGAAATGACCGAAGCAGCTACTGCCATCACTAGTGCTACAGATAAAAGCTTACTTTTATTCGACGAACTTGGTAGAGGAACAGCAACATTTGATGGGATGGCCCTCGCTCAAGGAATCATCGAATATATTCATCAAAATATAAAAGGTAAAACATTTTTCTCAACCCATTATCACGAACTGACTGATTTAGATAAAAATCTAAAACACTTAAAAAACATTCATGTCAGTGCTTATGAAGAAGAAGGAAAAATAACCTTCCTTCATAAAATAAAAGAAGGCAGTGTCGATAAAAGTTATGGTATTCATGTTGCTAAACTTGCAAACCTTCCAGACTCCGTAATAAAAAGAGCCTCAGAAATATTGCAAGTCTACGAAGACAAAGAAAAAAAACGCGATATCAAAGTACAAGAAGCCTTACCAATCGATGAATTAATGCCTAAAAAATCAAAAGTTGAAGAAGAATTAGAAAAAATTGATCCACTAGAACTTACTCCTATAGAAGCTCTAAACATCTTATATAAATTAAAAAATATTTAACACATTTTTACATTAAATAAAATCAATTAAAAAAAACATATATACATGTTAAAAAAAATGTGATACACTTAATAGTACGTCAAGAAATAGCCATAACATATATTATTTTAAAAGTGTATTTAGGCTTAAAAGAAACATTAAAATAATGTTTCTTTTGCGTCTAATCATATAAAATATATTTCAAATTATTGTTATTGCATTTATTTTTTGATATAATTTATATAATAGGAAAGCGTGATAATATGAATAAAAAGGGGCAAGCATTAGTAGAATTCATACTTATATTACCAGTTTTGCTATTAATACTCATGGCAATAATCGATATTGGTAATATTTTTTTGACAAAATACACTTTAAATAATGACTTAGACACAGTAACAAATTTATATCAAAATAGTGATTTAAAAAACTTAGGGACATATCTCGCTAACGAAAACCTCACATTAGATGATAAAACCCAAAATGGAATGACTACCTTAACCATAAAAAAACATATCGAAATAAATGCCCCAATACTATCTAGTATTTTAGGCGAAAACTATGAAGTTACCTCATCCAAAGTCATCTATGAAGACCTAGGAGGGCTTAATGGTGAATAACAAAGGTCAAACTCTAGTAATATTCGTCTTAGTTCTCCCCATTTTACTATTATTAATCGCTTTAATCTGGGAAATAGGAAATCTACAAATAACAATAAACAAATATGAAACAGCTATTAAAGACACCATTGAATATGGTCTAAATCATCAAGAAGAAAATAATCTTGAACTAATTTTAACAAACTTATTAAAAGCTAACGTTAAAGGTGATATTAACATAGAAATAAATAACTATATTAAAATAAATGTTAAACAAAAATATAACACTTTATATAATAGTATCTTTAATAATAAATTTGACATTGATTTAACCTATATTGGATATAAAGAAAACAATCAAATAATTATCAAAAAAGAATAGAGGGATAAAATGGCCATAAAACAAGCAAAAGTAATCACTGTAACATCAGTTAAAGGCGGAACAGGAAAAAGCACCGTCGCCTTATCACTTGCAGGAATACTATCAAACAAAAAATTAAAAACCATAATTCTTGATATGGATCTGCATTCAGGAGTTATTGCGGCCTCATTAAATCTAAAAGTAAATAAAGATATCTATACTTTAATTAATGACTATATGAATCATGGGCTAAAAGATTTAGATGAATATATCGTTAAATATAATGACTATATTGATGTTCTTTCAGCACCTAAAGACCCTAGACAAGTCGGAAAAATCAGTTCTCAATATATAGACATTCTAATAAAAAAACTAAAATATAAATATGATGTTATTTTAATAGATACTAACCATATAATTGATAACATAAACCTAGTAACTTTTGATAATAGTGATTATATAATTTACATAATAACAAGCGACCTCATGGATTTAAAAAATATGAAAACCATGTTAGCAATCTACAAAGACATGAAACTAACTAAATACACCATCGTTTTAAATGACGCCCTTTCCAAAGATCATATTAGCCTATATGAAGTAACATCATTCTTAGAAAAAGAAATTAACTATATTTTGCCAGCAAATTCTTACATTAAAAACATGCGAAACCTATTAATGGAAGGCAAAATTATTACCTTAGAAAAAAATTATCAAAAAGATAAAACCACTTTAACACTCACAAACCTATTAGATAAAATCCTAAAATAAAGGAGGAAAACCATGGAAACTAAACGCTTTGTTGATGAATTCGCCCAAACAAATGAGTCTCAAATTGTAAAAGAAATCGATGATTATGATGAATTTCCAAATAAAATTTTACTAGACGAACTCAGAAATAAAATTATTCAGAATATCATTGATAATAAAAATAAAACAAACGAAGACATGAAAGACTTTATCAAAGACGAAATCGATAAATCCATCGAAGGTTATGATTTAACCAACGAAGAACGTAGTTATATATATAACTTAATCGATAATGAAGTAAACGGATATGGACCCCTAACCGAACTTTTAAAAGATAAAGAACTAACAGAAATCATGGTTAATTCTCCAAACGAAATATACATAGAATTAGACGGTAAAGTTATTAAAGACGATAGTGTCAGTTTTATTAACGATGATCATATAGTCAGAGTAGTTCAAAGATTAATCCAACCAATCGGAAAAACAATCGACATCGCTCATCCAATGGTCGATGCAAGACTAGAAGATGGATCAAGACTAAATGCTATCTTGCCACCACTTTCCTTAAATGGTCCAGTAGTTACAATAAGAAAATTCAAAAGTGAACTTGCCAACATTGAAGACTTACTAAGAACTGGAACCCTAACCCCTTATATGGCAAGATTCTTAGAAGCTTGTGTTCATGCTAAATTAAACATCCTAGTAGTAGGTGGAACAGGTGCCGGTAAAACAACATTATTAAACGTTTTATCATCATTCTGTGATCCAAATGACCGTATTATCACTATTGAAGACGCAGCTGAATTAAAATTAAAACAAGAACATGTTATATCATTAGAAACTAGAACCACCAATTATGAAGGAGAAGGTGCCATTACAATTAGGGACTTAGTCATTAACTCACTTAGAATGAGGCCAGATAGAATAATCGTTGGAGAAGTTAGGGGAAAAGAAGCTTTTGACATGCTTCAAGCCATGAATACAGGACACGAAGGAAGTATGACAACCATGCATGCCAATGGTCCTACTGATGCTTTAAATAGATTGGAAACCATGGTCCTAATGAACGGTGTCGAAATACCAGTAACAGCTATTAGAGAATACATTGAAAGTGCCATCCAAATCGTCGTTCAAGTCAAAAGACTATCTGATGGACGTAGAAGAGTTAGTAGTATTAATGAAATAATTGGTATGGAAAACGGAGAAATAAAACAAAAAGAAATTTTCAAATTTAGACAAACCGGTGTTTTACCAAATGGTGATGTTGATGGAGAATTCTTACTCCACAAATACATCCCTAAAGTATATCAAAAAATAAAAGCCAAAGGTATTGATGATTTAAAAGATATCTTTGGAGAGTAAAGGAGATGACTTAAGATGAATGGAAAATTCGATATTGAAAGCATAGAAAAACCCGTAAATCATGATATAACTGTCGTTTTTTCACCATCTCAAAACGTCATCTCTTATACTTATCAAATTTACAAAAATGATATTTTAATTAGTCAAACTGAAATTTCTGAAGCCACTAATGCCACTATTCAATTAACCGAAACAGGAATCTATAAAATAGCTGTTCAAGTAAACTTAATAAATGAAGCAGCGGATATTATAAATAGTGGTCAATATATTATAGATAAAGAAGCCCCACAAATAAACATTTCATCAGATGAAATTAAAACCACCCCAACAAACGATAAAAATCTAATATCATGTACAGCCACTGATAACTATGATGGAAATTTAACCAATAAAATTCAAAGCAATATTAATGAATTATCATTAAACAAAACAGGAAGTTATACATATACCTGTACAGTCCAAGATGAAGCCGGCAATACTTCTACCAAAAATGCCAATATATATATTGAACCTCATAGTACCTCAATTTACTTTATTCAAATAATTTGTTTTCTTATCATCTTCTTATTAATTATTAGAGTGATCAAATTATTTAAAGTAGTAAAACTAGAAGAAAGATTAGAACCATATGTCATAAAACCATTAAAAAATGATACCTTAAGCACTTCAGAAAAATTAAAAAGGCTATATAGAAAATATCTCGAAATGTTTAATAATAAACTAAAAAAATCAGAAGTTGCCACAAAATATGCTAAAAAATTAGAAAAATATACTGTTGTCAGTAAAACTCATAAAACTGGATTTGACATTTTAAGTGGAAAAATAATCGTCGCCTGTCTTTTAACACTTTTAGCCATCATTATTAAAGCCTTTCAATTTAAATTATTAAGTAGTGCAGAAACATTAAGCATCTTTGTTTTAGGATTTTTTGTTCTAGATATATACTTATTTGCTAAGTATAAAGTCTTTAGAATTAATCTAGAAAGCGATTTTATTGCAGCTATCACCATCATGAATAACTCCTTTAAATCCGGAAGAAGTATTACCCAAGCCATCGAAATAGTCTCTACTGAAGTAGGTGGAACAATAGGCGCAGAATTCAAAAGAATGAATTTAGAATTATTATATGGACTCGATATTGGCAAAGTATTCAAACGATTTTCCGAAAGAGTAAAATTAGAAGAAGCAACTTACTTAACCGCCTCTTTAACAATTTTAAATAAAACCGGTGGTGATATCATCAAAGTATTTACATCAATCGAAAGAAATCTTTTCGATAAACGTAAACTTAGATTAGAATTAAAAAGTTTAACTAGTGGTAGTCGAATCATCGTTTATGTATTACTTGGAATTCCATTTTTCTTCGTCTTAGTCATTAGTTTAATAAATCCAGGTTACTTTTTACCATTTATCACTACCGATATTGGACGTATCCTCTTGATATTTATGATAATTTACTATATAATTTTTGTGGTAGTAGTTCGTAAAGTAATGAAGGTGGTGATTTAATGGTAGAGCAAACCAAATTCATTGAAAAAATATATAGCAAAAAGGAACTAAACGAAATTGAAACCAAATTAAAATGTCTAGGTAGCGATACAAAATACACTGTCACAACCTTCTGCCTTTCAAGATTAACAATCACAGTTATATCGTTTATCTTAATAATACTAATCACAGACATGGGTTATATTTATGCCCCATTTGTTGCCATTGCTTGTTACTATCTGTTCTATTACATAAATATAACTAAAAAACTAAAAATACGGAATAGACGTTTAGAACATCAAGCTCTATACTTCTTTGAAATTCTAACACTAACTTTAGAATCCGGGCGTAACCTAGAAAACGCTTTAAAAGTTACTTGTGAAAATGTCGATTCAGAAATTTCTAAAGAATTTAAAGAGGCTCTAGAAGAAATGAATTATGGAAAATCATTAATTGAAGCACTTAGTGATTTAAAAAACCGTATATCATCAGATATTATTAATAACATAATATTAAATATAATTCAAACAAATAGATTTGGAAATAGCATTTTAGATACCCTTTATAATGAAGTAGATTTTTTAAGGGATAAAGAAGTTCTAACCACTAAAGAACAAATAAACAAAATTCCAAATAAAGTTAGTATCATCTCAGTGCTATTTATTGTTCCATTAATTTTAGTTTTAATACTTGGACCATATTTGATTGAATTTATTAGTTAGGGGGAACATCAATGTATTATTTTATTGGAATAAAAGGAACTGGCATGAGTGCTCTAGCTTGCTTCTTGAATGACCTTGGTTACGAAATTAAAGGTAGCGATGTCGAAAGACATTTCTTCACTGAAAAAGGCCTAAATGAAAGAAATATCGAAATATTACCTTATAATGAAAGAAACATAACAAAAGATATGGTTATCATAAAAGGTAATGTCATAAAAGATGATCATCCAGAACTCGTTAAAGCAAATGAACTAAATTTAAAAATTTATACATATGAAGAAATGATAGCTAAGCTAACCAAAATGTTTATGACAATAACCGTAGCTGGATGTCATGGAAAAACAACCACATCTACCATGGCCTATCAGGTACTAAACGCTTTGAAAGGAGCTAATTGTCTAATTGGCGATGGTACAGGTATCGCAAATAAAGAAAATAAATACTTTGTCCTAGAAGCCTGTGAATATAAAAGGCATTTTCTAGAATATATACCTTATTATGCCATAATTACCAATATCGAACTAGATCATGTTGACTATTATAAAGATATTGATGATGTCATCGATGCTTTCACTGAATATGCCAACAATGCTGAAAAAATGGTTATCGCATGTGGTGATGATCCTTATACCCATAGCCTAGAAATCAATAAACCAATTTTCTATTACGGACTAGATGATGATAATGATATCATTGCTAAAGATGTTGAATATACTGAAAATGGCGTAACCTTTGATGTCTTCGTCGAAGATAACTATTATGGACACTTTGACTTACCACTTTATGGCAAACACATGCTTTTAGACGCTTTAGCTGTAATTAGTCTTTGTTATTATGAAAGATTTGATGCTAAAGAAGTTTCTAAAATTCTAAAAGAATTTCATGCCGCTAGAAGAAGATTTAACGAAACAGAAGTTGGAACAAACGTCGTAATAGATGATTACGCTCATCATCCAACAGAACTTAAATGTACAATTAAATCTGCAAGACAAAAATACCCAGATAAAAAACTAGTTGTTATTTGGGGCCCGCATACATACTCTAGAACTAAAGCATTTAAAGACGAATACATTGAAATATTAAAAACCGTTGATAAAGCTTATGTTATGGATATATATGGAGCAAGAGAAAACGACGAACACGAAATTGATATCAATGACATCATTAAAGCAATTCCAAATGCTGAACATATTGGAGAAGATGAAATAGATAAATTATTAAATTATGAAAATTCAGTATTACTATTTATGAGTCCAAATGATTTAATTTCCTTTGAACAAGATTATATAAATAAATATCATGAAAAACATGACGAAAAAAACGATAAGTCTAGCGAAAACTAGGCTTTTAAATTGTTTACAAATCTAATTAATGTTATAATATTTATATCGTTTGAGGAGGAAAACTCATGAGTGAAAAACCTAATATAGAAGTAACTTTATTATCAAGAGAAGAAATAGAAGAAAAATCTAAAGTCTTACAAAAAATCGGACCAGGATGTAAAAAAATTTATTGGACAAGTGATACAATTTTAAAAGATTTTGCCGGAGTGGTTGATATTTTTGGGTATATACACTATCATCAAATACATTATAACTGTGGTGTACGCCCTGTTTTAAAAACAGATAGTCTATACGAATTAATTAAAAATTGTCCAAGAAAATTTAAAAATGGCATTCAAATTATAGAACTTGGAACATATCCTGATTTAAGCAAAAAATTAAATGTTGATTATTCTCACACTTTTAAACCCCAGTACTATAGATATCATATTCCTGCTATATCTATGATTGATAAGTCAAATATATTTCAGTGGTATAACTGTCAAACATATATTTATAACAATCAAGAGATTATTAAATTGCGAGGTTGTTATTATCCATTAAAACCAGCTAAGTTTTATGTTGATAGGGAAAATAATATGTTAATATCTGTAGGCGTCTTATTTGAATCACCAATAAACGTCAAAGATTCTGAATATAATAACGATTATGATAATGATTTCAAAAATTCTCAGTTATATCGTTTTTTGAATAAGGAATTTATAAAAGATCTTCTCATTAATGTAGATATCACTGATAAAGAAATTTCAAAAATAAACATTTCAGAGGATGAAAATTATATGCAAACAATAATATCAGAAAATGAGAGTTTAAAACCTGATATCCAAAGAAAAAAAGAATTACTTGAAAAATTAAAAGAACTGACTAAAGAAAATGAAGCATTAAGATTACAAAATAAAAAATTAAATGATGAGATAGATAAAATTGTTCTAGATATACAAAATCACGGTCATCAAAAAACATTACATTTGTAAATCTAGAAATTATTCTAGATTTTTTTCTATAAACATGTTATCATTAACTTGTAAAGGAAAATAGTATGAAAAATAATTATATTGTTCATGACTATGTGTGCCTTGAACAAAGTAAAAGGAATGAAATTTATTATGAAAAATGAATATTTTAATATTGGTGACGCTGACTACTTATATGATAACATTGATCGTTTAAATGCAAAAGATTTAGAAAATTTAAATGGCGATAATTTATTTTTAGCATTTTTAAAAGAAAATAATCAAACTACTCTTAGCTGTCTTAGTGCTATTGATGGGCGCATATATAACTTTAATACCCATAAATTTATAAATGATAATTCTGAAATTTTATTTGCTAGAGCCTTTTCTGACATTATGCCAAATTCAATTTGGAGACTAGTTTATATTGTAAGCCATGATATAATAACCGTTGATATTGATGATTATAAATCTTATTTAGTTGAAAACTTCGAAGAATTTTATAAAGGAAAAATTGAAGAAAATGCAGAAGAACAGATTTTAAAAAATGGTTATATAACCCATAAATTTAAAAAAATAAATTACTTAAATCAAAAAAACTTAAAAGACATAAACGGTACTAATATTTTCTTAGCAATTTTAGAAAATATCAATATCCAAGTTTCAAATGGCTATCAAAAAAGCCAAAACTTAATTGATATTACTTATGAAGGAATAAACACATCAGCTAAAATACTAGAAAGCATGATTGATAGTGAAGAATTAAAATTACCAGATAGCATAACAAAAGTAGAATTCATAAACAATTTCAAAAAATTGGCTAAGAAAGACTTAGACGCATATTGGAACACAGAAATAAAAAAAGATGCTATTACCGCTAATTTTATTGCAAGTATTAATGGTCATATTTATAATTTCTGTACCAATGAATATTTAGACCCTAAAAAAATAAAAATAAACTATGCAGAAGCTTTAAATGAAATATTACCAGAAAACAAATGGAAACTTTCATATCAAAACTCAGGACGTATAGCCTGCATTACTATTGATGAAAGCGCTATCGATACATTAACTCATTTTCAATCGGCACATTTTAGTGAAATAGATAAAAAAGCCAAAACAAAAGTTTTAAGAAATGGTTACAAAATCCAATCTTAAAGCTTTTTTCTTCTGAAAAAATATAGTATAATCATAAATAGGTGGTAAAATGTTCGACCGTTTAAAAATTTTAATAGGAAACAAAATAGACACTTTAAAAAATAAAACCATAATGGTAATTGGTTTAGGTGGAGTAGGTGGACACGCCTTTGAAGCTTTAGTTAGAAGTGGTATTGAAAATATTATCGTTATAGATTGTGATATAATAGAAATAACAAATTTAAATAGGCAAGCCCTTGCATATAAAGAAACTATTGGTAAATCAAAAGTCGAAGTTGCTAAAAAAATGGCTCAAAATATAAATCCCAATTGTAAAATTAAAGATATAAAACTATTTTTGAATAAAGAAAATATTGATAGTCTTTTCAATATAAAAATAGACTTTGTTATTGATGCAATTGATACCATTGATACTAAAAAATTAATTATCAAAAAATGTTTAAACGAGAAAATACCTTTTGTCTCAGTAATGGGAACAGGTAATAAAATGCATCCCGAATTATTAAAAATAGACGATATTAGAAAAACCGAATATGACCCCATTGCTAAAATAATTAGGAAAATGGTTAAAGATGAAAAAATTAAAGGAAATATTCCTGTTATATTTTCCAAAGAAAAACCATTAGTCAAAGGTAAAATTGGTTCAAATGCATTTGTTCCAGCAACTGCTGGTTTAATAGCGGCAAGTTATGTTATAAATAAACTACTGGAGGAAAAACATGAATAAACAAATATTAGAAATAATTAATAATTTAAAAGGATCGCTACTAGGTATTGGTCTAAATGATAATACATTTCTCGATGCAATTGAACAAAATAATAATATTAATACCTGCTATTTGTTAAATAATATAAGCTTAACGGGGAAAAAATTCAGCATCACCAAACGTGGTAAAAACAAAAAAATAAACATAAAAAAAATAAAAAAATATTTCAAAAAAAAATCCCTAGATAATATAATTGTTAACTATGACACAATAAAACAATTTTATAGATCATTCATTCCAAATAGTATTTACTTAAATAAAGATACCTTATATATATATGGAAATAAAAACGATTTAGAAAATCTAAAACAAAAATATCAAAGATATACAAATGATATCAAAATAACTAAAGATAACGATAACTTTATCATGAAAATAAATAACAAAAACACAAAAAATCATTTTTTCAAAGACACGCTTTATAAAATAAAAGATTTTAGTAGTGATGCCGCCAATATAATTACTGATTTGTTGATAAACTAAGAAAGAAGTGAAAATATGATAAATAAAGAAGATATCGAAATAACATTACCATCAAAAGAATATTTAGAAAAATCATCCCTCATAAGAAAAATTGGATATATAGGAAAAAACTTAGATAATAAAGAAACGGATTATTGGACTAGTTCTTATTCATATATTAATAATGATTGCTCATATCAATTTAGAATGTCATCTGACGGGCAATTTTGTCATACAAAAGCCGGTGAAACATACAGTGTAAGACCAATCATCCAAGCTGCTAATCTAGAAGATATTGTTAAATCCAGTCCTTTTAAAACATATAAAAAGGGTTTTATTATGATAGAACTTGGCAAATGGTATACTCCAAATTCTGTAAAAATTGCTAATTTAGAACCTTCATTTTTATTTAAAAACAAATGCTTTAAAGCAAATCAAAAGGAAATCGGTTTTGAAATAAACACTATTAACGGAGTATTTGCTATAACAAATACTGAAATTCATAAAGTAGTGCCCATTAACTGGTATTATGATGAAGAAAATAACCTATTATTATCAGAACACACTTTATTTAATTCAACTTTATCTGATGAGAAAAATCCATTTTTAGGAGATTTTAAAACTACTAGTTTATATAAAAGCTTAAATAATGAATTTCTCTCATGCCTATTAGAAAATATTAACCAAGAAAATTCATATCCAACAAATGATTTAATTGCTAAAATAAATGAATTACTAGAAGAAAATGAAAAACTCAAAGAAAATATTAAAAGATTAAATGAAATCCAAGAAATATCTAATCAAAAAATAAAAATTTTAAAATAATAATTTGAAAGGAAGTACTTATGTATAACAAAGAAGATTTTAAAATATCTTTACCATCAACCGAATATTTAAAAAACTCTAAATTAATTAAAAAAATAGGTATTAAATGCAAAGATTTAAATAATGATTTAACAGATTATTGGACTTCTGATAACAAAAGTTCAGTACTTAATGTTAATATATTTGGAAATATAATGGCTAAAAATGTAGATAGTAATAGTGGAGTAAGGCCATTAATAAAAGCAAAAAATATGTCCAATATAATTCAAAATAGTAATTACTATGTAAATGAACAAGGAATTCTCATAATCGAATTTGGAAGCTGGTATAGTTCTAATACTACCCAATTAAATAACCCCATAAATTTATCTTTTACAGGCAGAAGTTACCCAATTGGTGAAACGAAAATGGGACTAGAATTTGAATCAGATAATAAAAGATATGTTCTTTTTAACGATAAATTTCGCCCAGTAATTCCAATTAAATGGTATTATGATAAAGAATATAACTTACTTTTGTCCGTCAATTCTTTATTTTACTCTTTAAAAAATGTAAAATTATATGAAGAAAATTCTGCTCAACTAAGCATATTTGATATTCTAGAAGGGCAAGTTCTACCGCTTATATTAAACAGCGAAAATATAGCTTTGCAAAATAAAGTTTTAAAAATCAAAAAGAAATTTAAATAAATATCAAAGAAACCTCACTTTCAAAATCTAAATGAAAAAAATATGCTATAATTAATTTAGAATATAGGAGGTGCTAAAAAAAGAAAAAAATTAATTTAAAAAATAAGGAGGAGGAAAAATTATGTGGATTTATATTGTAGTAGGAATTTTATTAATAATTATTATATATGCACTTGTAACTTATAATAATTTTATAAAGCTTAAAAATATGGTTCAAGAGGCATTTTCAACTATGGATGTTTATCTAAAGAAAAGATGGGATCTAATACCAAATATTGTTGAAACAGTTAAAGGATATGTTAAACATGAAGAAAACACTCTAAAAGAAATTGTTGAACTAAGAGGAAGTAGTTATGATAGCATGTCTTTAGATGAAAAAGTTAAAGCTAATCAAGCTATTTCAAAAGACATTAATAAAATTATGCTTATCGCTGAAAATTATCCAGATTTAAAAGCAAGCAGTAACTTTCAAGATTTAAGTAGGGAATTATCAAAAGTAGAAGAAGACATCGCAAATTCGAGAAAATATTATAATGGAACTGTCGAAATGTTTAATAATAAAGTTGAAATGTTTCCAAGCAATATTTTTGCAAAAATATTTGGATATAAATCAAAATCAATGTTTGAAACCGAAAACAATGAACGAGAAAATGTTAAAGTATCGTTTTAAATAGAGGCTATATGAATAAAAAATCTTTTTTAACTTTATCAATTATATTTTTTTTAATCACCATTATACCTAAAGTTAGAGCTTTAAGTATCCCAAGTGAAACCTATTATAATAAGTATGAATATGTCATTGACGCTTATGATATAAATATGTCTGTAAATGAAAATAATACCTTTGATATTACCGAAACCATTACTGCATATTTTAACACACCTAAACATGGAATTTATAGAAAAATACCTATCAGAAATAAAATAACAAGATTAGATGGTACTACATCGAAAAATCGAACTCAGATTTCAAATTTGAGCGTTAATAACAAATATAAACTATCAAAAGCAAATGGTAATTACAATATTCAAATAGGAGACACTAATAAGACAATAACCGGAAAACAAACCTATGTCATTAAATATACATATAACATAGGTAAAGATCCAATAAAAAATTATGATGAATTATACTATAATATTATAGGTAACGAATGGGATACACTCATCGGTAATGTCACTTTTAATATTAAAATGCCTAAAGAATTTGATTCTAGTAAACTAGGCTTTTCACACGGGGAAAATGGTTCGATCTCAAGCGATAAAATAAATTATACAGTTAATAAAAATACAATATCAGGCAGTTATAATGGCATTTTAAATGTTGGTGAAGCTTTAACAATAAGAACAGAACTTCCCGAAGACTACTTTTCTAAAGCCCAAAATATAATTAATCTCACAGATTATTTAATCTATATAGTGCCTATTGCCGGATTAATTATTTCATTAATTTTATGGTATCTATTTGGAAGAGATAAAAAAATCATCGAAACAGTTGAATTTTATCCCCCAAAAGATTTTAATAGTTTAGAAATAGGCTTTCTTTATAAAGGCAAAGCTAAAAGTACTGATGTCACATCACTTTTGATATATTTAGCTGATAAAGGATATATTAAAATAACTGAAATAGAAGAAAAATCATTATTTGCTAAATCTAAAAGTTTTAAAATAACCAAACTAAAAGAATATGGTGGTAATAACGCAAACGAACGCCTTTTTCTAGAAGGATTGTTTAAAAATTCCGATAATGAAGTAACTTTATCAGAACTCTATAACAATTTTTATATAACCGTTAAGGAAATATTAAAAAATATAAATAGTAAAGAAAACAAACAAAAAATTTTTGAAAAATCATCTTTAAATAAAAAAAGATTCATTATACTCATGATGATTATTTCTTATATCATAATTACCGCTATTCCAATTTTAACTTATGGGGATGCCGAATCACTTATTTTTGCTTTGATATTTCCAGGTATTGGTTTCACCGTTACATGTGCCATGGTTTTTGGTAAAACTCCTAAATTTACTAAAATATTTGGAATCATTTGGGGCTTAATGTTCGGAGGGATTCCGTGGCTTACTATGATTTTACCCATAATAGCCCAAGAAACATTTTATCTAATAGGCTATTTAATAGGGGTTATTTCTATAATTGGAATGAATATAAGTTTAAAATATTTGCCAAAAAGAACCCAATATGGCTTAGAATTATTAGGTAAAATAAAAGGTTTTAAAACATACTTAGAAACAGCTGAAAAAAGTAAACTAGAAACTATGGTTTTAGAAAATCCTAATTATTTTTATGATATCTTGCCATATGCTTATGTTCTAGGTGTTTCTGATAAATGGATTAATAAATTTGAAAAAATCACTTTAGAAGCTCCTAGTTGGTATGATGGAACAGGACCATTTAATATAGTTGCCTTTGGAATATTTATGGACTCAGCTATGACTTCAGCTAATACTGCTATGAACGCCTCTTCAAATTCCTCATCTACTGGTGGCGGATTTGCCGGCGGCGGATCTGGAGGTGGCGGAGGAGGATCTTGGTAGAATTCCTTGAGACGAGAAAAAAATCTTGACATAAAACACTTATTGTGATAACTTATTTATAGACACACAAAAGTGTTTTTTATTTACAATTTTTTAAGTAGGTGAGTTAGATGGCAAAAAAAGAAAAGAAAGAAAAAAAGAAATTTTTAGGTGGCCTTCGTAGTGAATTTAAACAAGTTAGATGGCCAAAGAAAAAAGAAATGTTCAAATATTCACTAGCTGTTCTAATATGCATCGTTGTATTTGCACTATTTTTCATGTTATCAGACGTTATTATAGCTGCTATAAGGACATTATTGGAGGGGTAATTAATGGAAAAAAAGTGGTATGTAGTAAACACATATTCTGGTCATGAAAATAAGGTGAAAGAAAAGTTAGAAATGCGTGCTAGCTCTATGGGCATGGAAGACTATATTTTAAGAGTAGTAGTTCCGGAAGAAACCGTTGTAGATGCTAACGGAAAAGAAAAAAAAGTAAAACTTTTCCCAGGTTATATTTTAGTTGAAATGGTCATGACTGATGAAGCCTGGTTTATAGTCAGAAACACCCCGGGTGTTACAGGATTTATCGGTTCATCTGGTAAAGGAGCAAAGCCTTTTCCATTAACGCCAGCTGAAGTTGATAAAATCTTAGGTTCAATGGGCATGAGTAGATTAGATGCTGAAAACGATCTTAAAGAAGGAGAAAAAGTTAAAGTTATCTCTGGACCATTCGAAGGTATGTATGGCATCATTAAAAATGTTAACTTAAAAGAAGCTAAATTAGAAGTTTCAATCGACTTATTCGGTCAAGAAACAACAGTTGAACTTGAACTATCACAAATATCAAAAGCCTAAAGTAATACATAAATATTACTTTTCCATTTATTAATTTCATATAATAGAAAAATAATTCATAAATAATAAAAGAACAAAACATTTACAATTATCTTAAAATGTGTTATTATTAATACGCTATATTATTTTTGATATAGAAAAAGTGGGAGATTACCAATTGAGAAAATTAAAAGCGGATAATCATTGGAACCACCCACGAAAAAAATATTAGGAGGTGTTTTTCGTGGCAAAAGATGCAACTAACAAAATTAAGAAAATCAAAATCCAAATTCCTGCTGGAAAAGCAACACCAGCTCCACCAGTTGGTACAGCTTTAGGACCTGCCGGAATCAATTTAGGAGATTTTTGTAATCAATTTAATGAAGCAACAAGAGACAAGATGGGAGACATTTTACCAGTCGAAATTACTGTTAATGAAGACAGAAGTTTTAGCTTTGTAGTTAAAACTCCACCAGCAGCTTTCTTGATCAAAAAAGCTTGCGGAATTAAAAAAGGTTCAGTCAATGGTAAAAATGAAACTGTCGCAACCCTATCTAAAGATAAACTAAGAGAAATTGCTGAAACAAAACTTCCAGATTTAAACTGTTATACTGTCGAAGACGCAATGAAAATCATCGAAGGAACAGCTTTAAATATGGGCGTTAAAATCGAAGACTAAAACCCCATGCTATGTGGGAGGAATAATCCGCAAAAACCACAAGGAGGTAAGAAATATGAAAAAAGGTAAAAAGTATTTAGCTGAAGCTGGAAAGCTTGACAAGCATAAACTTTACACTAAAGAAGAAGCTATTAAACTAGTTAAAGAAACTTCTTATACCAGTTTCGACGCATCAGTTGAAGTAGCTATGCACTTAAACTTAGATACTAAAAAAGCAGATCAACAATTAAGAGGAGCCGTAGTTTTACCACATGGAACTGGTAAAACCAAAAAAGTTTTAGTTATCGCTAAAGGTGATGCTGCTAAAGCAGCTAAAGAAGCCGGCGCTGATTACGTTGGAGATACTGACATGATTGAAAAAATCCAAAAGGAAAACTGGTTTGATTTCGATAGCTTAATTGCTACTCCAGATATGATGCCTGCTTTAGGTAAAATTGGACGTATTTTAGGTCCAAAAGGTTTAATGCCAAACCCTAAAACTGGTACTGTTACAGTAGATACTAAAAAAGCTGTTGAAGAAGTTAAAAAAGGTCGTATTGAATATCGTACAGATTCTTATGGAAACATTCATGCTTTAATCGGTAAAGTTTCATTTAGTGATGAAGATTTATTAGATAACTTAAATACCTTTGTTACTTTAATTATTAAATCTAAACCAAGTGTTGTTAAAGGAACTTATGTTAAAAACATTTCCCTATCAGCAACCATGGGTCCAGGAATTAAAGTAGACGTAACAAGCTTTGACAAATAGCCAAAGCTATGATATAATGAATTAGTAATTTGATTATGCCGTAGACAGTAGGTGCTAATAAGCTTAATTTCCTACCGAGACATTTAATAAAGTCTTTTAGCTCTGGCATAATACCCAGAGCTTTTTTAACGGCAAACAGAAAGAGAGGTGCTAGAAGTTGGCTAATCAAAAAATCTTAGATAAAAAACAAGAAATCATCGACGAAATTGCTGACAAAACTAAAAATGCAACCGCAACAGTACTTTTTGAATATCAAGGATTAACTGTTGATGAAACAAACGAACTAAGAAGAGCTTTAAAAGAAAATGATTCAGAATTTAAGATTTATAAAAACACATTAGTTAAAAGAGCGTTCGACTCATTAAAAATCGATTTAACTGACGATTTAAAAGGCCCAAAAGCTATGGCTTTCGGACAAGATCCTGTAGCTCCAGTTAAAGTTTTATACGACTTTGCTAAAAAACATCCGGCCTTAATTGTTAAAGTTGGGTTAATCGATGGTGAAAAAACTGATGAAGCTAAATTATCTGAATTATCAAAATTACCATCAAGAGATGGATTACTTACAATGCTTGCAAGTGGTCTTATCTATCCACTTAAGAGTCTATCTATTTGCTTAGACTTATATGCAAAAGATTTAAAAGAAAAAGAAGAAAATTAGAAAGGAATGATATAAATGGCAAAAATTAATAAAGATGAATTTATCGCTGGTCTTAAAGAAATGACTATGCTTGAAGTTATGGAATTAGTAGACGCAATGAAGGAGGAATTTGGTGTTGATCCAAGTGCTGTAGCTGTAGCTGCTGCACCTGCTGCCTCAGAAGAAGCCGCTGGACCAACTACAGTAACTGTTACTTTAACATCTGCTGGACCTAATAAATTACCAGTTATTAAATTAATTAAAGAAGTTACTGGTTTGGGATTAAAAGAAGCTAAAGCTATCGCTGATAACGGTGGAGCTATTAAAGAAAACATTCCATCTTCAGAAGCTGATGAATTAAAAGCTAAATTAGAAGAAGCTGGCGCAACTGTTGAAGTTAAATAATTACTAAAATGAAAAGAGCCTGCACTATCAAAAATAGTGTGGGCTTTACCCATTTATTAAAAGGAGAAGAAAATGTCACATTATTTTACAAACGATTATGTTAAAAGCGAAGAAAAAAGCATAAATGTAATAATAAATGATATTAAATTAAAATTTATTGTTGATAATGGGGTATTTTCCAAAAAAGGTTTAGATTTTGGAACTAGAACTCTTTTGGAAAATATTAATTTAAATGAAGTAAAAGGTGATGTTCTCGATTTCGGTTGTGGTTATGGGCCGATTGGAATCTATTTAAAAAAAATAACAAACGCAAACATTGATATGATAGATATTAACGAAAGAGCCCTTAAATTAGCAAAAAAAAACGCTACTTTAAACAATGTCAAAGTAAATATTTTTAAAAGTAATATATATGAAAACATTAATAAAAAATATAACATAATTGTAACTAATCCACCAATTAGAGTGGGTAAAAAAGTATTATACGAAATTTTATTTAAAGCCAAACAGTATTTAAAAGATAATGGACAACTTTGGCTTGTAATAAATAAAAATAGTGGGGCCAAATCTTTAACTAAAGACTTGGAAAAAGATTACGATGTAATAATCGTTACAAAAAATAAAGGTTTTTATATAATATGCGCTAAAAAGCGTTGACTTTTGAGGGCAAAACCTTTATAATTATAAATTGGCGACATGTACTCTTGAAAGTACATGAAAAATCCGAAAAACTAGTCTATAGGGGTGAAAAACTTGGCATACAAAATACAGAAAATTAACGGAAAAAGAGAGAGAAGAAATTACGGTAAAACAAAAAATGCAATCGAATTAAACAATTTATTAGAAATTCAAAAAGATTCTTATAATTGGTTCATAACCGAAGGTATCAAAGAAGTTTTTGATGACATTTTTCCAGTGGAGAGTTTCACTGGTAATTTGTCATTAGAATTTGGCGAATACAGTTTTGATGAACCAAGACACACCATTAAACAATGTAAAGAACGCTATACTACTTATGCTGCGCCACTAAAAGTAGAAGCAAGACTTTTCAATGTTGAAACTGGTGAAGTTAAAGAACAAGAAATTTATTTAGGCGATATGCCTATCATGACCGATAGTGGAGCTTTCATTATCAACGGTGCTGAACGTGTTATTGTATCACAATTAGTACGTTCACCATCAGTTTATTTTGGCAAAGAAATTGACAAGAAAAATGGTAAAGTTACTGTTGGAGCTCAAATTATTCCAACTAGAGGTACTTGGCTTGAATTCGAAACAGATGCTAGAGATATTATTTATGTCAGAATTGATCGTACTAGAAAAGTCCCAGTAACCACTTTACTTAGAGCAATTGGCTTATCTAGTGATAGTGATATCTTAGATTTATTTGGTGAAAATGACTACATAATTAAGACTATCGAAAAAGATACTAATAAGAACACCGATGAAGCTTTAATCGATATTCACTCAAAATTAAGACCAGGTGAACCTAGTACTTTAGAAAGTGCAAAAAACCAATTAATTACTAGATTCTTTGATGCATTCAGATATGATTTGGCCAAAGTTGGACGATATAAATTTAATAAAAAATTAAATATCATTGATAGACTTTTAGGTTGTCGCTTAGCTGAAGATATCAAAGTTGATGGCGAAATCATTGCCAAAAATGGAGATATCATCACCAAAGAATTATCAGAAAAATTAAAGCCAGTCTTTAAAAATGGTTATGGCAAAAAAGAAACATTAATCAATAGAGAACTAGACACTTATGGTGATGTTCAAATTGTCAAAGTATATTCAAAAACAAACCCAGACAAAATTGTTAAAATCATTGGTAATGATCAAAATATCGATATTAAACGTCTAACAGTATCAGATATTTATGCATCACTTTCATATTATTTAAACCTATTAGATGGTATTGGCTCATTTGATGAAATTGACCATCTATCAAATAGACGTGTTAGACAAGTAGGAGAATTACTTCAAAATCAATTTAGAATTGGTATTAGTCGTATTGAAAGAATGATAAGAGATAGAATGAGTACTCAAGATATCGCTGAAGTAACACCAAAAAGTTTAATAAACATAAGACCTCTTACAGCTGCAATCAAAGAGTTCTTTGGTTCATCTCAATTATCACAGTTCATGGACCAAATTAACCCAATTGCTGAACTTACACATAAAAGAAGATTATCTTCATTAGGACCTGGCGGTCTATCTAAAGATAGAGCTGGAATGGAAGTTCGTGACGTTAATCCATCACACTATGGAAGACTTTGCCCAGTTGAATCTCCAGAAGGTCCAAACATTGGATTAATTACTTCTTTAGCTAGCTATGCTAAAGTCAATGAATATGGTTTTATAACTACACCATATCGTAAAATTGAAAATTATAAATTAACTGATGAAATAAGATATATGACTGCCGATGAAGAATTAGAATACTATATTGCCCCAGCAACCGTTAAAACTGATTCTAAAGGTGTAATTATTGAAGATAAAGTCCCAGTTAGATATCAAAATGATAACTTAATCATCGAAAAAGAAAAAATAGATTATATGGATGTTTCACCACAACAAATTATTTCAATTACAACTAGTGGAATTCCATTCCTCGAGCACGATGATGGTAAAAGAGCTTTAATGGGTGCTAACATGCAACGTCAAGCAATACCTCTATTAGAAGCCGAAGCTCCTTATGTTGGAACTGGGATTGAAGCAATTGCAGCCAAAGACTCAGGTGTTGTTATATGTGCCAAAGCCGATGGAATTGTTGACTATGTTGACGCTAGAAAAATAATCGTAAAAAATGCTAAAGGTACTGACACATATTATCTAGAAGGTTTTGAAAGAAGTAACATGGGAACATGCTATCATCAAAAACCAATCGTCAGAAAAGGTGACAAAGTAAAAGTTGGCGATGTAATCGCCGATGGACCATCAACCGATCAAGGTGAAATGGCCCTAGGTAAAAACTTAACCATTGCCTTTGTTAACTATGATGGTTATAACTATGAAGATGCTGTAATCTTAAACGAAAGATTAGTTAATGATGATGTCTTTACCTCAATTCATATTAAAGATTATGAAATTGAGTGTCGTGATACCAAATTAGGATCAGAAGAATTTACTAGAGATATCCCAAATGTATCTGAAGAAGCCCGCAAAAACCTTGATGAAAACGGTATTATTAGAATTGGTACCGAAGTTAAAGATGACGATATTTTAGTTGGTAAAGTAACCCCTAAAGGTATGGCCGAACTCACTTCAGAAGAAAAATTATTACATGCTATATTTGGTGAAAAAACCAGAGAAGTTAGAGATACTTCACTTCGTGTTCAACATGGTGGCGGTGGAATCGTCCATGATGTTCAAATACTATCTAAAGAAGATAGTGACGAACTTCCAGCTGGTGTAAGTAAAAAAGTTAGAGTCTATATTGCTCAAAAGCGTAAAATAGGCGTTGGTGATAAAATCTCAGGTCGTCACGGAAACAAAGGTGTCGTTTCTCTAGTTCTTCCTGAAGAAGATATGCCATATGATAAAAACGGAAGAACTGTTGATATCCTACTTAACCCACTAGGAGTACCATCTCGTATGAATTTAGGCCAGATTCTAGAATTACATTTAGGTATGGCTGCTAAATCACTTGGTATTCACATTGCCACTCCAGTATTCGATGGTGCAACAAGAGAAGAAATTGTCGATGCTTTAACTGAAGCAGGTTTAGATAAAGATGGTAAAATGTGGCTATATGATGGAAGAACAGGTGAAAGATTCGATAACCGAATTAGTGTTGGTGTTATGTACATGATTAAACTAGACCACATGGTTGACGATAAATTACATGCTAGATCTACTGGACCATACTCATTAGTTACTCAGCAACCTCTAGGTGGTAAAGCACAATTTGGTGGTCAACGTTTCGGAGAAATGGAAGTTTGGGCACTATATGCCTATGGTGCTGCCCATATCTTACAAGAAATGATGACTGTTAAATCAGACGACGTAACTGGACGTGTTAGAGTTTATGAAGCCTTAGTCAAAGGCGAAGAATTACCTAAACCAAGTGTACCAGAAAGCTTTAGAGTTGTAATTAAAGAATTCCAAGCTTTAGGTTTAGATATCACCGTTTTAAATAAGGATGGAGAATTCGTTGAATTAAAAGAACTAGAAGAAGCTGAAAAAGATTCTTATGTTCCAGATAGTGACTTAGAAAGTGAAATCTTAAAAGATAAAGCTCAAAACGAGTCTAAAGTTAATGAAATCACTGGCGAACTTGAAACCGAATTAAATGATTTTGATGAAAATGAAGATAATGATGAAGATGAAGAACCAACTGAAGAAGATTTAAAAAATTTGGAAGGGGAGGATAATTAATGGATGCAAATAGTTTTGAAGGAATTAGAATAGCCATTGCCTCACCAGAAAAAATTCGTTCTTGGTCATATGGTGAAGTTAAAAAAGCCGAAACCATGAATTATCGTACTTTAAAACCAGAACGTGACGGACTATTTTGTGAAAAAATATTCGGACCAACTAAAGATTTTGAATGTGCTTGTGGTAAATATAAAAGATTAAGATATAAAAATATTATTTGTGACCGTTGCGGTGTCGAAGTTACTAAATCTAAAGTTCGACGTGAACGTATGGGTCATATAGAACTAGCCACACCAGTATCACATATCTGGTTCTTCAAAGGTGTACCATCAAGAATGGGACTAGTTCTTGACATGTCACCAAGAGATTTAGAAGAAGTACTATACTTTGTATCATACGTTGTTCTAGATCCAGGTGATACTCCACTTGAAAAAAAACAAACTATTAGCGATAAAGAATATAGAAGTTATTATGAAAAATATGGAAATACCTTTAGAGTTGGTATGGGTGCAGAAGCCATAGAAGAACTTTTAAAGGAAGTCGATTTACAAAAAGAAGTTGACGAAATCAAAAAGGAAATTGCCGAAATTAAAGATTCATCTAGTCAAAAGCGTATTCGTCTAATCAAAAGATTAGATGTATTAGATGCATTTCTAGAATCAGGAAATAGGCCAGAATGGATGATTTTAACAGCCCTTCCAGTTATACCACCAGAACTTAGACCAATGATTCAACTAGATGGTGGTAGATTTGCCACTTCTGATTTAAATGATTTATATAGACGTGTAATTAATCGTAATAATAGACTTAAAAAATTAATTGATTTAGGTGCCCCTTCTATTATCATTCAAAACGAAAAAAGAATGTTACAAGAAGCTGTTGATGCCTTATTCGATAATGGTAGACGTGGTAAAAATATCACTGGACCTGGTAATAGACCATTAAAATCACTATCAAGTATGTTAAAAGGTAAACAAGGTCGTTTCCGCCAAAACTTACTTGGTAAACGTGTTGACTATTCAGGCCGTTCAGTTATCGTTGTTGGACCATCACTTAAAATGTATGAGTGTGGTATTCCAAAAGAAATGGCTCTAGAATTATTTAAACCACATGTTATTCATGGACTCGTTTCTAAAGAAATTGCCAGCAACATCAAAGCCGCTAAAAGAATGATTGAAAATCAAGATGAACGCGTATGGGACATTGTCGAAGAAGTTATTAAAGAGCACCCAGTATTACTTAACCGTGCTCCAACCTTACATAGACTTGGTATTCAAGCATTTGAGCCAAAATTAATTGAAGGTAAAGCTATTAGACTTCACCCATTAGTATGTCCAGCCTTCAACGCCGACTTCGATGGTGACCAAATGGCTGTTCACGTACCAATTAGTGAAGCTGCCCAAGCTGAAGCTAGACTTTTAATGTTAGGTGCTAACAACATCTTATCACCAAAAGATGGTTCACCAATCGCTACCCCAGGCCAGGACATGGTATTAGGTAACTATTATCTAACTATGGAAAAAGCTGGATTAGAAGGCGAAGGTAGAGTATTTAGAAATTCAAACGATGTTGTTATGGCTTACGAAAGAAGAGAAATTACATTACACACTCGTATTGCCTTACCTGTAAAATCATTTAAACATAAAATATTTCCAGATAAATACATGGATAAATATTTAGTAACTACTCCTGGTAAAATTATCTTTAATGAAGTTTTCCCAGATACATTCCAATATATAAATGATAGTAGTGTTGATAATGCAGTTAAATGTACACCTTCTAAATACTTTATCGATAAAGGTAAAAATATCAAAGAAGAAATCGAAAAAATGCCTCTAGTTAAAGCCTTAAATAAAGGCGCAATCGTAAGATTAATCGCTCAAATCTATAAACGTTATCACACAACTGAAACTTCAGTTATGCTTGATGCTATTAAAGATTTAGGCTTTAAATATTCAACCTTATCTGGTATTAGTATTTCAATTGATGACATCCAAGAAAGTCCAGTAAAAAAAGACATCATCGAAGAAGCTAATAAGAAAATTGAAACAATCACTAAACAATTTAAACGTGGTTTAATAACTGATAAAGAAAGATATGACAACGTTATTCAAACTTGGTTTGATGCCAAAGCTAAAATCTATGATGACTTAGATCAAAGATTAAAAGCCAACCCAGAATCTTCTATCACTATGATGATCGATTCTAAAGCCCGTGGATCTATCGATCAATATGGACAAATGGCTGGTATGCGTGGTATTATGAGTAAACCAAATGGAGATTATGTTGAAATTCCAATTTTATCTTCATTATCAGAAGGTGTTACTGTATCAGAATTCTTCACATCTACACACGGAACTCGTAAAGGTGCCGTAGATACAGCCCTTAAAACAGCCGATGCTGGTTACTTAACAAGAAGACTTGTTGATGTTGTTCAAGATGTTATTGTTAAGGAGGATGACTGTGGTACTGATCAAGGTGTAGTAGTAGAAGCCTTCTATAATACTGATGGTACTTTAATTGAATCATTAGAAGACAGAATTGTTGGTAGATATACTAGTAGAAAACTCCTAGACCCAAAAACGAATGAAGTATTGTTTGATAAAAACACATATATTACTGAACAAGTTGCTGAAAAAATCACAAAAGCTAGAATTACTAAAGTTCCAATTAGAAGCGTTCTAACATGTAAAACAGACCACGGAGTTTGCCGCAAATGTTATGGACGTAACTTAGCTACTGGTTCAGAAGTTGAAATTGGCGAAGCTGTTGGTATCATGGCCGCTCAATCAATCGGTGAACCTGGTACACAGCTTACCATGAGAAACTTCAACACTGGTGGAGTTGCCGGTGGAGACGATATTACTCAAGGTCTTCCACGTGTTACTGAAATCTTTGAAGCTCGTAACCCTAAAGGTAAAGCTACCATCTCTGAGATTAATGGTGTCGTATCTAAGATTGAAGAAGATAATGGAACTTATAAAATATATGTTAAAAACGATGTTGAAACTCGTGAGCATACTTCTAACTACGGCGCTAAACTTGCTGTCGAAAAAGGTGAAGAAGTTAAAGCAGGCTGGAGACTTACTCATGGTGCTATTTCGCCAAAAGAGTTATTAGTTGTCACTGACCCAATCACAGTTCAAGAGTACATCTTATTTGAAATTCAAAAAGTATATCGTTCTCAAGGTGTTGATATTTCTGATAAACACGTTGAAATTATGGCTCGTAGAATGATTTCTAAAATTAGAATTATTGATTCAGGTGATTCTCTATTCTTACCTGGAACAATGGTAAACATCAATAAATTTACTGAAGAAAATAAGAAACTAATTTTAGAAGGAAAACGTCCATCAACTGGTAAACCAGTATTACTTGGTATTACAAAAGCATCACTTGAAACTGAAAGCTTCTTATCAGCGGCTTCATTCCAAGAAACAACTAGAATCTTAACAGATGCTGCTGTTCATGGAAAAATAGATCACTTAACTGGATTAAAAGAAAACGTTATAATCGGTAAATTAATCCCAGCTGGTACTGGAGCTAGAGAATATCGTGATGTTGAATATACCTTAGAAAACGAAATGTTAAATGAAGAGCCTTTAGAAGCTCTAGAACAAGAACTAATGGATTAATTAGTTCTTTTTTCTATTTTATGATAAAATAAAAAAGGAAGGAGTTTGTTATGAAAGAAGAAAAACACGCGATAATTACCATTGGTGATAGCCACTTTGTTGTTCGAATAATAAATTTTCATCACAATTTAAACGATAATATTGTTACTATAATTTTAGAAGATGGAACCAAATTAGAATTAAGTACTGAAAATATAATTGTAGTTACTGGTGAATCAAAAATAATAAATGCTATATTAGAAACAGCGAGCGAAAATTTTTATCAACCAAAGCAAAACTCAAAAGGAAAAATTTTAATGAAAAAAATAGCTCTAGATAATCCATTAAAAATAATTAAAGGGGGCAAAAATGAATAAAAATTATTATATTGATCAAACAAAATTAGTTCTTTTAAAAAATGATAATGGATTAATATATCAATATAGTTTTCTAGAACAGCGTTGGTATGGTATACCAGAGCTTCAAGAACTTTTAGGACATCTAGATTCATTAACAGAAATTTCCGAGGAAGAAGCAAATAACCTAATTAAAAAAGTCGAAACAATGATTAAGCATGCCCAAGCAAAAAATAAAAAACGTTAAAGTTTCAAGATAGAACTTGGGACTTTTTTCTTTCATTAATTGCGCAAAACGTCAAATTAATGTATAATTAAATATAGTGTAGGGTGTGATAATTATGTACTTAAAATCGTTAAAAGCTCATGGATTTAAATCTTTTGCTGATAAAACAAATTTAGAATTTACTAAAGGAATAAATGGTATTGTTGGGCCCAATGGTTCTGGTAAAAGTAATGTTGTTGATGCCATCAGATGGGTACTAGGCGAACAATCAGTAAAATCATTAAGAGGAGCCGAAACTATGAGCGATGTTATTTTTTCTGGTAGCAAATCCAGAAATGCCATGAACATTGCCTCAGTTTCCCTAATGTTTGATAATAAAGACCACTATTTACCTTTAGATTATGACGAAATAGAAATTAAAAGAAGAGTTTATAAAGATGGTACTAATGAATATTACTTAAATGGTGAAAGAGTAAGACTTAAAGACTTAACCAATCTTCTTCTAGATAGTAATATTGCAAAAGAAAGTTTCAATATTATCTCTCAAGGAAAAATCGAAAGTATCATCTCTAGTAAACCCCAAGATAGAAGAGTCATATTTGAAGAGGCTGCTGGTGTTTTAAAATACAAAAGAAGAAAAGAAGATGCCTTAAAAAAACTAGATAAAACTCATGACAACAAAAATAGAATTAATGATATTGTAAAAGAATTAGAAGATAGATTAACCCCACTAAAAGAAGCTAAAAATAAAGCCATAGAATATAACGAAACTAATAAAAAACTAGAAAATCTCGAATTAGCGCTCATCACCGAAGACATTACTAACATAAACTTTGAATACCAAAATAGTAAAAATAAAATTGACTCATTAAATAAAGAAGTAATAGAGCTCATGACTACCGGAAATCAAAATGAAGCCAAAATTGAAAAATATCGTAATGATATTGCCGCCATAGATGAGCAAATAAAAACCATGCAAAATAAAATCTTAGAACTTACAACTTTATCAGAAAGATTAAACAGTAAAAAAATCCTAATCGAAGAAAGAAAGAAAAACCAAACTGAAGACTATAAACTACATCAAAATATATTAGAACTCAAAGAAAAAGAACTAACTACTAAAAATAATATAGATGAAATAAATGGCTTACTCCATCACTTAAAAAGCGAATTAAATAAACTTATAGATAAAATAACTAATGAAGAAAATAGTCAAAATAAAATAAAACAAAATAAAAACGACCTAGAACTAAAACTAACTAATTTAATTAGAGAAAATAAAGGCCTAGAATTTAAAATTGAAACTTTAAAAACAAACATTGAAAATGGTGGCTCTTTACCACTTCCTGTTAGGAGTGTTTTAAATAATCCAAAATTAAGAGGTATTCATAATGCTTTAGGAAATTTAATCGAAACAGATGAAAACTATGCTTTAGCTATCACTACCGCCCTTGGCTTTAATACAAATAACATCATAACATCAGATGAAAAATCCGCAAAAGAAGCCATTAATTATCTAAAAACCATTGGTCGTGCCACTTTTTTCCCTTTAAACATCATAAGACCAAAATATATTGATAATGAAACACTAAATAAAATAAAAAGTTGTAACGGTTATATTGATATAGCCAGTAATTTAGTAAAATATGATAGTAAATACCAAAATATAATCCTAAACCAACTTGGAAATATAATTGTCACAAAAGATATTGACTCTGCAACAAACATAAGTAAACTAATAAACAACCACTATCGAATCGTTACCTTAGATGGTGAAATAATCCATGTTGGTGGTTCCATGACTGGAGGCAAACAAAATAAAACAAGAAATATCATTAGTGATAAATATGAACTCGAAAATAATCTTAAGAATAAAGAAATTATTATATATAAAATAAAAGAAATTGAAAACCAAATAAATGAAATAGATTATAATTTAAAAGCCAAAGAAGATAAAATATATCTTTTAAATAAAGATAAAATGCTAAAAGAAGAAGAAATAAAGTCCAAAAAAAATCAAATAAACCACTTAAACTTAGAATTAGAACAAATAACCTTTGACATAAATAGTAATAACAAAATTTTAAATGGACAATTATCATCCGAAGAAGAAGAAATCTTAAATAAATACTACGCAGCCTTAAAAACAAAAACCGAAGCTGAACAAGAGCTATCTAGTTTAAATAAAGAAAAACAAAACCTAAATGAATCATTGGAAGATTATGAAGCCTCACTAAAAAAGGAAAATAATATATATAACACTAAATCAAATGAACTAAAAGATTTAGAAATAAAAGCTAGTAGATTAGAAGTAAAACTAGATAACTTGCTAAATACTCTAACTGAAAATTATAGCATGACTTATGAAAAAGCTAAAGAAAACTATAAATTAGATATTGATTTCAATCAAGCTAAAATAGAAGTAAATAAACTAAAGAAAAAAATCAAAGACCTAGGTGTAGTCAACTTAACTGCCCCAGAAGAATATAACGAAGTAAACGATAGATATACATTTTTAACTAAACAAATAAATGACCTAACTGAAGCCGAAAACACCTTACTTGAAATAATCGATGAAATGGACAAAGTTATGATTAGCGAATTTCAATCAACATTTAAAACTGTAAATACCAACTTTACTGAAACCTTTAGAGAATTATTTAAAGGTGGTCATGCCGAGTTAAAATTAACTGAACCAAATAATATTTTAGAAACAGGTATCGAAATCATTGCTTCACCTCCAGGAAAAAAATTAAGTAGTATCACCTTGCTTTCGGGAGGAGAAAAAACATTAACCGCCATAAGTCTATTATTTGCTATAATCAAATCAAAACCATCACCATTTTGTGTACTAGATGAAGTTGAAGCAGCCTTAGATGAAGCTAATGTAGATACTTTTGGTAAATATGTCGAAAAATTAAAAGAAAAATCACAATTTATAATCATAACACATAAAAAGAAAACAATGGAATATACCGATATTTTATATGGTATAACCATGCAAGAATCAGGAGTTAGTAAATTAGTTAGTGTTAAGTTAGAAGAAATCGAATAATTTCTTCTTTTTCTTTGAAAAAATCAATATTTACTGTATAATGTAAAGAAGGTGATGAATTATGCTTAAAGTCCAAAACTTATCTGTTCGTTATGGAAAACGAATTCTATTTGAAAATGTAAACTTAGAATTTAGTGAAGGAAACTGCTATGGTGTTATTGGTGCTAATGGAGCCGGTAAAAGTACATTACTTAAAATATTAACAGGTCAATTAGATAGTACTACTGGAGAAGTAATAAAAGATAAAGGTGAAAGATTATCATATTTAAAACAAGATCATAATTTGTATAACGATTATACCGTTTTAGATACTGTAATCATGGGTAATGATAAATTATATCAAATCATGCAAGAAAAAGAAGCCTTATACACCAAAGAAAACTTTACCGACGAAGATGGCATTAAAGTAGGTGAGTTAGAAGCCGAATTTGAGGCCTTAAATGGTTGGGAAGCTGAAAGTAATGCTTCAATTTTACTAGCTGGACTAGGTGTCCCAAATAAACTATTTGACCAAAAAATGAAAAACTTAAAAGATAAAGATAAAGTTAAAGTTCTTCTTGCCCAAGCACTATTTGGTGATCCAGATATTTTATTATTAGATGAGCCAACTAACGGCCTAGATATTCAAAGTAAAATGTGGTTAGAAAACTTTTTAGAAGACTATAAAGGAACAATAATTCTAGTATCACATGATAGACATTTTCTAAATACCGTCTGTACTCATATGGTCGATATCGATAGAGAAAAAATACAAATAACTATTGGAAATTATGACTTTTGGTATCAGTCAAACGAACTTATGCAAAAGCAAATTAAACAAACAAATAAAAAGAAAGAAGAAAAAATAAAAGAATTAGAAAAATTTATTGCAAGATTCTCTGCCAATGCCTCAAAATCAAAACAGGCAACTTCAAGAAAAAAACTACTAGAAAAAATATCCTTAGATGAATTAAAGCCATCATCAAGAAAATATCCTTATATTAACTTCGATTATGAAAAAAGACTAGGTAAAGAAATCATAACCTTAAGCAAAATAAATGTCAAAATTAACGATAAAACAGTATTAAAAAACTTTACCCTAAACATAAAAAAAGACGATAAAATCGCCCTAATCGGTGAAAACGAACTTGCAAAAACTACTTTACTACAAATATTAGCCGGAAAGAAAAAACCAGATAGTGGAGAAATCAAATTAGGAACCACCGTTATAACTTCTTATTATCCTAAAAATCATGATAAATATTTTAATACCGATGAAAATCTAATCGAATGGTTAAGAAAATATTCAGAAAATAAAGAGGACGCCTTTGTAAGAGGTTTTCTAGGAAGAATGCTTTTTTCTGCTGATGAAGCCTTAAAAAAAGTAAACGTTCTATCAGGTGGGGAAAAAGTTAGATGCATGTTTGCCAAAATGATGTTAAATAAAGGTAATGTATTATTACTAGATGAGCCAACAAATCACTTAGATATTGAATCAATAACAGCTTTAAATAATGGTTTAAATAAATTTGATGGTCCAATCGTTTTCACGAGTAATGATACAGAACTAACAACCACATTAGCTAATAGAGTAATATTAATTAAAGAAGACGGATCATATATAGATAAACAAATGACATATGAAGAGTACTTGCAAAAATATGAAAATATAAATGAAAAATAACGCCTAAAACGTTATTTTTTTTTACAATTCTTTTCTACTAATATCTTTACTTTGAAATCTGTCTTTTCCATCTAAACTCTCAAAGTAAATTTTATAACCACAATTATGAGCAATTTTTTCAATCATATCAAAAGTAGGCTGAATTGTCTCTGTTTCATACTGTGATATAGTATTTCTAGCAACTCCAACAATTCTGCTTATTTGACCTTGTTTATATTTATTTTTCCGTCTCATATATCTAAGCACATTTCCTATCATATTTATCACCATCCAAATTATCTCAAAATAAGACAATTTATGCTTGACATGTCTGCAATAAAGACATATAATAAAATTGTAACCATAAAATAGTAAAGAAATTGTCGAAAAAGAGAGGTAAATTATGAAACATAAAATTAAGAAAATAATTAAAAACAGAATATTTATTTTTATGCTTGGCATTTTTATCGCTGGAACAGCCGGTGTTACAGCTGCTACCTATTTTCCAAGTAATGACGTGACTTATGATAATACAAATAGTGGTTTAAAAAGCAACGATGTCCAAAGCGCAATTGACGAGTTATATGTAAAATGTTCAAAACCAGATACTCCTATAGCTAATAATAATCCAATAGAAATTGTTACTTCAGGTGATGGACTATATAAAGATGAATATGAAGAAGGTAAATATATCTATAGAGGAACATCACCCAAAAATTATATTAGATTTAATGATGAAAATTGGCGAATATTATCTTTTGAATCAGACGAAACAATTAAATTGATAGATACTGATATTAATACTAAAGCCAATAGCAGAACGATATGGGGGGATTATGAAACAAATTGGGCAGAATCCTCATTAGTTAAAAGTGTTTTGCCAAACAAGTATAATGGTTTATTAGCGCGTGATAAAGAAAAAGTTATTTCCCATGCTTGGAATGCAGGAAAATTAATAAGTAATGACAGTACTAGCTATCTAGGTCAATTAATTAAAGATGAAAAATCAGTTCAATGGAATGGATATATGGGATTAATAACAGTATCAGAATATTTAAAAGCAAATTCTGATTATATAAATTGTGGAACTATCGAACTTGATAAAGATAACTATGAAATATGCAAAACAAAAAATTGGTTATACACACCTTTAACAGATTTATATGGTGGAGGGTCATGGACCATGACTGAGCCAAACGACAGCTCGGGTCGTACCGCATATATAGTTACTGAAAACGCAACTGGCACTCTATCTACACCACTAAAAAGTTACACTCCTTATTATGTTATGCCAGTAGTTTACATATCTTCACATATTAATTTAGTTGGAAATGGAACAATAAATAACCCATATAGAATTGAAGGCAATATATAAAAAACATAATCTTAAAAACGTTAGAAAAAAAATCTAACGTTTTCTAAGCAAAAAATGTTGGTCCACCACTACTATAAATAACTTGGGCATTTTCATTAGTCATATTTTCAGAACTCACACTTGAACTAACATTATTAGAATCATTGCTTGAAGGTGTCTCTACCTTTTTAAACTCATTCATTACCTTAAACATTGTCTTCGCATTTCTCATCATTGGAGCCGCCTGTTTAACAATCGGAATCGCCTGATTAACAAGATTTAATGTTCTTTGAGCACCATTCAAAATAGTCGACCAATTAATTCCACTACGTAAAGTATTTCCAAATAACCCACGTCCCAAGCCAGAACTTACAGTAGGCATCATATAATAATAGGGATTATAATAATTCATGATTTATGCCCCTTTCTAAAATATTATATGTTTTAACTAAAAAAAGTTTTATTTTAAAACATAATATGTTATAATATTTTTAGTGTATGAGAATAGGAAGGTGTCAAGATGAAAACAGTACTTTCACCATTTAAATATATTTTTGAAGGTCTTTTAGTCGTTATAAAAATATTTTTTTCATTTATAAAATACGTTTTTTTGGGAATAGTTGCATTAATGGCAATGCTTGTAAAATTATTTGCTAAAGATAAAAAAGATAAAGTAACCATAAATTCTCAAAAAACCGAAAATATTTATAAAAAAACAGATATCTTATTAGCCCAGCACGAACAAGAAAAGGCATTAAAAAAACAAAAAGAAGAAGAAACTAGACAGAAATTACAAGAAAAAGAAGAAAAGAAAGCCCAAAGAAGATTAAACGACTATATTCAAGATAGCTCAAAATTAGAAGATAAAACAGCTAGTGAAAAATTAGATCAATTCGGAACAGAAGTATTAAGTTTTTCAGATAAAATTAAAAATGTCCTTGGACTTGGTCAAATCAAAGATAAATATCAAAATGCTGAAGAAATGACCATCAACTATGAAGGACCAGAAGCCCAAAAAACAAAAGAAAAACAAACTTATGAATATATAATTAGAAATCCTGAAGGAAAAGTAATTAAAGGATACTTCTCAGCCTTTTCCTTAGTGGAAGTACATTCATATTTAAAAAGTCAAGGCAACATCGTCTATAGTATTAGAACAAATAGATGGATAAATGCCATGTATGGTAGTGTAGGTGGATCACACGATAAATTCAAAACAAAAGATTTAATCTTTTTCCTAGCTCAAGTATCTACGTACTTAAAAGTCGGAATGCCACTTGCCGAAGCAATAAATATCTTATCTAAACAATTTAAAAATAAAAAATATAAAAGAATTTTATCTACTTTAAACTATGATTTATCAATTGGAAAAAGCTTTAGTGAAGCGCTCGAAAAACAAGAAAATGCATTTCCGTCAATCTTAACAAATATGGTTAAAACAGCTGAAATGACTGGAGAACTACCAGAAACATTAGATGACATGGAAGAATACTTTTCAGAAATTGAAGCCACCAGAAAAGCCATGGTAACCGCAATGCTTTATCCAACAATAATTTTTGTTATTGCTATTGGCGTTGGAACTTTCATAATGCTATATGTCGTTCCTAAATTTATTGAAATATATAATTCTATGGATAATGCCGAAATACCAGGTATTACCTTAGCTGTTTTAGCTGTAAGTAACTTCTTACAAAAATATATAATATATATAGGTATTAGTGTTGTTGTAATCTTAGTATTATGTATTTATCTATATAAAAATGTTAAATCATTTAGAAGAACCATTCAATGGACATTAATGCACTTACCTGTATTTGGTGATGTAATCATATATAAAGAAGTAACAACATTTTCAAAAACATTTTCCTCATTACTATCACATAATGTATTCATAACAGATAGTATGGAAATATTAGATAAAGTAACAAATAACGAAATATATAGATCCTTAATATATGATGCCATTAACAACATTGCTCAAGGTAAATCAATTTCATCTGCCTTTAAAGATCAATGGGCATTTCCAATTCCAGCATACGAAATGATTGTAACAGGAGAAAGAACTGGCCAGCTTCCAGAAATGATGAATAAAATTGCCCTATATTATCAAGACCTACATAAAAATTCAGTAACACGTATTAAAACATTTGTGGAACCAGCCTTAATCATCTTATTAACCGTTATGGTTGGAATCATAGTTTTATCAATCGTTGTACCAATGTTCTCAATGTACGGTCAAATTCAAGCATAAAGGTGATGGTATGGAAATAATCATTGGTATATTTATATTCATAATAGGAACTATTTTTGGTTCCTTTTACAATGTAGTTGGCTATAGACTTCCAAAAGGTGAATCAATCGTCTTTCCCCCAAGCCATTGTACAAATTGCAATCATAGGTTAACAAACATAGAATTAATACCTATATTGTCATATATATTTCAAAAAGGAAAATGTAAACATTGCCATCAAAAAATATCTTTATTTTATCCAATTTTTGAACTACTAACCGGTATCCTTTTTGTCCTATGTTATATTTCCTTTGGACTAACTCCAAAATTAATAATTGCCTTAACCTTTGTTTCAATGATGATCATCATAGTCGTCAGCGACTATCATTATCTCATAATTTCTGATGAAGTACTAATAACTTTCGCAATTATCTTATTCGTAGAAATACTTGCTATAGATGGCTTAAAGCCAGCACTCAATTCACTGTTAAATGGTTTTTTTGCATTCTTAACCATGTTTCTACTAAAAAAATTTGGAGACTTTATATTTAAAAAAGAATCAATGGGCGGAGGAGATATTAAATTATTATTTGTCTTCGGTATGGTTCTAACTTATCCCATCGCAATATTATCAATATTTATTGGCTCATTAATTGGTCTTCCAATCGCCTTAATTATTTTATTAAAGAAAAAAGATAATATAATTCCATTTGGACCATTTCTTGTAGCTGGAGCCACATTACTATTACTACTGCAAATAAACTTAGATACCATAATAAGCCTATATAAATAAAAGGAGTTGATAAAATGAAACCATTATTATTATGTATTTTAGACGGAGTCGGGATTAGACCAAACACTCACGGAAATGCCTTAAGCGCCGCTAGTACACCAAATTTAGACATGTTATTTAGTAAATATCCTCATACCACTCTAGAAGCAAGTGGCCCATCAGTTGGCTTACCAGAAGGCCAAATGGGTAATAGCGAAGTAGGACATATAAACATTGGAACAGGTAGAATACCAAAACAATCCCTAGACATAGTCACCGAAGCTATTGAAAATGGAGAAATACCTAAAAACAAAGAATATAAAAGTCTCATCAAACATCTGAAAAAATATAACTCAGATTTACATGTATGTGGACTATTAAGTGATGGTGGTATTCACTCCCATATTAATCACTTACTAGGTTTAATCGATATTTTAAAAAATGAAAACATCAATCATATTTACTATCATATCTTTACCGACGGTAGAGACACTAAGCCAGAAGAAGCTTTAAAATTTATAGAAATATTAGAAGATAAAATTAAAAGTACAAACACTGGCGAAATAGCTACAGTTTCAGGCCGATATTATTCCATGGATAGAGACAATAGATGGAATCGCATTAAAAAAGCCTATAAAGAAATGACCGAAATAACCAAAACATATGACATAAAAAAGAAAATAAAAGATAGTTATAAACATAAAATTACCGATGAATTTATTGTTCCATTCACTCATACTAATGGCATTATCAAAGAAAATGATGGTATTATTGTCTTTAACTTTAGACCTGACCGCTTAAGAGAACTATTTACAGCCTTAACAAATGAAAACTTTAAAGAATTTAAAAGAGAATTCATCCCAAATTTAAAACTCATTACTATGCTTCCCGTTGATAAAAATGTAATATGTACAAACCTATTCACTCATCCTAAAATAACCAACTATTTAGGAGAAGTTTTAGAAAAAAGCCAATTATCTCAATTAAGAATTGCAGAAACGGAAAAATATGCCCATGTTACATACTTCTTTGATGGTGAAAATAAAGATAATCTAAGTCATTGTGACCAAATACTAGTACCTTCACCAAAAGTCGCCACATATGACTTAAAACCAGAAATGAGCGCATATGAAATAACTAAAACCTTAATTCCAAAACTAAAAGACTATAATGTCATAATCTTAAACTTTGCTAACGGTGATATGGTCGGACATACCGGTAACTTCGAAGCCACTGTACAAGCTCTTGAAGCAGTAGATAAATGTGTTGGTAAAATTTATAAAGAAATAAAAAAACTAAATGGCACATTAATCGTTACCGCCGATCACGGAAATTGCGATTATATGCAAGATAATGAAGGGAATATCATTACTTCCCATTCTATAAATCCCGTACCTTTTTTAATCACTAAAGAAAACATCAAACTTAAAAATGGCAAATTATCAGATATCGCACCAACTGTATTAACAGTTCTTAGATTAACAATTCCTAAAGAAATGACTGGCGATGTTTTAATTATGTAATATTTGTGTTATAATATCCTTGAATAAAGGTGAAATTATGAAAACAAATTATAATCAAATAATGGAAGAAACTATAACAAATTTAAAAGGTAAACCCAAACTATTACTTCACGCTTGCTGCGGAGTATGCAGTAGTTCAGTTATAGAAAGGCTTTATCCTTTTTTTGATGTCACCATTTTGTACTATAATCCAAACATATATCCAGAAGAAGAATACTTAAAAAGATTTGATACCCTAAAAGAAATAATCCTAAAAATGAAATTCAAAATAAAAATATTAGAAATAGGTTACGAAAGTAAAGAATTCAAATCTATCGCTAAAGGCTTGGAAAACGAAAAAGAAGGTGGCGAAAGATGTACCAAATGTTTTTATCTAAGATTAGAAAAAACCGCTAAACTAGCCAAAAAACATAACTTTGATTACTTTACTACCACTTTATCAGTAAGTCCTTATAAAAATAGTGAAAAATTAAACAAAATAGGTGAGGTTTTATCTGAAAAATATGGTATCAAATACTTGTACTCCGACTTCAAAAAGAAAGAAGGATATAAAAGAAGTAACGAACTCGCCGCCAAATATAACCTTTATCGTCAAAAATATTGTGGTTGTAAATACTCACTAAAAGAAGCCCTAGAATATCAAAATAAATAGGAGAAAATATGAAAAAGAAGTACGTTATTAGTATAATTATAATTATAATTATTTTATTATTAATTAGCCTAGTAGTTTTATTTTTTTGGCCGCCAAAATTTGAATTAACTAAAGGACAAAACATAACCTTAAAATATGGTCAAAAATATAAAGAACCAGGTTATAAAGTAACAAAATTTGGCCATGATTATTCAAAAAATGTAAAAATAACTAATAAAATCAATAAAAACAAACTAGGTACATATGACATAATATATCAAGTAAAAATAAACGGATTAACATTTAAACAAATAAGAAAAGTTAAACTAATAGATAAAGAAAAGCCAAAAATAACTTTAACAGGAAATCAAAATATAACCATATGTCCAAATAAAGAATATAAAGAAGAAGGTTATAAAGCAATAGATAATTATGATGGTGACATCACAAGCAAAGTTCAAGTTATTACTAAAAACAATATCATAACATATAAAGTAGAAGATTCGTCAGGTAATAAAACTGAACTAACTAGAACCATCACTAAAGAAGATAAAACCAGTCCAACAATAACCTTAAAAGGAAATCAGTCTCAAACCATATATATTGGTGAATCTTGGAAAGAACCAGGTTATACTGCAGCTGATAATTGTGATAATGATTTAACTAGTAAAGTCATAACATCCGGAAGCGTAAATACCAATAAAGTAGGCACATACAAAATAAATTATACAGTTAAAGATTCTACCAGTAATACCTTTAGTATAGATAGAACTGTAAAAGTAATAAATAAACCTGTAAAAAATAATTCCACGGTTAATAAAGGTATCATTTATCTAACCTTCGACGATGGCCCAAAAGAAGGCACGACAAACGTTATTTTAGATATTTTAAAAGAAGAAAATGTCAAAGCCACATTCTTTGTCACTAATAGTGGTCCAGATTCTCTAATAAAAAGAGAATATAATGAAGGACATACCGTTGGACTTCACACTGCAACTCATAACTATTCAACAGTTTATAGTTCAGTAAATAATTATTATAATGACCTATTACAAGTCCAAAATAGAGTTAAAAGAATAACTGGATATGAATCAAAAATAATTAGATTTCCAGGAGGTTCATCCAATACCATTTCAAAAAAATACTCAAAAGGTATCATGACTACTCTTACAAAAGACGTTGTAAATAAAGGCTATCATTACTTTGACTGGAATGTTGATAGTGACGACGCAGGAAGCGCTAGAAGCTCTAAAACCGTATACAATAATGTTGTTAAAAACCTAAGCAAAAATAGAGCCAATGTCATTTTAATGCACGATATAAAACCCCAAACTAGAGATGCCCTAAAAAGTATTATTCAATTTGGTAAAAATAATGGTTATAGTTTTGATAAAATAACCATGAGTACCCCAATGGTCACCCATGGAGTAAATAATTAATAGGAGATGATATCATGATCAAAAAAATCATTGTAAGTTTATTAATAGTTATAGCTATTACACTCACATTTTCTTATTGTTGGGATCAAAACCTCCCAAAACATCTAGAACAAAAATATAACAAAACCAAAGACTATAATGATCTAATCACACTATGTCGTAATCTCTATGGAACAAAAAACTATAGTAAACAAATAAAATACTATAGTCAATTGTTGAAAGAAAAAGATAATTTCATAAAGGAAAGAAAAGATAGTAAAGACGCCGAAAAAGAATATTCCATTTACACCGTATGGTATTTTAATGCCTTATTAAAAAATAAAGCATATGATAAATACCAAGATGAATTTAATAACTATTTTTATAAATTAGAAAGCCTAGACATTGTAACTACTTTATACCAAGATTATATTTCTAATAAAACATTTAATAATAATGAATTAAATATAATACTAACTAACACTGAAGAAAATCTAGAAAAATTTAAAACAATAGAAAAACCAACAAAAAAAGAAAAAAGTCAATATAAAACCCTTCAGCAAATTAGATATGAAATCTATAAAGTAATAGATAACAATAAAGCAAAACAAATTTTAAAAGAGCAAAATGAATATCTAGAAAATAAATAAATTGGTCAAAACAACGCCAATTTTTCATTTGCTTTTCAAAATCAAATATGATAAAATCATAATAGAAAATAGTGGGAGTGAGTTTTAAATGACCTTTAAATGTAAAATGTGTGGTGGCGATATCGAGCCAATTAAAGGCACTAATACCGGTAAATGTCTATACTGTAAAAGTATAATGACCTTGCCTAATATCGATAATGAAAGAATATTAAACCTATATAATAGAGCCAATGACTTAAGATTAAATAATGAATTTGATAAATCAAGAGAAATATATGAAACCATATTAAAAATAGATAACACTCAAACAGAAGCTCACTGGGGTATCCTTCTTTGTAAATACGGCGTCGAATACGTCGACGACCCAAAAACAAATAAAAAAATACCAACATGTCATAGAACAAATGACTACTCAATCTTACTAGATAATGATTTTAAATATATCAAAAAAAATTCGTATGGTGATGCTCTAAAACTTTACGAAAAAGAAGCTAAACAAATCGATGAAATTCAAAAAAATATTCTATCAATTTCTTCAAAAGAAAAGCCTTATGATGTTTTCATTTGTTATAAAGAAACCGATAAACAAGGAAATCGTACCCATGACTCTGTCATTGCCGAAGATATCTATGATAAACTAACAAATCTTGGATTTAAAGTGTTTTTCTCTAAAATAACCTTAGAAAATAAACTTGGAAAAGAATATGAACCATATATCTACTCAGCTTTAAAAACATCAAAAGTAATGCTCGTAGTTGGAACCAGCGAAGAAAACTTTAGTGCTGTATGGGTCAAAAACGAGTGGAATAGATTTTTAGAAATGATGCATCAGGACAAATCAAAAGTTTTAATACCCGTATATAGTAAAATAGACGCCTATAAACTTCCGGAAGAATTTGCCATGCTTCAAGCTCAATCAATGGATAAAGTTGGCGCCATGCAAGATTTAACAAGAGGCGTTAAAAAAATAATTGAAGAAACTAAAGTAGACGACATTGAAGGCATAGATAAAGAAACCATTGCTAAAGTTCAAAATGTTTTAGACGAAGCCAAAAACTTAGGAAATGGTAAATATGAAGTTACTATATTAAAAGAAAATCTTCCAATATGGTACTATTTAATTCAAGTAGGAATAATTTTTATAGCTAGCATTTGTTATCTATTACTGTTAGACATTAACTATACTGAACTATCCAGCTATATATTAATAATCTTATCTTTAATATTCTTTATTTTATCATTTATATTTTGCTTCAAAAGAAAAACATATAAATATAAAAGTTTGCTCACAGCGCTCTCTATAGCTTTATTAATATTACAGTTTAATAACGTTTTTTGTGCTGTCGTTGATAACTTCGCTGACAAAAATTTTAGAGCCGTCGAAAACATTGTGATAGGCAATTTTGAATTAATACTTATAAATAGTTTTATAATTATAGTTCAAGTTATATCTTCATTATTAAATCCATCTTGGACATTAAACTCTAGTACTAAATCGATAATGACTACCGAAGAAAAAGATAACCAGTTAAAGAAAAATAAATATATTAAGGAAAATTTTAAAACAAAAGAAAAAACTAAAGGAAAAAAAATAATACTCATAATTGTTATAATAACCATCTTGTTATTTATCATAAAAACAGCCACATCATTAAATAATGAACAAACAAATAAACGCGATGATACTAAAGAGCAAATAGAAATAATTACAGAATACCTTAGAATTAGACAAGAAACTAATACATATAATAATACTCATATTTTAGGCGAAGTAAAAAAAGGTGAAATATATACAATATTAGAAGCCATCGAAGAAGACGAATATGACGATTATAGTACTTATTGGTATAAAATTAAAACTGGCAAAGGAGTAATAGGGTATGTATATAGTGGAGATAACAATGAATATGTTAAAAAATTAGAAAAAAAATAAATTATAACAATATTTGTATTTTGACCGTACTTTTATAAATCATTGTTTTAAAAAAACAAATATGATAAAATCATAATAGAAAAAGTAGTGGGAGTGTGTTTTAAATGACCTTTAAATGTAAAATGTGTGGCGGCGATATTGAGCCAATTAAAGGTACTAATACCGGTAAATGTCTATACTGTAAAAGTACTATGACCTTGCCAAACTCTGATAATGAAAAAATAATCAACCTTTATAATAGAGCAAACGAATTAAGACAATCTAATGAGTTTGATAAAGCGCAAGGACTATATGAATCTATATTAAATCTTGATAACACTCAGTTAGAAGCGCAGTGGGGTATTCTTCTTTGTAAATACGGCGTCGAATATGTCGATGACCCTAAAACAAATAAAAAAATTCCTACTTGTCATAGAACTAATAAAGAATCAATTTTAACTACTCAAGAGTATAAACATATCGTAAAAAATGCTTATGGTAAAACATTAGAACTCTATGAAAAAGAAGCTAAAGAAATTAATAGAATTCAAAAAGGAATATTAGAAATATCTGAAAAAGAAAGCCCATATGATATATTCATATGTTATAAAGAAACCGACGAAAAAAATGGTGGACGAACCAAAGATTCCGTAATAGCCCAAGAAATATATAACGAATTAACTAAATTAAACTATAAAGTATTCTTCTCTAGAATTACTCTAGAAGATAAAATAGGCTCAGAATATGAACCATATATCTATTCAGCACTAAAATCCTCAAAAGTAATGTTGGTAATTGGAACATCTCAAAAAAACATGAACTCAGTTTGGGTCAAAAATGAGTGGAGTCGTTACTTAGACATCATGAAAAAAGACAAAAATAAAACCTTAATTCCTTGTTTTTATGGCATGACAGCCTCTGACTTACCTGAAGAATTTATTCTTCTTCAAGGACAAGACCTAAATAAAATAGGTGCTATTCAAGATTTAATAAGAGGTATTACTAAAATAATCAAAAAAACACCAAAAAACGAAGAAATATCTGATGAATTATTCAATAAATTCAAAGAAATGTTAAAACAGGAAGAATTAAAAAGAGAGGAAGAAGAAAGAGGCGTAGAAGTTAAAATATACAAAGAAAAATGCCCAAAAAGTTATAGCATCATCACATTTTTACTCTCCGCTGTAGTAGCCACTTTCTATATTATATTAATTAGTAATTCTGTTTTTGTTTCAAACAATCCAACTTTATATATAAAACTATTATCTGACCAACTCGTGATAATCTTTGGCACGACATCTATAATATATTTTATAGCTTATATACTAGGTTTTAGTAGCCGAAAAAGCCGAAGAATATCTAAATATCTATATATTATAAATCTATTTATATTCTTACTATTTTCAGTCTTTATATATAAAGAATATAACTTAACTTTTAACTCATCTATACTAGGTATTTACATATTCACTATCATACTAATATTAATGAACTCTAAATGGCAATTAAAAGCCGAAACAACCCTTATCAAAAAACAGTACGCTGAAGAAATTAAACAATTACAAAAAGAAACAAAGAAAAATTTTGAAGATAACCCACATACTAAAACGCCAATAATTGCCTATATACTTGCTATAGTATTATCAATCACCTTAATATTCATCGTATTCATGAAACCAAAAAATATAGGCGCAAAAAACACAAATGAAAACCAAATATTAGTAACAATCGATTATATAAATGTTAGAAAAAATCCAGATAGCAGTAGCCAAAAACAAGATTATATCTTTTCAGGAAATTATTATAATGTACTAGAAATAGTGTCATGTAAAAATATAGATAACTGTCCAAATAAAGATGGTCTTTGGTATAAAATAGAATATATACCAAACAAAACAGGTTATGTATACTCTGGATATAAATCACAAAATGGAGAATATGCATATTCAAAATATATTCCAAAAAGAAAGTAGAGGTAAATTATGGCAATATTTGAAGTAATAAAAAAAGTAAAAGCCGACGATAATCTAGTATGGAGATATCCTAAAACAAATTTTAACACAATGTCGCAGTTAATAGTCCATGAGTCACAAGAAGCCTTATTTTTCTCAAATGGTAAAGCTTTAGATTTATTTGGACCAGGTAAATATACCTTAACCACCAATAATATTCCACTTCTAAAAACATTTTTAAATATTCCAACCGGTTTTAGAAGTCCCTTTCAGTGTGAAGTATATTTTATCGATAAAACCGAAAAAAATAGTAAATGGGGAACCAGTAGTAAAATTGAATTTCTAGACCCGAAATATAATTTCCCAATTCAAATTGGAGCTTGCGGTGAAATGCGTTTCATTGTCGAAGACGCAAGAAAATTATTAATAAAACTAGTCGGAATCAAAAAAACAATCGATAATGAAACAATTGATAACTTCTTCACATCATGCATATTAACAAAAGTTAAAAGTTATATGGCAAACATCATAACCGAAAATAAAATATGTATCTTTGAAGTTGATAAATACTTAAACGACTTTAGTGATACCCTTCAAAAACTTTTAAATAAAGACTTTGCAGACTATGGCATTAAACTAAATAAATTCTTTGTAACTACCATATTAAAACCAGAGGATGATAAACAATACTTAGAATTTAAAGAATTATATTTTAAACAAACCGTTTCTGTAGCTGAAGCCGAATTAAGACAAAAAGTAAAACTTATTGATGAAGAAACCAAAGCCAAACAAAAAGTCATTGCTTCTGAAGCCGAAGCTAAAAAACGTGAACAAGAAGGTTACTCATATCAAGAAGAAAGATCTTATAATGCCTTAGAAAAAATGGCTGCTAACGAAGGCGTAGGCGAATTTGCTAACGTTGGAGTAGGACTTGGTATCATGAGCGGAATAGGTACCACTTTAGGCGACAAAGTTGGAAATAATGTTCAAGGTGTTATCGCTAATATTGACAATACTAAAACATGTCCAAAGTGTGGAACTGCAAACTCTAAAGATCACAGCTTTTGCAAAAAATGTGGAACCTCATTAGAAAATAATTTAACCTGCCCAAACTGCCATCATAAATTAGAACCCGATAACATATTTTGTCCAAAATGTGGAAGGAGAATAAAATAATATGAAAAAAATCATTCCAGTTATTATAATATTAATAAGTACCATTTTCTTAACTCTAACCTATCTAAATAAACCGTTTAATAACAATTCCATTAAACTAACCTCACATAATAATCAAAATGTTCAAAACTATGCCGAAAAAAACAATTTTAATTATCAAAATATATCAGATAGTGAACTAAACGAACTTAAAAGTAACGATAATTTTACTTATAATATCAAAAATAATCAAATAGAAATAACTGGTTATAAAGGTAGTGAAAAACAAATAATAATACCAGAAACCATTGAAAATCTTCCTGTAACCACTATTTCTATGAGTTTAGATAAAGCGCCAAGTGAAATATATATTCCTTCATCTGTTATAACCATAAATCAAATAATAGATGAAAATATAAAATCAATCAATAATAGCTCTATCAAACTAACCTCACATAATAATCAAAATGTTCAAAACTATGCCGAAAAAAACAATTTTAATTATCAAAACATATCAGATAGTGAACTAAACGAACTTAAAAGTAACGATAATTTCACTTATAACATCAAAAATAATCAAATAGAAGTAACTGGTTATAAAGGTAGTGAAAAACAAATTATAATCCCAGAAACCATTGAAAATCTTCCTGTAACCACTATTTCTATGAATTTAGATAAAATGCCAAGCGAAATATATATTCCTTCGTCTGTTATAACTATAAATCAAATAATAGACGAAAATATCAATAATAATTTTTATCTTGCCATTATAATAGAATTAGTGGCCCTAATTATAACCTTGTTGATTATATTAATTCTAAATAAAAAGAAAAATCAAGATAAAACAGTATATATAACTTTCTTATATATTTTATCCATCATTTATCTATTTGCTATAAACATATATGCTTACTTAAATATAAATAATCTTTTAATCATAACTATAGTTACAACTATCATATATTTTATCATATTCTTACCTTTATATTTCGTCAAAAATAGATTAAAAGAATATGATAAAAAAATAAATAACATCCAAAATTTTATTGAAGAAGCTTTAAACATAGCTAAAAAAATAAACAATCAAGACTTAGTTGAAGCCCTCAAATTTTCAGACCCTATATCATCTGAATTTACAAAAGAAAGTGAAGAAGCAATATTAGAAAAATTAAATAAAACGGCGGATAATCCAACTGAAGAAAAAATAAACGAAATACTAAATTTAATAATAGAAAGAAATAATATATGCAAAAAAACCAAAGGAAAATACTAATTTCTTTGGTTTTCCTTATATTTTAAGGTATAATGTTAATAGGTGAGGTAGTATGCTGCATAAAAACATTAAACAGACCATTTTAAAAAATAAAGTACCTATTATAATCATAATATGTATCTTATTCAATATTTTAATAATTTTAAACTATATAACCAAAATAAATAACCCAAAACAAACCTTTAAACAAATAAATCCAAAAGTAGCCTTTAGTCAAAAAATAAACTACTATAAACCAAATAAAATAAAAGCAAAAGACATAAACCCTTCAGTCGTATCAGCTAAAACCATTTATCTAACTTTTGATGATGGCCCAAGCGCTCTAACCGAAAGTATATTAAATATTCTAAAAGAAGAAAATATCCCTGCCACTTTTTTCTTAACCTCAAGACAAATTGATAAATATTCACGCCTTGTTAAAAGAATGCAAGAAGAAAATCATACAGTAGCTCTTCATACATCAACTCACAACTATAGTTATATCTATTCCCAAGATGAAAATTACTTTAATGATTTAAATCAAATAAGAAATCAAATTTATAATATAACTGGCCATAAATCACGTATTGTAAGATTACCAGGTGGTTCATCAAATACCATATCTAGAAAATATAATTTAGGTATTGTAACTAGAATAACAAATAAATTAACCGAAAATGATTACTATTATTTCGACTGGAATGTCGACAGTAATGATGCAAGTGGTCAGCAGACAAAAGAAAGCATATATAATAACGTCGTGCATAAAATACATAATGGAACAAATATCGTCTTAATGCATGATTTAATCGACAAAAGAACTACTGTCGAAGCCTTGCCAGCCATTATAAAATTTGCTAAAGAAAATGGGTATACTTTTGCCAAAATAACAAAAAATACACCACAAATACATCATCATATAAATAACTAAAGATAAGTTCCACTTATCTTTTAATTGTGGGAAAATATGTGATTTAAAAATATTTTTGTTAGGGTATTGACAATATTTTAAAATTATACTAAAATGTTTTAGCAGGTTATAAAGAAGGTGAATAATGGAAAACAAAAGAGTAACCTATCTAATAAAAGATTTAAACCATGAAATTATAAGATACATTTGTATAGCTGATATTGACAAACAAAAAATGCCAACACCAGCTCAAATGCAAATCCTGCACTTTATAATTTCCAAACAAAATGAAAAAATATATCAAAAAGACATAGGAAACGCTCTAAATCTAAGAAGAGCAACCCTCTCTGAGATTCTAAAAACAATGGAAAAAAACGACCTAATTTTTAGAATTAAAGATCAAATTGATACTAGAAAAAAAGAAATAATCATTAGTGAAACCGCTAAAAATAACTTTCAAATTGTAAAAGACAAATTAAACGAAGCCGAAAAAGTTATTACTAGTGGCATCAAAAAAGAAGATTTAGAACTTTTTTTCAAAATTATTAATAAAATGAAAGAAAATATAAAAACGAAAGGATGAACATATGCTAAAATTAATAAAAAATCTTACAAAAAAAGAATGGCTTTATGCACTATTTTGTGTAATTTTAATTGTTTGCCAAGTATGGCTAGAACTAAAAATTCCAGATTATATGTCTGAAATAACTGTACTTGTTCAAACAGAAGGTAGTAAAATGTCTGACATAGTTCAAAATGGCGTATATATGGTTTTATGCGCTTTAGGCAGTTTAATATTCGCCGCTAGTGCTGGATATTTTGCCGCTTATATTGCATCAGAATTTTCTAAAAACACAAGAAAACAAATTTTTAATAAAGTTCAAAACCTTGATACTGAAGAAATCAAAGAATTTCAAACAAGTAGTTTAATAACTAGAACAACTAATGATGTTACCCAAATAGAAATGTTAATCGCTATGGGATTGCAACTACTAGTCAAAGCACCTATAACAGCGGTATGGGCTATTACCAAAATATTAAACAAAGGTTGGCAGTGGAGTGCAATCACTGGTATAGCTGTATTAATCTTATTGGGTGTCATTACAACCCTTATGCTTATCGTTATTCCAAGATTTAAACTCGTTCAAAAATTAATTGATAAAATCAATGGAATAGCTAGAGAAAATCTAACCGGCATTAGAGTAGTTAGAGCCTTCAATGCTGAAAAATATCAAGAAGAAAAATTTGATAAAGTAAACAATAACCTAACAAACTTACAACTATTTAACCAAAAAAAATTCGCCATTATGATGCCTGTAATGTATTTAATCATGTATGGACTAACATTATCAATTTACTTTATTGGCGCAGGATTAATCCAAAATTCAGTATTAGCTGATAAAATAACAGTATTCGGTAACATGATTGTCTTTAGTTCATATGCCATGCAAGTAATAATGTCCTTTTTAATGCTTGCTATGATTTTCATGATAATTCCAAGAGCCGATGTATCTGCAAAAAGAATTAATGAAGTCTTAGATACAAAACAAAAAATTATACCTGGTTCATTTGATGGTAAAACAAAAGAAACAGGCACAGTTGAATTTAAAAACGTTTCATTTAAATATCCAGATGCTGATGAATATGTTTTGGAAAATATTTCATTTAAAGTAAACAAAGGAGAAACTATTGCCTTTATTGGATCAACTGGAAGTGGTAAATCAACCCTAATCAACTTAGTTCCTAGATTTTACGACGCTACCGAAGGTGAAGTCTTAATCGATGGAGTAAATGTTAAAGACTATAAATTTGAAGCCCTAAACAATAAATTAGGCTACGTACCTCAAAAAGCAGTAATGTTTGCTGGAACAGTAAACTATAACATAACCTATGGTAATAATGGTAAAGGCGAAAAAAGTACTACTAAAATTAAAGAAGCAGCTAAAGTCGCACAAGCTAACGAATTCATTGAAAAAATGAACGACAAATATGAAACACATATTGCTCAAGGTGGTACAAATGTCTCTGGTGGGCAAAAACAAAGACTTGCTATTGCTAGAGCTATTGCTAGAGACCCAGAAATTTATATTTTTGACGACTCCTTTTCAGCTCTCGATTATAAAACCGATGCAGTATTAAGAAAAGAACTAAAAAAATACACTAAAAATGCCACCAGTTTAATCGTTGCTCAAAGAATTGGTACCATCATGAACGCCGATAAAATAGTTGTTCTAGATAGTGGTAAATGTGTCGGAATGGGAACTCATAAAGAACTACTTAAAAATTGTGATGTATATAAACAAATCGCACTTTCACAATTGTCAAAGGAGGAATTAGAAAATGCCTAGACCAAATCATGGACCAGGAAATGGCCAAACTTATGAAAAAGCAAGAGATTTTAAAAGTGCCATAAAAAGACTATTTAAAGAAATAAACACTTACAAAACTTTAATAGTAATAGCCTTCACCTTAGCTATATTAGGTTCCATTCTTTCCATTTTAGCTCCAAATAGATTATCAGCTCTAACTGATGAAATATCAGCCGGACTTGTTATTAATCAAAACAACATAGAAATCTTAACTAAAAAAGCTACCGAAAACTTAAGTGAAGATAAACTAAAAGAAACACTTCCAGAAATATTAAGACCAAACCTTTCAGAGGAAAATATTGCCAGTATCATGCGAGATGAAACAATTTCCTCAAAAGATAAAGAAACATTCCAAAATATTCTTCAAAATCTAGAAAATAGTGACAGTAAAGATTCGTTAAAAAAATTAGCTGAACTTCCAAATAATATTCTAGAAAAAATATTTGCCGAAACAAACTATAAAGGAAAAACAATAACAGCCAAAGATAAAATAAACCTAATCAACATGAACGAAGATTCCAAAAATATAAATTTATCTAAAAATCTAAGAGAAATTTTCTTTACAGAAGTGACCATTGACGGTACAAAAGTAAGCGCTGAAGATCAATATAAATTTGTCAAAACTTTAAGCACACTAGATAAAAACACCAACGAAACAAAATTATATAAAAAATTAGACACTTTACCAAAATCAGTAAGAAAAGTAATCGAGCCAACCATGAATATGGATAAAATTAAAAGCATAACCTTACTTCTTGTATGCATGTATCTTGCCAGTGCATTATTTACCTATATTCAATCCATTTGTATGACTAACGTCGCAAACAAATTCGCCAACAACTTACGTAGTAGAATATCTATAAAAATAAATAAATTACCACTTAAATACTTTGATAAACATCAAGTAGGAGATATTTTGTCTAGAATCACTAACGATGTTGATATGATTGCCCAATCAATGAACCAATCATTAGCTTCATTAGTAAGTAGTATAACCCTATTTTTAGGTAGTATTATCATGATGTTTATAACCAATTGGATTTTAGCTGTAACTGCTATAGTTTCAAGTTTAATCGGTTTCATCGGAATGGCTGCAATTCTCAGAAAATCACAAAAATATTTCATTCAAAGACAAACTGAACTCGGAAATTTAAATGGCCATATAGAAGAAATATATTCAGGTTTAAATGTCGTCAAAACCTATAATGGCAAAGAAGAAGCAAGTAAAAAATTTGATGAATTCAATAATAAAGTTTGCCAAAGTAATAAAAAAAGCCAATTCTTATCTGGTTTAATGCAACCAATAATGGCATTTATAGGTAACTTCGGTTACGTTACTGTATGTATTGTTGGTGCCATGCTTACAATGAATGGACAAATTTCATTTGGAGTCATTGTTGCCTTTATGACATATGTTAGACTATTCACAAACCCATTATCTCAAATAGCCCAAGCAATGACTTCTATGCAATCAACTGCTGCCGCTAGTGAAAGAGTATTCGACTTCGTTGATGAACCTGAAATGAGTAATCAAAAAAATATTACTAAACACTTAAATAGAAAAGACGTCAAAGGATATATTGATTTTGAAAACGTTGTCTTTAAATATGATGGAAATGACAATCCAACCATTAAAGACTTTAATGCACATGCAAAACCAGGTCAAAAAGTAGCCATCGTTGGACCAACCGGAGCCGGTAAAACAACCATGGTTAACTTACTTATGAAATTCTATGACATAAACTCTGGAGACATCAAAATTGATGGTGTATCCACAAAAGAATTAACTAGAGAAAATATACATGAACTATTTACTATGGTTCTTCAAGACACCTGGTTATTCGAAGGAACAATTAAAGAAAATATTATATATAATAGAACCAATGTCACTGATGATAGAGTAAAAGAAGTTTGTAAAGAAGTAGGACTAGACCACTTTATTAGAACATTATCTAAGGGTTATGATACTGTTCTTTCAGATAATGAAAGTGTCTCAGCCGGACAAAGACAATTACTAACTATTGCTAGAGGAATGATTCAAGACTCACCATTTCTAATACTCGATGAAGCAACATCAAACGTTGATACAAGAACCGAAGAATTAGTTCAAAATGCCATGGATAAATTAACCGAAGGTAAAACTTCATTCATCATTGCTCATAGACTATCAACCATCAAAAACGCTGATTTAATCCTAGTTATGAAAGATGGAAACATTATTGAACAAGGTAACCATGAAGAGTTAATGAAACAAAACGGATTTTATGCTAATCTATACAATTCACAGTTTGAACAGTAGATTAAAACTACTGTTCTTTACATTAATCAATATAAACTATCAAGCAAAGGAGAATTATCATGAAAGATAATATCTTAAACATAATCATAGGTACTATATGTCTCATAAATATATCGGCAATACCAAAAGACATAAACTTTTATCTCAATAAAACAAAACTTCAAAAAGAAAAATCCAAATCCATAAAAATTGCATTAATCAAAAACTTTAAAGATTTAGAATTACAAAAAATAAATCACCTTCACATCCAATTTTCTGAAAAAGACAAAAAAATTATCGAAGAAATAATAAAAAAACTCAAAAACAAAAATGCTGAAATTTATTATTTTGTAAAAAAGCTACTAGAAAACACAAACATAAATAATCTTAAAAACCTAATACTTAACTTGCCATATATTAAAATTAAATATAATAGTGAAAATATATATCCTAATATCACAGGTACATATGACGGATTAACAAAAGAAATCAATATATATAAAGATCAAACCAAGGCATCTTTATACCACGAATTATTACATGCTTCATCATCTGATGCCAAATTCATGTGCATAGGTTTTAAAATTGTTTTAAAAAATGGCATCATTTTTGGTAAAGGATTAAATGAAGGATATACAGAATTATTAAATAATCGTTTTTTCGGCGTCAATAGTAAGTCTTATATTTATCTTCAAAAACTAGCCCAAGAAATAGAAAAGCTTTGTAAATCAAAGGAAAAAATGATTGAAAACTATTTTAATGCCGACATATTTAGTTTAATAGGTGAATTAATGCAAAAAATGAGTTTGGAAGAAATTATTGATATACTTGTCGATATGGATAACTTAGTATACGAAGATAATCCAAATTATATAGAATATATAAAAATAAAAGAAAAAATTCAAATAAACAAAAGCAAAAACAAAATCAAAAAACTGTTAGTCAATACCGCTAACTATAAAAAGCAAAAAATTTACAAAACTTGACAAAAGTTTTAAAAAAAAGTATAATTAAAAAAGTCTTAAAAAGGAAGTGATTATGTGGAAAAATTAGAATATATGAAAAAATTTAGAGCCGCACTTACAACATATCAAGAAGAAAACCAAACAATTGATTTACCAAAAATTAGACAAATATATGAATATGCAAATAATTTAGATAATTTAGATTCTACTCAAAAAAAAGAACTAGATACATTTATAGATGAAAATACTACTAATATTACTCATCTTGCTAATATTTACTTAGACGAAAACGGTATATCAAATTTAACTAAACAATTAAAAAGAATTAGACCAATCCAAATTACCAAACCACAAAGTAAAATTCGTTTTGTCAAAAGTGATATAAATATATTATATGATGCAATAAATCCAGTAAACAGAGTAAAAGTTTTATGTAAAATCAAAAATCAATCAAAAGCTGCTTAAAGCTTTTTTTCTTTCACAAAAAATTCACAAAAAAGTTATATATTATTATGGGAGATGATTTTATGCGCCTATTAATAGTCGATGATGAAAAATTAATAAGAGATGTAATTAAAACATATGCAGAAACTGAAAACTACGAAACCATTGAAGCAGAAAATGGTCTTGAAGCACTTGATATAATAAAAAATCAAAAAATAGACCTAATCGTACTAGACATAATGATGCCAAAAATGGATGGAATGACCTTTTTAGCCGAAATTAAAAAAAGCCAAAATATTCCTGTAATTATATTATCAGCTAGAAATGAAGAATATGACAAATTAAAAGGTTTTGATTTAGGAACTGATGACTATTTAACTAAACCATTTAGTCCTAAAGAACTACTAGCCAGAATAAAAGCAATTTTAAAACGAAGTGGCAAAATGGTACCAGATAATTATGAATATAAAGGATTAAAAATTGATTATCCAGGACATGCTGTTTATATAGATGGTAAAGAAATCAAACTCACTTTAAAAGAATACGAACTACTATGTTATTTTGTTACAAATGAAAATATTGCCTTATCTAGAAACCAATTACTAAACAAAATTTGGGGATATGACTTCTTTGGAGATGATCGAACAATAGATACTCATGTTAAAATGCTTAGGAATAATCTTGGTCCATATAGAGATCTTATCACAACTGTAAGAGGAGTAGGCTATAAATTTGTAGTCAAAGAACATGAATAAACTAAAAAAAATTATTGATAAAATAAAAAATGACCTTAAAAATACCAAAAAAAACAGCTTAAAAATCAATATATGGTTATTTTTAATCGCCTTCTCAATATTCATATTATGTTTTTTGTGGTTCTTTCAAATTATTTTCTTTAATAGCTACTATAAATCATATAAAACTGGAGAATTAGACAAAGCCGCTAGTGAACTCAGAGAAAGTCCTAATCTAAGCCAAGAAAAAATAGAAAACATTGCTCAAAAAAGAGATATTTGTATTGAAATATATGGCGACAATATTTATGCTGCCACCACATCTAACAAAGGATGTATGGAATTTGGAAACAAAAATTTTAAAGTAAAACGTGACTTCATCAATAGTGGTTTATTAGAACAACATTATAATCTTATAAATAGTCGTTACCAAAACGAAACATTAATATATGCCCTAAAACTTGATGCCAATTTATACGCTTTCATTAATGCCTCACTAGAACCCATGGACTCAACCATAACTATATTAAGTAATCAATTTATTTTTACAACCATAATTGTCCTTATCTTATCTTTAATCATAGGATACTTTATATCTAGAAAGTTATCAAAACCAATCACTAAAATTAGTAATGAAGCTAGAAAACTAGCTGACGGAAATTTTAGTGCAAACTTCAAAACCGATATAAATATTTATGAAATAAATGAATTAGCTAACTCTCTAAACTACGCTAAAGATGAACTATCTAAAACCGAAAGCTTAAAAAGAGATCTCATGGCCAATGTCAGTCATGACCTAAAAACCCCATTAACTATGATTAAAGCCTATGCAGAAATGGTCAGAGACTTAACATACGCTAATAAAGAAAAACGTGAAGAAAACTTAAACACTATTATCGAAGAAACCGATAGACTTGCATTATTAGTCAACGACATCCTAGATCTATCAGCTACAGAATCAGGCAATACCGCTTTAAAAATAGAAAAAATAGACTTAATTGAATTAATAAACCAAGTTATTCAACGATTTAAAATCTTATCTGAACAAGAACACTATCATTTTATTTTTACCCACCCAGAAAAAACAATCATCAATGCCGATTATAAAAGAATATATCAAGTTATCTATAATTTAACTAATAATGCTATAAATTACACTGGTAAAGACAAAAAAGTATATATTAATATTGAAGAAACAAAACAAAAATATATCGTCCAAATCAGAGATACTGGTAAAGGAATTAAAAAAGAAGATATTAAACACATATGGGACAAATACTATCATAGTGATAAAAAACATAAACGAAATAACTATGGAACCGGATTAGGATTATCTATTGTTAAAAATATTCTTCAAATTCATAATTACAAATATGGTGTTGAAAGTTCAAGCAAAGGCTCAACTTTCTATTTTGAAATTCCCAAAAAATAATAAAATAATATGTTAATTATCTAAAATTTATGATAAAATATAAATAGGTTAACATAACCAAAGAATAAAAGGGGAGGATTAAACATGAATGAAACAACAACTTTTCTGTATTTCTGTATTGCTGTCGTAGTTGTAATGCTTATTGCCCTATATATGGCATTTGCTGTTTTCTTAAACAATTTTAACAAAAAAGTTACTGGCACATCAACAGTTATGTCTTGGATTCCATTTGCAAACGTTTATCTATTAGGAAAATTAACCTTCAGCAAAGACGCTGGATATGGTTTAATTGCCTTATTTATACTATCAGGAACCTTAAGACTAACCTTTGATAGAACTACAATTATTTTATCATTACCTAATGTTTTACAAGTAATATTAGGAGCAGTATTTGCTGGCGCCTTTATAGCCACATTAATATTTGGTATAAATAAATATGATAAAATTAGTTCTCAACATACAAACAATAAAAAGAAAACAGTAAAAAAAGAAGAAATTGCAAAAGCCAATGATGAATTTTTTAACAATTAAAACACCTTACGGTGTTTTAATTGTGTTATAATATTCATAGGTGATATTTATGGTATACCTTTTATATGGAACTAAAGATTTTCAAATAAATGAAGAAATAAAAAAAATTACTAAAAAACAAGATCAAATGAATATTAGCAAATATGATTTAAATAATACTCTTTTAAAATTAATAATTGATGATGCCCAAACCATCTCAATGTTTGAAGATAAAAAAACAGTCATCGTAGATAATGCCAATATGTTCACCGGCACCACCTCTAAAGATAGTGATATAATAGAAAATTATCTTAATCACATAAATGAAAACACCGTTTTAATTCTAATCGTCCATAATGAAAAACTAGATACAAGAAAAAAAATTACCAAATTAATAAAAAAAATTGGAATAGTTAAAGAATTCAACGATGAAACTAACCCAGCAGTCATAGTAAAAAAACTATTAAAAGATTATAACATTAATGATAAAACCATAAACTTATTTATAGATAGAGTAGGGAATAACCCATTAATAATTCAAAATGAAATAAATAAAATTAAAATATATAAAGGTAATAATAAAACCATATCAGATGAAGATATATTAAATTTAACTACCAAAATAATTGATATAGATATTTTTAAATTAATTGACTATATTATCAAAAAAAATAAAAACAAAGCCCTAGAACTATATCATGAAATGATTAAAATGAATGAAGAACCAATTAAAATACTCGTTATATTAGCAAACCAATTTAGAATAATGTATCAGTCAAAAGAACTATTAAAAAAAGGCTATAGTGAAAAAGACATTGCAAGCATTCTTAAAATACATCCCTATAGAGTAAAACTTGCCATTCAAAACAGCCGAAGTTATCCATCAGAGGTATTACTAAAACACTTAAATAACTTAGCAGATATTGATATTGGTATAAAAACTGGAAAATTAAACAAAAATTTAGCCCTAGAACTATTTATGTTAAAATAAAACATTTACGCTTTATTAATTCTATCGTAAATGTTTTTTAAATTCATCTCATATTTACTAGTTGTTTTAGGATTATAATAACGCCTTCCAACTAATTCATCTGGTAAATATTGCTGTTTCACATAACTTCCTTTATAATTATGAGGATATTTATAATCTTTAGAATTAGTTTTAATATGATTTGGAACCTTTCCTACATGTCCCATTCTAACATCATTTATTGCCATATCTAAAGCAACATGCGCACTATTAGACTTGGGTGATAAAGCCATATCAACAACAATCTCCCCAAGAGGTATTCTAGCCTCAGGAAGTCCAACCCTCTCAGCAGCTTTAATTGCTGCCTCTAATCTAGGACCAATAGCCGGATTAGCAAGACCAATATCTTCATAAGCAATAACTGACAGTCTTCTAAAAATAATATCTAAATCTTCAGCTACTATAAGTCTAGCCAAATAATGTAAAGCCGCATTAACATCACTACCTCTAATAGACTTTTGTAAAGCACTAATGACATCATAATAGCCATCATCATTCTTATCGATATATAAACTGGGTTTATTATTTATTTTCTTAATATCTTCTAAATCTATTTTAAAATTATCGGAAGCATAATAAGCCACTTCCAACAAATTATAAGCATATCTTAAATCTCCACCAGATAACCTCGCAATATAATTAATAGCTTCATCACTAATATCTATTTTATTTAAATATTTAACCGCCTTATTTAAAGCTTCTTTAATATCATCATCACTAAGCATCTTAACTTCAAATAACTGACATCTACTTCTGATTGCCGGATTAATTGAATGATAAGGATTTGCCGTTGTAAGCCCTATTAAAGTAATTAAACCATTTTCTAAATAGGGGAGTAGTAAATCCTGTTTATCCTTATTTAAACGGTGTATTTCATCCATTATAAGAACAATTCCATCATTTGCCTTAGCTTTATTAATTACTTCATCTAAGTCTTTTTTACTATTAATAACTGCATTTAAAAATTCATATTTTAAATTAAGCTCATTAATAATCGTATAAGCTAAAGTAGTTTTACCAGTACCACAAGGACCATATAAAATCATTGAAAAAATCTTCCCATGTTTAATTAAATTATATAAAATATGTCTTTCACCAATTAAATGTTTTTGACCCACCACATCTTCTAATTTATTTGGTCTAAGTACATCTGCAAGTGGTTGCATTTTATCACCGCCAATATATCTATTATAACACGTATGTTTATTTTTTTTGCTTTTTTTGTTAAAATTAAAATGGTGAATTATGATGAACGAAAAATATATTGAAGAATTTATTGATTATTTAAGATTCGAAAAAAAGTACAGTGAAAACACCATATCATCATACCAAATTGATTTAAAAAAAGCCAACAATTTTTTCGAAAAAAATTTTTCTGACTTAACCAAAAAAGATATCCAAAATTATATACAAAAACTTTCTAAAAATGAAAACGCATCCAGTATATCAAGATGCATTAGTACTTTAAAAAGTTTTTATAAATTCTTAGAATTAAATAAATATACAAAAATAAATCCTTTAACTACTATAACAAACCCCAAAACCGCAAAAAAACTTCCTAAAGTTTTATCTGAAGAAGAAATAAATAAACTATTAGATATTAATTTAAAAACCGACTTTGATTACCGTAATAAAGCCATGTTAGAACTTATGTATAGTAGTGGCCTTAGAGTAAGCGAGCTTGTTAATTTAACAATAAATGATATTGACTTAAATAACGCTTCAGTCAGAATATTTGGTAAAGGAGCAAAAGAAAGAATTGTCCCATTAGATGATTATGCAATTGAAGCTTTAAATAATTATATTTTATATCATCGCACACCATTATTTAAGCACGGTGAAAATAACTATTTATTTTTAAACAATCATGGAACCAAAATGACTAGACAAGGATTCTTTAAAATTTTAGAAAAAATAGCTAAAGAAAAAGGTATTAAAAGTGAATTATCTCCTCATACTCTAAGACATTCTTTTGCAACACACCTATTAAAACACGGAGCCGATTTGAGAAGTATTCAAGAGCTTTTAGGCCATAGTGACATTTCAACTACCCAAATATACACTCATATTACTAGTGAAAGACTCCAAAAAAACTACAAGGATTTTCATCCTCATGGAAAATAAAACCTAAAACTATGCTATAATATTAAAAATGAAATATTAATAATTTTCAAATAGAGGGGAATGAAATAAATATGCAAGAAATAATATTAGATACAATTTTTGATTGTCTTAAAATACTACCTTTCTTATTTATTGCTTTTTTAATCATAGAATTTTTTGAACATAAATTATCTCATAAAACAGAAATTACAATCAAAAAAGCAGGAAAATTTGGTCCACTAATTGGAAGTATATTAGGTGCATTACCACAATGTGGTTTCTCAGTATTAGCAACCAATCTCTACATAACCAGAATCATTAGTCTAGGTACATTAATCGCTATATATCTATCTACTAGTGATGAAATGCTCCCAATATTAATTGCTGAAAAAGCTCCATTAAATAATATACTACTATTAGTAATAATAAAAATAATTATTGGACTTATCTGTGGTTTTTTTATAGATCTAATTGTTAGAAAAGAAGAACCTAAAGAACATTTTGAAATATGTAAGCATGACCACTGCGACTGTGAACATGGCATAATTTTATCATCTATAAAACATACATTAAAAACATTAATATTTATATTTATAATTACCTTTGTATTAAATGCAGCTTTCCATTATATTGGTGAAAATAACATCAAACATATCTTTGATAAAAAAAACTTCTTCACACCTTTTATAGCTGGTCTAATCGGCTTAATTCCAAATTGTGGTTCAAGCATAATCTTAACCGAATTATATATATCTGATATTTTACCACTTTCTTCCGCCTTAGCAGGGCTTTTAGCTAATAGTGGTGTAGCACTATTAATTTTATTCAAATCAAATCCAGACATCAAAGAAAACATAAAAATAATAAGTATTCTATATTTAATCAGCGTAATTACAGGCCTGCTTTTAAAAATGTTTGGTATTTAAAGTATGATAAATTCATACTTTTTTTCATACATTTAAAATAGGTGAGACGTAATGAAAGAATTATTACCATTTTTATTATGTTTAATTGCTGGACTATCAACACTATTAGGATCACTATTTATCTTCATTAAAGGGAAAAAAAATAACATTATAAAATATGCATTAGCTTTTGCTTCAGGAGTAATGCTTAGTGTCTCCATATTTGACCTAATTCCCGAAAGCTTAACAATGTTTCAAAGCACTACTAAAAATTCTATATTTTTAAGTATTATGAGCTTTATAATAATAGGTTTAATCATACCATTATTTATTGATAAAATATTGCCAAATAAAATAGATCAAAAAAGTAAACTATATAAATTAGGTATCTTTACTATGATAGCTATAATCATTCATAATATACCAGAAGGAATTGCAACATACATTTCATCAGAAACAAACATAAAGCTAGGCATATCTATAACAATTGCCATAGCTATGCATAATATTCCAGAAGGTATAAGCATTGCTATGCCAGTATATTATGCAACTAAAAGTAAGAAAAAAGCTATCGGGTTAACCTTCATATCAGGTATGTCAGAACCTCTAGGGGCATTTTTAGCATTTCTTTTTCTAAAGCCAATTATAAATAATACCATTATGGGAGCCATATTTGCCATCATAGCTGGTATTATGACCTATATTTCAGTTATAGAACTGCTTCCATCAGCTTTACATTATAAAGAAAAAAAGAAAACTATAATAAGTTTTCTAATTGGAATATTATTTATGTATGTAAATCACATGTTAACCTCCTAAACCTTATAAAATAAGGGTAGGGGAGTAGTTAATCATTATCATCAGCAATATTTAATTCCTTAATAATTCTACCCTTTACATACTCTTTTTCATTAGAATATTTTGTATAAAAAGTAATTAATTTTATTCCAGCTTTATTACATATTTCATGAACTTTTTTATCTCGTTTTATTCTATGATATTCATTATGTGAATTATCATTAAGTTCAATTAATAATAATAATTTACTATAATCCGCATTAAAAATACCAAAATCAATATTCCTAAATAATTCCGTATTAAAACGACTATTAGACACCTTTTGAATAATAGATGCCAAATTAACTTAAAGAACTATATTTACATGTAATTCATTTTCTAAATCTATAAACTTTGTTAAAAAATCATACTCACTATTAGATAAAAACTGCTTAGAAACATAGTTAACATTAGAAACATCCTCATTTATATTATTATTGGATGAAGAAGTACCAAAGTGGGAAATAATAACCCAAAATACAATAATCATCAATATTATAACAACCAAAACATAAATCATAACATAAAACACCTCTTAAATTAAATAAAAGAGTAGTATTATAAACTATTTAAACACTACTCATTTTCTTTTATATGCAAGTTAACATAATATATATTATCGGATTAATTATTACGTGCTTTACGAGCTTGAATTTCATCTATTTTATATAATATTTCCGCAACATTTTCATCATTAACCTCTGTATAACCAAGTTCTTTCATAGCTTGTACTTTAGCAGAATTAATTTCTAAAGTTCTACTCATTTTATCTTCTAGTTTATGCTCTATTTGTGCCACAAAACGTTTATGAGTCTCAGCTATTCTAGTTTTACTAGAAGTTCCTGCATGATACAAATTAAACGCAGAAAATAATATACTTTCAAATACAAATTGTTCAGTTTCATCATATACAAACTCATATGGTTTGGTGTACCCACCAACCTTAGATACATAAGCTAATATATATTTAAGTTCTCTCATACCTTCCATTGACTGTAAATAATGATATAAATATAAAATAGAATTATATCCTTCTTCATCTTTTTCATCTTCTAAGCGCTCTTTAACCTCATCGACAATATTATGTAAAAGTTCTTTTCTTTTATCATCTAAGCCAGAAAATATAACATTACTATCGCCAAGTTGACTTTTATTAGAATTTTCAAACAAACTATTAATTCTAGTCTCAACATCCATAATATAATCTGTATCAACTTTAATATTATCAAGTTCATCGGCAGATTTAATTCCTAAAATATTAAGTAAAATTACTTTTTTATCCTTTGGCCACTTATTAATATCATCTAATTCTAAATAATTATAAATCATTTGTCTAGAAACACCTAAACATTTAGCTAACTTCACCTTAGAAATTCCAAGTTCTCTTAAAATGTCATTTAATCTTTCCATAAGTATGTAACCCTCCTACTATTTAATTTTAACCCATCTCCCCTACTAAAGTCAAGCAAAATGTAAAATTATGTCAAAAAGGATGTATGTTCTATATTTGTGTTTTTCTTGTTTACCTCTCCCCTATTTAAAATTTTACACTTTTCTATTACGAAAAAGTTTGCCTACCCAAAAAAATTCGTAATAGAAAACAATTTAAGAAAAAAGAGAGCCCAGGCACAACCACGTTAGCTTCTGCATCTTATGGAATCTCTCTTTTTCTATATAAATTTTATCACTTTTTTATTATACATACCAAACTTATTCTGAAGGGACTGCCTCTTTTAACTGTTTGTAACTGTCACCTAACAATCTATTGTTATAGTATTTAGAATTTTTCGATAATTCATCATCTAATTTGTCTAAACCGCCTAATTCTTCAGCAAGTGTTTGTCTAGAAGAAAATAAATTAGTCCCAAGACCAAGTCTATTACCATCTATATTAAAACCTAATGCAGCTAGTGTTGTCGGATAATAATCTAGAGTAGTAAATATTCTATTTTTATTATTATTTGCTTTTACAACTGAGTTAATATAAGCATTATAGACACTTCTTTCATATTTATCACTATCAAACATCGTAGGTAAGTTAGCTTGCATCGATAAATGATCACCAGTTATTACAATAACCGTATCTTTATAAAAATCTTGCTGCTTCAACCAATTCATAAACTCGCCTATTATACTATCACTACAGTTATAAGCATTTAAATATTTATAATCATATGGAGTTTCACAGGACTCTTCAACATATCCATCTGTGAAATGGGTATCTGTTGTAAGTAGTGTAAAATTAAATGGTTCATTATTTTTTGCTATTTGCGATAATTCCTCTTTTGCAAAATCAAATAATTTTCCATCTTCGTATCCCCACCAAACATAATAGTCATCATCTATATACCCTTTTTCTTTAGCATAGTTATAATCTTTTATTTCATAATCACCATGATAAGTAAAATAATCTTTTCTACCACCAAAATTAGCATCTGATCCTATCATCAAATAGTTTTTATATCCATTATCTTCTAAAACTTCTCCTAATGAATATACACCTGGTAAAAATGAACCATATCCAGAATATAAATTGCCATCTATAGGTAATTTTAAAGGCACACCTGAACTTGAAGAAACCATAGCGGCAACTGTCCATGTTGAACCGTAAGTATTGTAAGCTCCACCTAATTTATTATTCATACTAAAATTTATATTATCTTTAGCTATTTGTTCTAAATTAGGAATAATAGACTCCTCAAAATTACCACCATTTTTACTTGAAAACATCGAAGATTCTAATGACTCAACATAAATATATATTAAGTTTTTCTTATTTTCTGGAGCAGTTATTTTTATGTTATTTGGATCAGTATAATATGTATTAAATAGATTTGTTTTTCTATTTGTATCAAAATAATTAACCAGATTAAATTCCACATATACATAATTTAAACTGATAATTAAAAGTATAAAAGAAAATAAAACTCTAATAAATCTAGAAATTGGAAATAAACTGAATTTAAATTCTTTATTTTTAATAAGCACTTTTAAATATGTTTTATTTTTTATTAAAAGTTTTGAAATAATAATTATAATTACTATAATTAAATAAATTGGCCAGATATGTTTTAAAACATATAAGACACCATCAGTAATTATAGTAGAGCTTGTTCCTTCTGCCGATTGAAGACTATATAATAATTGATCTACTGTAATATTAGAAAAAGATTCATTAATATAGTTTGTTACATAGTAAATTATGAGTGCTAGTGTGAAAAAAATAAAGGTAAATAGACTACTTATCTTTATCTTTTTTAGAAGTTTTAGAAACAGTTTTCCTAGTTTTTTTAATATTTTTACTATCTTTTGAAGTAGTTTTATTATCACTATTAGAAACTGTTTCAATTTTAGTTTCATTTTCAACCTCTAATTTAAACATAACATTTTTTTGAATCACTAGACCAATAAAAACTAATATAACATTAACTATAATTGATATGGTAGCCATTTCAGCAAATAATATTGTATCTGAATTAATTACATTAAATACATTTTCTTTTATTCCAAAAAGATTATACATAATTAAAACATTTATAATAAATGAAAAAAGCAATAAAGTTATATAATTATAAATAATGTTTTTAATTTTTAACTCTTTATTAAAATAGTTATTAATCCTAACCCCAATTATACTTGGAATAAAAAAAGCAAATAAACTATACATAAAACAAACCTCCAAATTATATTTTCTTCTAATAATTAAGTATATAAAAGATATTTTATACTATTTCACAAACTATTTCAATTATTTTAGAGCAAAATACCAAAATAAATTTTTGCAAACTTTTACCTTTTACAAAGCAAATTCCTAATAAATAAAAAAAGTCCATAATTTGGACTTATTTCTTTTTAAATACAAATATCTTGCTCATTACATAATTTAAAATAATAACTATAATATTAGATGCAATTTTTAGAATAATAGCTGGGCCTTTTAACAAATCAACACCAACAAACATTATTCCTAAATCTAAAACTCCAGTGGCAACTCTACACGCAGTAAAACTTCCAAGTTCTTTCATTAATATTTTAAAATCAAAACTTTTGCTTTCAAATACCCATAATTTATTAGTAATAAAAGCAAATAAAACTGATACAATCCAAGCAATAATATTACTAATTACATTAGAAACATCTAAAACACTATATAAAAGTCCATAGACACCAATATTGATAACAGTAGTTAAAACACCAAAGATACCATATAAAATAATGAATTTGTATTTTTTTATTAATTCTTTTATTTTATCAATCATAATTCTTCTCCTTATATACGGTTTTAATAATTCCACCGCCTAAACATTCATCACCATTATAAAATACGCATGCTTGTCCTTCAGTAACTGCTTTGATACCTTGTGGGTATTTTACTAAAATATTTCCGTTATCTAATTTTTCAGTAAACACTTCGTTATCTTGCTGTCTATATCTAAATTTAGCCATACATTTAGAAGGTAATTCATCGAGTAGATTAACATCTTCTATTTCTGCCGCATAACTTAATAAATATTTGTTTTCATCACCAATAGCTACATATAAGATGTTTTTATTTAAATCTTTTTTACATACAAACATTCTTTCCTTTGTACCACCAATATTTAAGCCTCTTCTTTGACCTATCGTATAATACATTAATCCTGTATGTTTACCTAATATTTCGCCTGTATCAATATTAACAATATCACCAGGATTATTAGGTAAGTAATTTTCTAAAAACTGCTTAAAATTACGTTCACCGATGAAACATATACCAGTTGAATCTTTTTTATCAGCAGTAATTAAATCATACTCATGAGCAATCCTTCTAACTTCACTCTTTTGTAACTCCCCTACTGGAAATAAAACTTTTTCTAACTGTTTTTTAGAAACCTGTGATAAGAAATATGTTTGATCTTTGTTCTCATCTAAACCCTTATATAATTTACAATTTATTAATCTAGCATAATGACCAGTCGCAATATAATCAGCGCCTAATTTAAAAGCTTCTTTAGCAAACATATCAAATTTAATATACTTATTACACATTACATCTGGATTAGGGGTTCTTCCTTTTTTTAACTCATTTAGAAAATAAGTAAAAACATAATCCCAATACTCTTTAACAAAATCTACTCTTTTTAAAGGAATACCTAATTTATTACAAACCTTTAAAGCATCATTATAATCTTTTTCTTGAGGGCAAATATCATTTAAGTCGTTTGGATTACCTAAATAATCATTATTAATAGTACTATCCCAATTTCTCATAAAAAGGCCAATAACTTCATAACCTTGCTTTTGTAGTAAAATAGCAGCTACACTACTATCTACTCCCCCACTCATTCCAACTACAACTTTAGTCATATTAAATCACCTACACATATTTTATCAAAAAAACAATAGAAAATCTATCGCTTTTATATTTACTATTTATTTAATTATTATTTTGTTTTCTCTTTTTTAGAACAATTATAGTTATACATACTATTGATGTTATAATAACTATTGTTTTGCTTATTTGATATCCTAAAGTTCCAGGATATGTAACATAATATGATCCTTTTTTGTTAATAACTATAGAAATAAAACCATTTTTATTTTTTGAATATTTGATTTCATGCCCACCTTCATCTTCAATTTTATAACCCAAATAGTAAAGTCTAGGCAATTCTAAAGTTGTTTTCTCTTTTATATTACTAACTTTAAATTCCATATTAGGCACTTCATTTTTAATTATTTTAGCTGTGACTTCCTTTTGATTAGTGATTATTTCGTTTGATTTTCGTTCATTAAAATAATTGAGATTACTCCCTGTCTCTATTGGTAAATATTCTTTTCCCCACCCCATTCCATCAACAATGTTATATGGAAGTGATTTAACTAATTGAATGTTTTGTATATTGTAGTATGTGTTTGATGCAATAATAACGATTATTAAGAAACTTGCGATAGGAATAAATTTCTTTTTAAATAAATTATAAAAGATATCTAAACCTTCAGCCGCAAATAAAGATATTCCTAACATGGCAAAAGTGCAGATACGCCATGGAAATTGAATATTATTTAAAAAATTTGGAGTAAAGTGCCATATTGTATTGTTACAAACAAAGAAAATACTCATTATAATAATTAATAAAAATCCCATGATATATTTTTTTCTATATGAAGGTGTTTTCTTACTAAATAATTTGAATAATGTCATAAATGATAAGATAATAAGAACTATGTTAAAACTTGTATATAATAGGTTGTTTTTTCCTGTTACATCAAATATTTGTACAAAGAAATGTTTTAATTGTAGTGTCCATGTCAATATGTCAAATTCTCTAGTAAAAACTATATATTCACCATTAAGCATATGTTCAATCATCAAAACTGTGAATGGTGATGTAAAAATTAGAATAAGTAAAGCGGCTATAATTAAAGAAACAAAATTATCTTTTTTTAAAATATCTTTAATAAATAATAGTAAAAATATTATAAAAAATATAGTAAACCATACCGATAAAACCAAATGGGAATACATCATCCCAATATAACCTCCTACAAAAGATAAGTAAAATTTTGTTTTATCGTGTTCATTAAATAAATAGTATATTCCTAAAAAAATAAGTGGCATAAATATGAAAACGAAACTTTCATTTAGTGCATCTCTCGAATACATATCAACAAAGAAATAACTTGAAGAAATATAAAATATTGAAGACATTAAGCCATAATTTTTGTTTTTAAATAATTTAGATGCTAATAAGTACATAGTTATACCTGAAAGAAAAATAACTAAAAACTTTACTATTTTTAAAGCAGCATATTCACCTAAGCCAAAAATACTAATAATATTTAATATTAAGCCTCCTAAAGCATGTGGTAATACTGGATAAAATATTCCTATACCATATCCTAAATTATTTCCGATTTCAGGGACAATTTTAGAAAATATACTAAAAATACTTGATCCTCTAATTAATATATTTGCTGCATGGAATGTTGAATCATCACCGTATATATAATTAAATAAAAGTGGTGAAAATAAAAATAATGAAAATATTAAAATTATAATAATGTATTTGTTTAAATATTTGCTGTTGTCTAGTTTTTTTAATATTTTACTTTTTAAATTAATAATTTTATGTTTTAAAATCATTTTACCACCTTACACTTCCCACATAATTACATTATTATTCTATCAAATAGCTGAAGTAAAGTCTATTATTTAAAATTAAATATAGCATAAAAGCTATATCTAATTTAAAAGTGACACAATAAGGTTAATTAATTTAGGTACTCCATACACCTCATATAAAACACTTATTAATAATATTATTAATGAAAACCCTAAAACAAATAAATATTTATTAAAAATTCCTTTAAACTCAAAACTTTTCTTTTTAGTAAAACTATTTATTAATCTATATGATAAAATTAATGCATATGAAGAAATTAAAAGAAAAATCATCATATTAATTATGTGATGAGGTACAATGTATGCGAGTGCAATTAAAATACCTTTAAAATTAAAATTAATGATTATACTTCCTATAGAAAATCCTAAAGCAAAAGCTTTTATAAATAAAAATAATAATATTAATATAAAACCTATCACTGATATTCCAAGTAACCAAATTAGGAATGCTCCACCCAAAGTAAAGATTAAAGTATTAACTAAAGTTCCACTATAATTTAAATTATTACTGTTTAAATTATTTAGAAAGTTATTTAAATAGTCACTAACCATTACTTTATCTTCATTATTTAAAACAGTTACAAATACGCTTCCAGCCGCAATTCCAACAGCAATAATTACCACTAAAAATACAAATAAATTTTTGTTAATGCGAATATTACTTTTTAACTTGTCCATATATTTTTTCATATTTATCCCTCATCAAATTATACTCTTTTGATTAAAAAATATTCCAAAAAAAGAAAAAATATTATATAATTATCTAGAGGTGATAATCGTGAATCCTAAAGTTCAAAAAATTGCAGTATGGATTATGCTTATTGGTATAATTGCATTCTTTATAGCTGGTTTATTTGTTTATGTATAAAAAGCGTTTACTTATTTAAGTAGACGCTTTAAAATTTTACACATTTATTTGCAATGTAATTTATAATATCTCTATTTGTATCTCTAGTGTAATGTAGTCCATCATCCGTTTTAAAATCTAAAGTGTTATATGAATCACAGTAATATATGTTGTTTAATTCACTATTATCTAATTCTTTTTTTATAGTTGAATTAAATGCTTTTACTTTTTTTGTGGTTCTTCCATTATGCCATCTCTCGTTTATCATATCTTCATTAATTGGATTAACTGACAGAATATAAATTTTTGAAGTTGAATATTTTTTTGCTAAATTATTATAAAGCTCAAAATATTCACTTGCTATTTCATCACCATTATATTGTTCCTCATCTAAATCGTTAACTCCCATATTAATGACTATATGATATTTGTATTTATCGTTTGTTAAAATTTTCCTTACTCTTGATAATGCAGTATTTTTAAACCAATTAATTTTCATACTACTTTTAGCTACAAAAGTAAAATTTGATGGAATATTGATAGATTCATCATCAACAATCCGTTCCATTCTGGAATCTCCAACAATAATAACTTTAGAATTTTTTAAGTTATTTACGGTTTCATTTATTGTGCTTTCTGTTTTAAAATAAATATTTTGATAATATCTTGTAGAACAGCCATTAAATGTGTCTTTATTTAATAACCAAGCAAAAAGAAAAATTAAAAATCCAACAAAAAATCCAGAAAATAAAATAATAAAGAACATTTTAAATTTGCTTTTTTTTACTTTTTCGATAAAGTCGTTTTTTTGTACTAATATAAATAAAGCAATTAATAAAAATATAACAAAATAGCACAAAATATCAAAGTATTTTGTGTGGGTGATATAAAATAAAAAATTGTCATCACAAAATTTTAATATCATAAAATCACCAATACTTATATTAACATATTTTTAAGATAAATAAAATACGTTGCCATAAAATACTACTTGTATTTCTAAATAAATTTTCCATAATAATAATGTAGTCTGATTTTTTTCATTAGGAGATGATTATTTGCTTTTAAAAAAATTTAAAAAATCAATCTTCTTGCTTCTTCTATTCCTTTTTATTATACCAATAAATGTATTTGCTTATTCAGATAAAATTATTGTAGGTGGACAAAATATTGGTATATCATTAAATTCAAAAGGCGTTTTAATTGTTGGAACATATGAAGTAAACGGTACATCTCCTGCTAAAGAAGCTGGCTTGAAAACAGGAGACATTATCGAAAAAATTAATGGTAATAAAATTTCTAACATTGAACAAATGGCAACTGAAATAAATAAAGTAAAAGAAGAAAAAATAAGTTTAACTTATTTAAGAAATAATAAAGAAAAAGAAACTACATTAAATTTATATAAAGATGAAAACAATATATATAAAACAGGTCTTTATGTAAAAGATAGTGTAACAGGTATTGGAACATTAACTTTTATAGATCCAAATACTAAAATTTTTGGAGCTTTAGGACATGAGATTCAAGAACAGGCAACTGGAAAAATATTTGAAATAAAAGATGGAACGATCTTTTCTTCTGAAGTAACTGATGTAGTTCCAAGTTCTGATGGATCACCTGGTGAAAAAAGAGCCGAATATAATAAAGAAGACGTAACGGGTGAAGTAAAGGAAAATACTACTCAAGGAATTTTTGGAGAATATACTGCAGAAATTAGTGGTGGTAAAACTTATAATGTTGCCGAGCCAAGTGAAATTAAAAAAGGTAATGCAAAAATATTAACTGTTTTAAATGGAACAGAAGTTAAAGGATATGAAATTAATATTACTCAAATTAATTCTGAAAAACAAAAAAATAAAAATTTCGTTTTTGAAATAATTGATAAAGAATTATTGAATAAAACTAATGGAATTATTCAAGGAATGAGTGGCTCCCCTATTATTCAAGGAGACAATATTATAGGTGCAGTTACCCATGTCGTTATTGATAATCCACATAAAGGTTATGGAATATTTATTACAAACATGTTAGAAGAAGCAGAAAATTAAAGTGATATGTATTCTCTTTAATTTGTAAAAAAAGTAAGTACTTTGTTAAAATGTACTTACTTTTTAATTATTCTTTTTCTTTTTGTATAAATATACAAATAAAATAATTATACTTATAAATAGTGTAAATAAAGCAATCATTACTGATAATTTGTAGCCTGGTGTTCCTGTATAATTAACATAATATTTTCCCTCTTTTGTTACATTGATTGCAATAAAACCATTTTTATTCTTATAATAATCAATTATGTTTCCATGCTCATCTGTTATATTATAACCAAGATAATAAAGTCTAGGTAATTCTAGTATTATACTTTTATCTATATCAAATACTTCAAAACTTAAGTATGGTATTTTGTTATCTATTATGTCTACTTTACCATTACCTTTTGTAATAATAATTTCATTAAAATCTCTTTTTTCAAAGTATTCCAAATTTTCTTTTGTTTCGGATGGTAAATATTCTTTTTTCCATCCCATTGCATCATTGGTTATATTAAATGATTTATGTTCAAATAGTCTTGCATCTTTTAAATTATAATAAAAACTAAAAGCCAGTACAATTATAAATATTATTGATACAATTGGAATGAATTTCTTTTTAAATACTAAAAAGAAATAATCTAGTCCTTCTGCGGCAAAAATACAAATTCCAAATGTTGCAAATAAACTAGTTCGCCATGGCAGTTGAATGTTTCTTAAAAAAGCTGGAACGAATTTCCAAATAAAATCACAACAAGTAAAGAATATTCCCAACAATCCAAAGCATAAACAACCAATAATAAACATTTTTCTTTCTTTAGGAATATTGTTTTTTATCATTTTTATTAGCGAAATAATAAATAACAGTATTACAATTAGTTGAAAATTAACGAAAAGTACATTGTTGCCACCAGTAATAATAGGTGTTTTTATAAAGAATTGTTTCAATGATAAGGTTTCTAAATTTGTTCCATATATAGTATCAAATACTACATAACCACCATTTAGTAAATGTTCAACTAATGGAATGGTAAATGGTGATGTTAAAGCTAAAATAAGTATGGCCGAAATTAATAAACATATAAAATTTTCTCTTTGAAAAATTTTCTTAAAATAGAACAGTAAAAATACAATGAAAAATAAAGTAAACCAGACAGACATTACAAGATGAGAATACATCATTCCAACATATCCTGTAACAAAGCATAGATAAAACATAACTTTATTTTTTTCATTAAGTTGTGTTAAACTTTATGACTGATAATACAAAAAGTGTGATATAATGGTTATGCCAAACAAAATGTAGAAAGGA